>CALKAK010000030.1 GCA_937983015.1 uncultured Bacillaceae bacterium | reverse complement strand
TCATCGGTCTCCCGTTGACATCACGGCTGACTCCGTAAAAAATCTCGCCACCGCCATCAATTGGTTCACCGATGCCATTAAACGTCCTTCCTAAAATATCCTTGGATAGCTTGATCTCTAATGGTTTTCCTGTAAAACGAATACGCACATCATCTACCGCAAGGTTCGCCGTTGCTTCAAAAACTTGAATCACAGCAATATCGTCTTCTAATTGAATGACACGTCCGTGTTTTAGTCCCTGGCTTGTTTTAATTTCTACAATTTCATCATAGGCTGCTTCGTCAATTCCGGAAACAACCATCAACGGGCCTTCTAGTTTTTGTAATTGGGTATATTCTTTAATGATCATGGTACCCGCTCCCAACGATAAGCATGTAATAACTCATTAAAATAGTCATTTATTTTTCTTTCTAATTTCGTAAATTCATCGGTAAAATCGTTCGGTATTCGATTTTTCATTTGGATGACTTCATAAAACACATCCTCATTTTTCACTTTTGAAATAGGAATACCTTTTGCTATTGCCTCTTTTGCACGTTCGTATAATAATTCAATGACTTTTAACATATGATATTGCTTTTTCAAGGGCACGTACGTATCTTCTTTATGGAAAGCATTCTGTTGCAGGTAACCCATTTTTAGCACCCGGGCGATTTCTAAAATCAACCGCTGATCATCCGGTAATACATCTTCACCAACCAGTTTAACGATTTCCTCTAAACTGCTTTCTTCATTTAATAGCTTCAACATTTTTGCACGAAGGGTGAGCATATCATCCGCCACATGTTCTTGATACCAGGCTGCCAGTTCATCAATATAGCCACTATAACTCGTCAACCAGTTGATCGCAGGATAATGGCGGGAATAAGCTAATTTCCGATCCAGTCCTAAAAAAGCTCCCACGAACCGGCGGGTGTTTTGCGTGACCGGCTCGGAAAAGTCACCACCGGCTGGAGACACAGCACCGATAATGGTAACGGAACCATCGCGTTTATTTAATGTCTTCACATACCCCGCACGTTCATAAAATTCGGCCAGTCGCGATGATAGATAAGCGGGATATCCTTCTTCAGCCGGCATTTCTTCAAGACGGCCGGAAATCTCTCGAAGCGCTTCCGCCCAGCGAGATGTTGAATCGGCCATCACTGCAACATGATATCCCATATCGCGATAGTACTCGGCGATTGTAATCCCCGTATAAATCGATGCTTCGCGCGCCGCAACCGGCATGTTCGAAGTATTGGCAATCAGTACCGTACGATTCATCAGGGGCAAGCCTGATTCCGGGTCATTTAATTTCGGGAACTCTTCCAATACATCGGTCATTTCATTTCCCCGTTCCCCACAACCAATATATACGATAAGATCCGCATCGCTCCATTTGGCCAGCTGATGCTGGGTCATCGTTTTTCCTGTACCGAAACCGCCGGGAATTGCAACCGTCCCCCCTTTAGCGATCGGGAAAAAGGTATCGATCACCCGTTGCCCGGTAATAAGGGGACGGTCAATGGCTTGTCGTTCGTAAACCGGCCGGGGCATGCGTACCGGCCATTCTTGATACATTTTCAGCTCATGAACATGGCGATCGTCTTTTACCTTTATTAACACTTCTTCCATGGAATAGGTTCCTGAACCACGGGAAAAAATAATCTCCCCGCTGACCCCGGGGGGGATCATCAAATAGTGTTTAATTAAAGGGGTTTCTTGCACATAACCAAAACAGTCGCCCGCGGAGACACGATCTCCTTCCTTGACCGTAATAGTCACATCCCAGTTTTTGTCAACATCGATCGAAATCAAGCCGACTCCTTCACCAATAAAACCACCTGTTCGTT
Source organism: uncultured Bacillaceae bacterium (assembly GCA_937983015.1). Taxonomy (GTDB): domain Bacteria; phylum Bacillota; class Bacilli; order Bacillales; family Caldibacillaceae; genus CALGAD01. The sequence goes on along the minus strand of CALKAK010000030.1, from coordinate 6,192 downwards.
CATATATTTGATCCAGTGGGCGCTGGATCCCATCAAATATGCCGCCGACAATCCCCGGTCCCAATTTCACAGAAAGCGGCTTGCCGGTAGAAACGACATCATCGCCGATTTTCAAGCCGGATGTTTCTTCATAAACTTGAATAGTCCCTTCATCACCATCGATGGAAATGACTTCACCGATTAGTTTTTGGGCACCAACCGTAACCATTTCCCGAAATTTAAATTCACGCATATTTTTTGCCTTTACAACCGGTCCATTGATGTAACGAATTTTCCCAACAGGACTACCCACTTGTGCATCACCTCCAGTTCAAGTGATTCATCAATAACTGACCGACCTTTTCCCGATTCGCCAAAATTTTCCCCTGAATCGTTAAGTCAAACCGTATCCCTTCTTGAACATCCTCAAGAATAAACCCACCGATGATGTCATCTTGTGCTATAAACTCGATCCTTTTATTGCTGAATTCTTGAGAAAAATACACTTTCATCGATCGGATATCTTTTTCATGACAGTACACTTTGAGTTCATCACTGACAACGGAAGGAAGAACTTTACGTAAATCCCGTTTCCACGTTGTTTCGTATTCCTCCGTATCACGAAACTTTTTTCCGTATTCGATAAGTCCTTCCATACATTCTTCAAAAATTCGTTTTTGCATATTGCGGTACAGCCGTTTTTCCTCTATTTTTGCTCTTGAAAGAATCCTTGTTTTTTCTTTCTCTATTTCTTTTCGATTGTCCTTAAGGAGTTTTTCAGCTTTCCTCGTTAATTCTGCTTTTTTCTCTTTTACTAAATTCCCGTATTTTTGATCAAATGATTCCTTTCGGGCATCGTGATCCTTTTTTAATTCGTTAAAAACTATTTCCCTGAACAACTCTAATTTTTCATCAATCGTTATCAACAAGACCACCTCATATTTTTATCCCGATGGATTCTTTTACGTAATTCAAAATATAGTTTTTATCCTTCTTACTACCTTGTGGTCCGGGAATTTCTAAAATGATGGGAAAAGGTGAGTCTTCTTTTAACGCTTCTATCTCTTCACGAATTTCTCTAGCAATTTCTTCTGTGACAAGTAATATGCCAATATTTGAATCACGCCGGATGGATCCTAATCGTGCCAGAGCTTCATCTTTTGTTTGCACAAGCGTACCCTGGATTCCCGCGAGACGCATTCCGGTTAATGTATCAAGATTGTCCGCGATACAATACATTTTCATACGTTCACATCCCTACAAGCGGCCGAGGATCATGATCGAGATAATCAAGCCGTAAATGGCGATTCCTTCTGCTAGACCAACAAAGATCAAGGTACGACCGAGGATTTTCGGGTCTTCGGATACAGCACCTAAAGCCGAAGATCCAACTGAACCGACGGCAATACCGGTGGCAATGCAGGCCAATCCCGTACTTAGTGAAGCCGCAATATAACCTAAACCATCATTAATATTTCCGGTAGCACTTGTTGCTTCGGCAGCTTGCACTAAATCCGGCATGAAGCCAGCCAGGAAGATCGCAATGATCGGTACGAAGGTGCACAAATTATATAACAATCCTCTTTTGATTTCTTTTTTATCATACACTTCATTCTTATAATATTTCACGATGCCAATAGCGATGGTCGTAACAACTACTAAAACAGCAAGTACTAAAAAGATATACATGTTTCTTCACTCCATTTCCTTGATTTTTGAAATTTATTGGGTTGAACGACGTTCCGTTAAGCGGATCCGAATCGGGTTAAATTCGTAGCCGCTACCATCATAATATTTACTGAACAGTTCGTAATACTCTAACCGTAACCCCTGAATAAACACGATCAAACCTTCCAGGCCAATGATCACGATATTTGCCAAAACGATCACGAGAACGCCGGCAAAGGGACTGTTAATCATGTTGGCAATCGTGGTAAAAGCGAGAAACAGACCGACGTGGGTAATGGCGAAAGCGCCGACACGAATAAAGGAAAGTGTATTACTGAACATAGATAGCAAAGTTTCAAAGAGGCCGAAGCTTTCTTCCACGTAATAATCCGATGGTGATTCCTGATACAAAGGTCTTTTCCCGGTGATCAAATTACTAAGGGGCTGCCTGAACAAGATCATCGCCAGTAACATTACGAGTATCATGATCAATACTTGATCGGGTAAGAATGTCGCGAAACCAAGGATTTTCGCCAGGGCGAAATAAAGCAAAATCCAGAAAAACAGCAATCCTGCGATACCATGCGACCCGAACACACCATTTTCCAGATCCTTCCGCTTAAGCGAATTGAAGATGTTATATAGATAGCTAACGGATAATAAGCCGATACCGATAACAATTCCTGCGATCAAAATAAAATTGATATCTTCCATCGGATTGATCGGTCTCATAAATATCGGGGTGATGACTCCTTCCAACCCGAAGACGCTACCATAAAAATAACCGAATATCATCGAACTAATACCCAATCCTGTCAACACCCCTCCTAGATTGGGGCGCTTAAGCTTTTTCATCAATAATAATCCTGCTAAAACGAAAACAAGTCCCTGACCAATATCCCCAAACATCATCCCGAATAGAAGCAAGTAACTAATACTTACAAAAGGTGTCGGATCGATTTCATGATAAGAAGGGATCCCGTACGTTTTTAAAATGGACTCAAACGGCCTAAAGAAGCGATTGTTCTCAATGTAAGTTGGCGGGTCCATAATATCTTCATATTCCTTATCTTTCCTGAAGGCGATGCTCAATTGATTTTGGAACGGTTTAAGCTCGCGTAAAAGTTTTTGTTTGCACTTCACGGGGACCCAGCCTGTCAAGTAGAAGAATTCATCTGTGCATACGATATACGACTTCAGCTCTTCCACTTCATATTCCATGATTAATCGTGAATAGTACTTATGGATGTCCGTTTCATATTGCTTTTTGAAATCTTGTAAATCTTCCTGTATTTTCTTCACTTCACTCTGAATTGTCCGCTTTTCTCTTTCAATGGCTATCAACCAGTCGCGCGGCGTCCCTTCAAAAGTGAAATTGATTGGAAATTCCTCGAAATTTAATGATTTCAAGGCCCGTTCCACTTCATTTTCCAGTGCTTTCGGAACGAAAATCATAATCGAATCAAATTCGCTAGCGGTATTGATTTTTAGAACGATCGCAGATATATTCTCATAATTTTTCTTCAGCTTATCCATATTGTATTTGGAAAGTTTACCGAACTTTAGCTTGATGTACTGCATATTTAAAGCTTCGGTCAAATTAAAATCCAGTTTTTTAATATATGAAAGGTATTCTTCTAGACCTTGTAATTCTTGTAATCGTTGCTGTAAATTTTGATATCGTTGATGTTTTTCGCGAATGGATTCGTAAAGCTCGCTTAAAACAGCTTGGTCCTCTTTAAAACTATATGCTTCCTTGTAATACTCGGGGAAAACCTTCGGCTCAATATTCAAAATATCGGCAAGAGCCTTCAGCTGATCTTCATAAGTAGCGAGATCTTTCTCTGATGTGTAAGGGCGAATATAACTGTAGTCGATCACCGCCCCAATATTGTTTTTGGCTTCGAGAATCGAAAAGTTATTATTCTGAATCTCATTATAAGCGTTTACCATATGCACAGAAGAAGATAAGATGATCTTCCGGGCGATTTGATCCACTTGGTCCATTTTCCCCACCATATTTAACATTTCCATCTTTTGAATCGACATGCCCGCTCACCTCCAACTACCCTAATTCTCTAATCAAATATTTTTCCGCCTTTTCTTGCTCCAAACCATAACGAACGCATTCAATGATCGAAACTAGATCTCTCTTTTCAAAATCTACTAGCATCAATATCGCTAGTAGTGAAGAGATATCATTGGCATAACTTTTGAGCGCACGCTGCAAGCGATAATACATATAACGGTGCATTCTCCGTTCCATATATATATCTTGCAATTCATCACCCTTTAACATAAACGAATAAGGGGTAGTAGCAATTTTTTCTTTCAATTGTTCTAAATCCTCACAATAACAAAGCTCTTTGATATGTCGATAGTTAAATACGTTTCCTTGATTGATGGAGTAGTTGAATATTTCTTCAGGAGAACGGTGATAAAATTTTTTACACCGATAAATCATCTGGATATTCAACATATCGAAATACGTGCCGTAAATCCGATAAAATACTTGTTGATCCTTTTTCCTTAACTTCAAGGCATTTTCTTCCAATATGTTAAAAAAAGCCCGATCTAAAGTCATTTCGAAATGGAATAAAGTTATTTGTTCACTTTTGAGCAAATTTTTTAAAAAAGAAAAGTAAAATGTGCCGGCTAAATTCTCAATGAGTTCACGTATTGTTTTTGCCGAACGAATTTTTTCCAGACTAATGGTTGGATTTTTTGCCAAAAATACGGGCTTTTCATAGTGGGAAGCATAGCCCGTTTGCTGAATTTGCTTGGCGATTTGCTTCAGTTCAGCGACTTCATAACGGATCTGAAAGCAATTCAAAAAATCCCGGTAAGGTCCAGTCACATACTTTCTCAAGTTCGTTAGTAGCGCGATCAGTTTTTCGTTGAGTATTTTCTCCAGTGCAAAACGGTCGCCTGAATCCAATTTCACCGTTTGCAAAAATTTCCGGTAACTAGTATGCCCTTTTAAATAGGAGACAATCTCCTGAACGCTTGTCATATTCAATAGACGTCGGTAATCGGTTTCGGTTAGCATTTTTCCCCGAATCGCCGCGATTTTTGTGTTAAGAACATGGTACATCGCCGTTTTTGTCATACAATCACCTGCTAAATCAGTTCCTTAAATAACCCGGAAATGATCTTTTCTTTTTCCTGCAAAAATCGATCATATAGTGCCAAAGCTTCCTTTTGACCGCGCTCCAAAATGGTTTCAGCCTCTTCATGAGCCTGTTTTATTTCCTGTTCTCTTTCGCGTTTCGCTTTCTTTCTTGCTTCCTGTAAAATATTCGTTTCAAGCTTCTCGATTTCTGCAGACACTTTTTTCTGTCGTTCGCGAAAGGCGCGATCCATTTCCTTTGCGGTCCGGACCATATTTTTATCGATTTCAAGAATTCGTTTGATTACCTTTTCGCTTGATTGGGCCATTTTGACTCACCACCTTCACCAATACGTTGGGGAATTCATGTATAGCCAATTACTTACTTAATATTATATTTTCAAAAGATCGGGAGAAAAATTTGTTCGGAAAGGATTTTCGAGGTTGTTTATAATTTTCTCAAAGATAGAGGGGAATTATGCATTAGAAGGGGCTTCGCTGCGGGACTATAAGACTTATTCCTAATTGATGAACTATATTCTAGCACATTTTTTTAGAAAAGCAACTCGAATTTTAATGGTAAAAACTCGCGTAAATCTGTATTTCACATAATTTTGTAGAGAAACTGGAATCAAGAAATTGATCCCCTCTCACAAACATTTCAAGAAGTTTTCTCACCAACTATATCGATTTCTAAATGATAGTTGAAAGCGCTGGCTGGATATGGATACACGAGTTCATTCGTCATACGGTAAGATAGGAAACATGGCATCAGGAATACTGAATCCCTAATCGGAACGGAAATCAAGCTGAACAAAAAAATACTTCAACGCATCACCGCATGATCCAGTGTCAAGTATTGTCTGGCAGAAAGTAAAGGCCAACCAATATTAAAGCAAATAAAAAAGCCACCATAACCAGCATGATGGAATTTCTCAGTTTGCTTTATTTTTGAAGAACCACTTTATAACGATCCATGGCGTGGAAAAAAGTTATGACAACGACAAAAAGCCCCGCCTTCCATGACAGTATAACAGCAAGAAAAGACACAAAAGAAACAGAAAGATTGGCTTCGAAAAAAATTATTATCACATACAAATAAACTTTTAAAGTACAAGGTCATTAGTCTTACGATAGCGAATATTTCCACCTAGTTCCCCTTATAAAATTGAATCCATATATTATCATATCACAGATTTTGCTATACTAAAAATATATATTTTTTATAATATCCATATCACTTTTCATATAACGAGGTGCGAAATGGACCTACGTCATTTACGCTATTACAAAGAAATCATCGATCAGGGAAGTATTTCAAAAGCGGCAAGAGTATTAAATATCGCTCAGCCTCCTTTGAGCCAGCTCCTTAAAAGACTTGAATCAGAGTTGGGCACAACGCTGATTCATCGCAACCGAAAAAAATGGGAAGTAAC
>CALKAK010000029.1 GCA_937983015.1 uncultured Bacillaceae bacterium | reverse complement strand
TGTGCTCTTCCGATCTCATCCGGGTTATTTCCTTCATCCAGGTATTTTTTGAATAACGGCAAGGTTTCTTTTTTATAAATGTAGAAGGCGGGGACCGTAACGTCGGATTTCGGCTCCTCTGGTTTTTCTTCGAAAGAAAGAACTTTTCCCGCGGGCGCCATAGACACCTTCACAATTCCTGAAAATTTCATAAATCGTAATCAGCTCCGGGCTGCCACTTTCATATTGGTAAATCGAACTTTCTCCCGATTGGAAGATCAGTTCACCGAATTTTACGAGATCCCCTTGCGCCCAGTATTCGGCACCTTTCAACACCCGCTCCTATTCGGTGAAGAAGTGATCGGCCCGTTTCCGGAAACGATCTGGTAACCGATCGCGGTATTTTTTATACACTTCGACCGGGATATTACGCAGGCGTACTTCGTCTAATCGAGTTACCTCTAAATTCCCCACATCTTGAAGCAGCCAGCCGGCCACACGACATTCATCGACACGATTGTTAAAATCGGTACTGATCAAATCGTTTGAAATCCCGGGGTACACGACGACCACTTCAAATTCCGGCATGTCATCCCCTTTTTTGATCAGATGATGCTCATTCGTTTTACAATCCATGATCATCAGGTGATGATTTTTACTCAAAATATTGGCCGATTGATCGAGAATCCCGTTTTTCAGACCGATAAATTCCGTCTCTACCCAGTGGCTGTACATGATCAGATCGAGCTTTGAAGCTTCAATTTCATTCACATCACATAAAGCCATTAAATAAGCAGTGGTAACCGCAGCAGAAGAACTTAAACCGCCGATCGGCAATTTTCCACTCACAATTCCGGTGTAACCACGGCGCAAAATGTAATCTTTTTTCAAAGAATTCACGGCACCTCTAACGTAATTGCCTCAAAATCCCGGTAACATATCCGGCACGTGTTCGATATGGAAATATTCCTCATCGGGAAAATCGAAACTTTGAATACGCACGTACCCTTCATCATTTAGTACGTAAACGAGGTTGACACTGGAATCGAGCACCATTCCGGTAACCCGTCCTAGCTGGTGGTCCGAGTGGGCACCCAAAGGACAGATTCTAAGCGGTGAACAGACCGCGCGAATGTCATTAGTAACACCATATTTTTCTTTCAATTTTTCAATCAGTTGTTCCAAGTTGTAGGACCTTCATTTCTATTTTTCTCAACGAATGTTGTAATAAGCCACGTACCAATCGGTAAACTTCTGCAAGCCCTCAGCAAGTGGTGTGTTCGGTTTGAAGCCTACTTCTTCATGCAGTAAATCGGTCGAGGCGTATGTTGCCGGCACATCCCCTGGTTTGATCGGTTCAAAGATTTTTTCAAATTGGACTTTGCGACCCAGGGAATTACTGAAGGCTTTTTCCAAGGTAGCGATGAAATCCATTAATTTCACCGGTTGGTTGTTACCGATATTGAACACTTTATGCGGGTCTTTCCCCACCGGCGGCTTTTTCATAATGCGGTAAACACCCTCGATAATGTCATCGATATATGTAAAATCCCTGTACAAATCATTTTCAAAATCACCGTTGTTAAAGATCCGGATCGGTTCACCGGCAAAATGTTTATTGGCGAAACCGAAATACGCCATATCCGGTCGTCCCAGCGGGCCATAGACGGTAAAGAAACGTAAACCGGTTGCCGGTATGTCATATAAATGACTGTATGTATAGGCCATCAATTCATTCGATTTTTTCGTCGCGGCGTATAAAGAAACCGGATGATCAACGAAATCCGATTCTTCAAAAGGCACCTTCTTGTTCGCACCGTAGACCGAACTCGATGATGCGTATACGAGATGTTTCACCGGATAATGACGGCAGGCTTCTAAAATATTGTAAAAGCCGATGATATTACTTTGAATGTAGGCATCCGGGTTGACAAGGGAATAACGCACACCCGCCTGCGCTGCGAGATTCACGACAATATCCGGACGGTATTTTTCGAAGATGTCGGTAATCGCTTGTTTATCAGCGATATCGCCTTTGATAAAGGTAAAACGATCATAGGGTTCAAGGAGACGTAACCGCTCCGCTTTCAATCGCGGATCGTAATAATCGTTCATGTTATCGAGACCGATGACCTGATACCCTTCTTCAAGGAGACGTTTTGCAAGGAAATAGCCGATAAACCCCGCCGCTCCTGTTATGAGAACAGATTCATTTTTTAGATCACTAACCACATTCAATCTCTCCTCACCAAAAAAGTTTTCCGATACTAGATACTATCATAACATAAATGAATCTGAAAAAAATTGGAGTCAGGATGGGAAACTGTGGAAAATTGCAAAATTTTGCGGCAGGGTGACGGGATTTAAAAATCTAGAAGGGTTTTACATCATATGATGTGAGGTTGGTGCGAGGAATACATCACGTTCGAGCGGTGAAATTTTTCTATGTAAGATCTTGTACGATTAGAATGAACAAAAAGGGGACGGAACGAAATCTCGCATAGAATGATTAAATCATGTTTAATATCTCACAATTGACCTAGTTATTTTCCTCATTTTATTAAAAAGTTAGCACAGCCTGAAGCCGGCTGTGCCACCTTTGCAAATGTTTTTCATAATTTAATCTCTGCGATAAATATCACGGGTATACACTTTATGCATAACCGGTTCTAACTGATCTGTCACCCGGTTTGCGATAATAAGATCCGCTTCCTCAGCGAACTTTTCAAAATCATTGACCACGCGGGAGTTGAAGAACAACTTATCCTTTAATGTTGGCTCGTATACGATCACTTCGATTCCTTTACCCTTGATCCGTTTCATGACCCCTTGCACAGCTGACGACCGGAAGTTATCGGAACCGGATTTCATCGTGAGGCGGTAAACTCCGACTACCTTCGGATTGCGTTTAATCACCATATCGGCAATGTGATCTTTTCTCGTCCGGTTCGCATCGACAGCGGCTTTTATGATATTGTTCGGTACTTTATCGTAGTTGGCAAGCAGTTGTTTCGTATCTTTCGGCAAGCAATAGCCCCCATATCCAAAGGACGGGTTATTGTAATGATTGCCGATTCGCGGGTCGAGGCAGACTCCTTCGATAATCTGTTTCGTATCCAGACCCCGAATCTCGGCAAATGTATCCAGTTCGTTAAAGAAAGCAATTCTTGTTGCCAAATATGTATTAGCAAATAATTTGATCGCTTCCGCTTCTGTCGGATTCGTAAATAAAACCGGAACATCTTCTTTTAGTGCCGCTTCCACGAATAAAGCGGCGATCTTTTCTGCCCGTTCGGACTTTTCACCAATGATGATCCGGGATGGATACAGATTGTCATACAACGCCTTACCTTCACGCAAAAACTCCGGCGAGAAAATGATATTATCCGAATTAAATTGTTTCTTTGCTTGTTCAGTGTAACCAACCGGAATCGTCGACTTTATTAACATGATCGCATTGGGGTTGCGCTCAAGAACGAGCTGGATGACCTCTTCGACGGAGCTCGTATCGAAGTAATTCGTTTCGGGGTCATAATCGGTCGGGGTAGCAATGACGACTAGATCCGCATCACGATAAGCCTCATCCGGATCCGTTGTCGCTTTCAAGTTCAATTCCTTCGTTTTGAAAAATTCTTCAATTTCATTGTCTTTGATCGGCGAAATTCTTTGATTAATTAAATCCACCTTTTCCTGAATAATGTCAATCGCCGTCACCTCATTACGTTGTGCAAGCAAAACCGCAATCGACAAACCCACATACCCTGTACCGGCTACTGTGATTTTCAAAATACTCATCCCTTTCTAAATATATCGTTCTATCTATCACTACAAGGGATTATAGCATAGATAATTTTGCAAAATAATATTGATCATTCTCGGTAATTGCACAAGAAAAAACTCTTCAAACAAAATTTAAAATGTAATTTGAAGCGTTGGTGCATAGCGAGAGAAAAAACTTTTTATTTGTGTGTATGTCGTAACAATCCACACTCGTTTGGATTTAGTGCGAGCTATCCCTGGCCTTCCTTGCCATGATATTGGTAACCATACTTTTAAGATAAACAAATTCCTCACTCCGTCGGTAAATAAGATAGTTAATTCCATTCGGTACCAGCAAACATACCGCCGCAAAAGCGAAAAACTCGAGTATTTTCATTTCTATAGATATAAATGAAATAATGAATTGGACGAGAACCAGTTCACCAAGATAGATGAAAACCTTACTGAAAACGAAATAAAAATATGGCCAAAAATTTTTCTGCAAAAATCGCTTGAAAAATAAGGGGATTTTTAAAAGAATTTGCACAACCATAGAAATCGTCGTTCCAATATATACACCAACAACCCCAATTGATTTAGCCAACAAAACGGAAAATATAATATTAAATGCTGTTCCAACAAGTGCAATATTTTTTTCCTGTCGAAATAGACCGGACACGCCCACCATTTGCCAAAGCGGAGTCCGTAAAATCAAGAGGAAAAAGTTGAATACCAATACCCAGATTAATGCACTGTTGATGATATATTCTTTCCCTAACCAAAGAGCAATAAACGGACTGCTCAGGGTATATAAACTGATTCCGCAGAAAGAAGCGATCAAAAATGCCAATAAACTATACCGTTTCAACACCGTGTAAATGTGATCTTTCGATTCCTGGGCCAGCAAATTCCCTATTCCTGCCTGTGTTGCATCCAAAGTTTTCGCTACTAAACTTTGAATGGCCAGGATAAGCATATTGTAGTTCGAAATAAAACCGATTACCGACAAATTGGAAAACATGGAAATGATAATATCATCGGTTGAGTTGGTAACGGTCCAGGATAATTTATTAATAAAAATATCCTTTATGTTGGTAAATATCCGTTTCCGTTTTTCGCTTTCAAGAACGACTCTTTCATTGATATACGGATAATTTTTATCGGCAATTTTGGCGATGGTGATATTCTCAAACAGCTTGAAAATAATATTCAGCACCAAGTACAATACGAAATTTTTTGTGATGAACAGGATAACGATTTGTGTGATCGTCAAGATTATTTTGTAAAGCGTATTGATTTTAATGATCACGTAATTTTTTTGATCAGCGAAGATGATCGAACGTTTATAGGAGAAGAAGTACGATGCCACCGCGTCAATCAGGAACAGGAAAAAAATGATCCTGATATAATCTTGCGGGAACGTTTGATCGGTGATGATTATATGTAAAAACGGCAAAATGCCTAAACCAATCGCCGCAACAACTACGGCGATCAATCGATACGCTCTTTTATAAAAATTCATCAACTTGGCGATTTCTTTCGTATCATTGTTTGCCAGAGGTCTGTACAGATGGTATATGATCGCATTGGAAATACCTAGCTCAGCAAGTGAAATTACTGAAATAATATTCGTAAACAAACTATTCAAGCCGAGATAACTCGAATCAAGGATCATCAAGAATACTTTTCGCGAGACAAAACCCAAAAATAAGATGACTATTTGGGAAATAATTCCCCAATATGCGTTTCTTAATGCCGATCGTGTTCTCAATGGGCATTTCTCCTAAAATAATTTGAAATGAAACTCTTGATATTTTTCGGTCGCACGGTCTTCAGTAGCGGCCATACAAATTTGTAATTTCGATGGTCGATTATATTGTTATAACACGTGAATAACCAATGACTGTTAATCACATCAACAAATTTTGCATGGTCAAAAAGGTCATGTTCCCTATTAAATCGTTTTAGATAACGAATCCAGTTTTCTGTGTCCTTTATACGAAGATCTGGAGCCATTCGACAAAAAGCGAGGTGGGTTTCCTTTTGGTTATTATCCATCGGAACCCCTAAAGCTTTTAATTGATCGAGTTTGATCATTTCATTATAAAAGGTCTGT
>CALKAK010000028.1 GCA_937983015.1 uncultured Bacillaceae bacterium | reverse complement strand
TGGTGGAACGGGATGCCGTGCGCCTGGGTGATGTCGGCGAGCACGTCGTGGTTGGTTCCGATTGTATCCCCTTTTTTCACCCGCTCTCCTTTTTCCACCAGTCTCTTTTGTAAATGGGCATAAACGGTTTCATATCCTTCATCGTGTTTGATGAAAATGACATGACCATAACTTTGTGAATAATACGATTTTGTCACCATTCCGTTAGCAACCGCATACACCGGTGTGTCCAAATCACTTGCAACATCTACACCCCGATGCCGGCCATTCCTCGAACCATATGTATCTGAGATCACACCATCGACCGGCCAGATCCAGTCAAGCTCGTTCACCGATACCTGGGCATAAACGGGCAGGATGTTGTTTAGAAACGGCAAAAGAAAGAAAAACAGGGGAACGAACTTCTGCAACATTGGCTTCGTCATCAATTTCCTCCTGCTTCTAGTGTTCGAACCAAAATCAGGAAATGATGGTAACAGTAAGTTATTATGAAGCAATTTAAGTCGGTTTATACAAAAAAGGCATCTCAAAAAGATGCCTTGTGCATTAATGATTCATCAACTGAAGTCGATTTGGCGCCACAGGAACTTTGATGGTTTTCGTAAAATCCCACCCGAATAAGTCAGTATTTCCGTTGATATTGATAAAACGAACTTCGTTATAACCGAATTCTTTCGCCGTAAGGAGAATCGCTTCGATCATATACATCATCTCTGGTTCTTCAGATAAAATGATATCCTCAGAAAACCGGATGGTAAGAGTTCGTGGTCCTTCTTCCTCAACCTTGAATTGGATCCTTTCGGGAATACTTGCTATCAGTTCATGGGTAGCAATGTCGTTTTTCATGTCAACAAGCGTTTCCGTCACGGTTTTATAATTGGAAGGTCCAGGTGTAAGAAACGTTTGCCGTTCCGTTTCGTATAGCCAATAACCGGTTCTACCGTAGGGAGCGATGGAATAGACGGTTAACGGTTCAACTTCATGATGTAGGTCGAGCCCTGGCCGATCATCGACAAATAATCGAATTTCCTTAATTCCCTGGTGACGAAAAGCATCGAGACTGCGGAAAAACATCTCTTCGCTAGTCGTCCCGACAGTATATGGATTGTCTGTGGCCAAATTCAATTTTAGAGCATCATCGCCTTCTAAAGTCAATGTCCCTTGCAAAGGATAATAGTCCGCAAGACCAAGTTCTTCCTCATCAATCTGTGCGCTAATTTCCAGGTAATGATCAAGCCAAGTTTTTTCATTTTCTTTTTGAACGATAACGGAAACTGGAATGATATTCTGGAAAGATCGATCAGGTATATTTAAAGTAATCGCCATCTCTTCATCCGTTAATGATTCTTGATAGATCGCTGTCCGATTCGCTTCCATAACCTGAGAATCAAATATTTCCAGCCGTTCTTCTACGATAGTTGCACCGCCTCCAGCACCAGGTGCCATTTCTTCTTTATCTTGAGTTATAGTAATTCGTTCCTGGCTCTTTTGATTCTGCCACAAATGAGTCATGTGATCTTCTCGCGATAATAGAGATGACCCCAGTACTATCAAGATAAGCGTAGCAGCAAGAGAAGCGAGAGCCGGCCAAAAAATCCGTTTTCTTTTGATCTCGTTTTTTTCTTCGTGCATTCGCTCTTGCACGGATCGGTATATTTCATCCCGATGACGGTGATCGGATATCTTAGGCATATCCCGGAGCAAACCTTCCAATTCTTCCTCGGTAAAATACTTTTTACTCATGCTGCCCACCCTCCTTTTCGCTGGCGGCCTCCATAAATTTTTTCAAGTTTCTAATTGCCCGATGTTGAGTTGTTTTTACCTTACTTTCAGTCCATCCTAAAATCTCAGCGGTTTCCGCGATGGATAAATCTTGAATAAAGCGGGCAATTAAAACGGTTTGCTGGTCCAATGTACATGCTTTTAAACAACGATATAACAACCGGATCTCATCTTTTTGAATCGCGATCTCTTCAGGAATTTTTTCATGATCCTGTACATCGAACCCCTTTTCCTCAAGCTGGGACATAAAAAAGTTTCGCTTCGTTTTTTCTTTGCGGAAATGATCGATAGCCACATTTCTCGCGATCGCCAGTATCCATGTTTTCAAGCTGCTTCTATGTTCAAAACGGTCGATCGATTTTAACACGCGAATATAGACTTCCTGCGTTAAATCTTCCGCTTTATGACGATCTCGGACAAGATAAAATAAAAATTGGAAAATATCTAAATGGTATTTTTCATAGATTTCTTCAAACAACGCATCCATAAAATCATCCTCGACTCATAATATTTGTCGACTTTTACATATAAAAAGTTACAGTTTCCGGTGCCATGCATCTTGATGTTTTTATCATATCGTTTGCAGGAAATTTCTTCAACAAAGTGTTTGCTCTTTCTTTTAAACAACCCGCAAACGTATAGCCCCATAATAAGAGCCTGCACTGAAAATTTCACAAAAAAAAATCCCCTGTCCTTTTGTGACCAAGGGGAAGCGTTGGTTTCGCTATTCACTATGATTTTCATCGGGTAGAAAAATGGTAAAAGTTGTACCTTCGCCTATCTTGCTTTTCACATCAATCGTTCCACCATGGGCAACGACAATGTTTTTAGCAATCGCAAGTCCTAAGCCCGTTCCGGAACTACCACGGGTTCGTGCTTTATCGGCTTTATAAAACCGTTCAAAAACGAAGGGTAGATCTTCTTTCGGGATTCCGGAACCTTCATCAATCACCTCTAGATAAAAACCATCTTTTCCTGGATACTCTTTTACGATGATCCGACCACCTGCGTGACTGTGACGAATCGCATTATCGATCAAATTCGTCAATACTTGTTCGATTCGGTCTGGGTCGAAATAATAAATCCGATCATTCCCTGAAAGATCTTTTTCCAAGATAACTTTATTGTCTTTGGCAAGACCGGCGAATTTTTTCACGATTTTATTCAAGTACGGTTCAATAGCCACTTTTTGTCGATCGAGGGAGAATGTCCCTGATTCCATCTTCGCCAGATCAAGCAGTTCATTGACAAGGCGGCCCATTCTTTTCGATTCTTCATAAATGATCATCGCGATTTCCCGGCGATCTTCTTCCGTCCCGACTACATCATCGAGCAGAGCTTCACTATAGCCCTGTAACATGGCAACGGGTGTACGCAATTCATGTGAAACATTGGCGATAAAATCCGTGCGTATTTTATCGAGCTGTTTTTGTTCGGTCATATCGCGTATGACTGCCACCGCACCACGAATTTGTTTCACATCGTACAAGGGACTGACGATGATCGTCCAAAAGCGTCCTTGTACAGAAAGATCGCCGACTTTTTCCTTTTCGGTATCTAGAACTTGCTGAAAGAGTTCCATAATTTCCTCGGGAACGCTGCAGCCTTTCGCACCGTTTCCCTCATATTCCATTAAACGTAAAAACGTTTCGGCAGGTGGATTCGTTAGCATGATCTGTCCCTGGCGATTGAACATGATCACACCGTCTGCCATGCTGCTCAATACACTTGATAACTGTTCTTTTTCTTGCTGTAATTGTGTCATATTCACCTTCAACTGTTCCGTCATTTTATTGATCACTTTCGCCAGTTCACCGATTTCATCCTTCGTATAGATCGGTACACGCGCATCAAATCTCCCTTTCGTCACATTGACGGCAGCTTCGCGCATTTTCAGTAACGGTTTCGAGATCTGCCGGGATAAGAACAGGGCGAAAAAAGTTGTCAAGCAAAAGCTGATAAAAGCGGCTAGCCAGATGATTTTTGTCGTTTCATCAAACGCTTCTTGCATGACATGCAAGGATTGGTAAATGAACACGGCACCTTGCTGATCGGAAAAAAGATGCAAGGGAATACCGATGATGATCATGCGGTTATGAATCCCGGAACGATTTTCCTCGGAAACGGGGATCGTGATCTCCTGTTCGACAATTTTATCTTCCGTAAATACTTTAGAAAAACCTTTGTGTTCTTGAAAGAATGCTAGATTAAAAAATTGTTGGTCTTCTATTTTCGAATAGTAAATATGGTTTTCGTCAGTGATGATGATAGCATTGGTTACATCATCGAGGATTTGAAAAGCCGTCTCTAAACCATAACTAAAATCATCGTAGCTCTCAAGAACGACGGCTATTTTTTTTCCGGTATTAATCAGATCTTCAGTGACCGTCTCGACGATATACGAGCGGAAAAATTGCATCAATAAAATCGCCAGTACGGTTAAAACGACGGCGAAAAACAGCAATATCGTTGCCCATAATTTGCCAACGACACTACGCCAAAGAAGTCTCATTCATCGATTACCTCTAACTTGTAGCCGACACCCCAAACAGTGACGATCATCTTTGCGGCTACATCCGATACTTTGTTTAATTTTTCACGTAAACGTTTTACGTGAGTATCGACTGTGCGTAAATCACCGAAGAAATCGTATTGCCAGACTTCTTTCAACAATGTCTCCCGGTCGAACACTTTATCCGGCGATTTGGCCAGAAAATAGAGGAGATCGTACTCTTTCGGTGTCAGATTTATCTCCTGGCCATCGACGGTCACACGATGGGCATCATTGTCGATCGTCAAGTGAGGGAAGACGATCAGATCTTTTGAACTCGTGTCCGTATGCAAATAGCTCGTTGTCGACGCGCGGCGCAATAACGCCTTGACGCGAAGAACCACTTCCCGCGGACTAAAAGGTTTTACGATATAATCATCCGCTCCCACCTCAAACCCCTGTACCCGATTGGATTCTTCTCCTTTCGCAGTAAGCATGATAACCGGTGTTGCTTTCTTTTCACGGACCTTGCGGCAAACCTCGATTCCATCCATACCCGGTAACATTAAATCGAGAATAATCAAATCGTAATCCGTCTCCATTGCTTTTTGCAGGGCATCTTTACCGTCAGCGGATTCATCGATGAGGTAATTTTCTCGTTCTAAATACATTTTTAACAAGCGGCGGATCCGCTCTTCATCATCCACTACGAGAATTTTGACTTGAGAATCCATCAGTACACCCTCCTTGCCCTTACATCTAATTGTATAAAATTCGACAAAATTTTGCTATATTAACTTCGATAATTTGTCGATTATCAAATAAATTATAACAAATTTCGAAAGAAAGTGTTTACATTTACTTGGTTATGACGAAAATTGGACAAATCTCATAAAATTTTCGTACTAAACCGCGTAACTATGGAGACCCGCGATAACGAGATTGACAAATATTAAATTAAACATGATGATCGCAAAACCGATGACCGCCAGCCAGGCGGAGTTTTCTCCATGCCATCCCCGGGAAAGACGGAGATGAAGAAATGCTGCATAGAAAAACCAGGTAATCAAAGCCCAGACTTCTTTCGGGTCCCAGGCCCAGAATCTTCCCCAGGCAAAATGGGCGTAGATCATCCCGAAGATCAACGCTCCTAAAGTGAACACCGGAAAACCGATCAATACTGAACGATAGCCGACCTCATCAATAACATCATTCTTCATCCGTTGTAATAAGGGCTGAACGAGGGCGAAAAGGCGTTTTCTTGCGAGTAAGCGGATGATGAAATAAATGATGAGTCCAATAAGGACAGACCAGGTCAAGGTGTTCAGTTGACTGGCTTTGATCCATGGCGGCAATTCAATCATTGGTGCCATATTAAATCCAGCTGTTATCATGTACTCATTCGGTCCAAAAATCGGGGGTAGTTTATATGTGACAACAGCAGGTTCACCTGTATGATCGTTATACGTTATTTCCGTCTCGTATCCAACCAAAGCAAAACCTGTCGCGGCAACAATAAACCCGACAAAGATAATCAAGGTGAACAAAATTGCTTCTACCGCTACAGCTTTCTTTTTATCGTTTTGCGGTATGTTTTTTACAAGATATATTAACCCTGCAACAAAACTGATGGCTAAAATAGCCTGTCCGGCAGCAGTTGTCATAACGTGCATAATAAGCCAGTTACTCTGTAATGTCGGACTTAAGGGTGTAATATCTCGGGAAAACATACTGGCATAGCCGATCAAAATGACCACGATCGGCAGCGCAAAAACCCCAAGAGCAGGAATACGATATAAATAAAACAAAATCATGAATGCACCGACGAGCATCAAACTGAAAAAGGTGATGAATTCAAACATATTACTGATCGGTGGATAACCGCCGGCGATCCAGCGCGTGATAAAATACCCAGTTTGCAGGACAAAACCGATCGCAGTTATCCCGACCCCCGCTTTCCCTGGCCAAGCCGCTGGTTTATTCCCCCGATCCTGGTCTATACCTTTCTTTTGCCGGATCGTCGCACCGAAAAACAAAATCGCTATTAAATAAAGAATAAAAGAAAGGTATAAAAGAAGACTACTTAGTTGAGCCATTGACATCTCCCCCTTTGTTCGCACGTTCTGGTTTATCTAAACCTCCGCCCCGATCGATGGGAATCGGAACATCAGTATCAGCCAGTATCGTCTCGATTTCTTTCATAAAACCATACCAATTTTTATTGGTATGGGCACTGACTAAAAGCTTTCCACCATCCCATTTGATCCAGATCCTGCGGTGTTGCCAGAATGAGCCTAAAATAACTCCAAAGAGGAAAATAGCGCCACCAAAAGCGATCAAACCAAGGGTTCGATCCTTCCGTACCATTAAACCAGAATAATTTACCGTATCCACTTCTTTAAAGACCAACTTGTAATCATTTTCCCCTAGCGGTTCTAGCGTCTCCTGAATGAAAACGACGCTCCGCTCCCCTTCCGGATGCTCCGGCGAACGGATTTGAAAAGCGAAAGCTGGATTGTTCGGATTCGGAGATTTCGTCCGTAACTCCCCATCCTTGAATTCCACATCGGGAAAATAAGCTAGAATTTCGACAATGTAGCCCTTTCCTAGATCGTACCTTTTCTCGGGATTCTCAAGATCTATAGTGAGTTCACCGATCACTTCTTCCGTTTCTTTTTTCACTAATTGGAATGTCATCGCGCTTAATTCATTCAGGAGATAGCTAGCTTGATAGAGTCCGAAATGTTCAAACCGTAAAGGGTGGTTGACACGAATTTCCCCTTTCTTAATTTCCTTTAACTGGGGGTCTTCACCGGGAAGGACCTCTCCTTCTGCCTCGTACAATGTTACATTCGTCTGGAAATTTTTGATAATCTTTCCCCTTTTTTCCAGAGCCTCGCGGTACACTTCACGATCCGATTCATCATACACTTCCACGATAAACTCATGGTTCGTCAAATAATAACGCTGATCCGTTCCAGGAATCGCTTTCGTTTCCCCTTCTTTAATCCAAAGCATTTCATTGACGTACATCCCCGGTGCAAAGCGGAACATGGCCCCGATCAATACGATGATGAGACCGATATGATTGATATAAGGTCCCCATCGTGAAAAGCGACCTTTTTCGGCAAAAAGATTACCGCTTTCTGTTAGTACCCGATATTTTTTTTGCCTCATTCGTTCGCTGACGGTGTTGATTTGATCATCCCAGTTTTCCACCGTTCCTTCATTAAACAATCGCTGCCGTTTCATGAAACTGTTGTGGCGGGTGATGCGCTGTCGTTTTAAAGCTTTATAAAGTGGAAGCGCCCGATCAATACTGCAGATTGTAAGGGAAACACCGATGGCTGCGATTAGTAAAATATACCATGTTGACCTATACAAATCGTGAAATCCTAACAAATAATATATTCGTCCGAAAACCCCGTAGTTTTCCTCATAATACTGTTTTGGGGGTACGTTCATTGTTGTATTCATCTCTTGTGGTAAAATCGTGCCGATCGCGGAAGCGATTAAAGCCAGCACGATCAAGACAACCCCAACTTTTACTGAGGAGAAAAAATTCCAGATTTTATCGATTATCGTCCGATTATACGTTTGTGAACGACGGGCTGCTCCTTCATAGCGCATATCGATGATCAGTTTTTTTTCTTCATTCGGGTCCAAGATTTTCCCGCAAGCCTCACATAAGATCGTTCCGGGAGGATTCACATGTCCGCATTCGCATTTAACTCGCTCCATTCTCCCCATCCCCTTGTCTGTGGCTTAAGGTTTGATCCGTTCCATATATGCTTGAATATCCCGATCATCCATCCGTCCTTCGATGTAATCGACAATTTTCCCCTCTGAATCAATTAAAAAGGTCGCTGGAAGCGGATAGATTCCGTACGCTTTTTGCACATCGCCTGTTTCGTCAATGACCACTGGAAATGATAGATCATATTGATCGATGAATTTTTGAATGGCGATTTCACTTTCCCCGACATTGACCGCGAGAATTTCTACTCCCCGGTCACGATATATTTGATATTGCCGATCCATGGCCGGCATCTCATCTTTGCACGGTTCACAGTACGTTCCCCAAAAATTTAAAAAAACACCTTTCCCCCGATAATCGGACAGTCGATATTCCTTGCCATCAAGATCTCTTAAAACAAAATCAGGGGCCATATCACCCGCACGGGGTATCCCGGCACTGCCCCCGGCGATGTTCGCATAGATCGTATAACCAATTGCGGCAAGTAAAATGATCAAAACGACGGTCCGAATCACGAGGCGCCTTTTTTTGACCATGAAAACCCTCCCGATGTTACTATTTTGTGAAATTATACCACGAAACTAAAGAAGTTTTTGACCGTTTTGTGAATATTCTGTGAAGTGATTGTGAAGTACCAAGCACTCTACTCTAGTCTTCCGTGTAAAGCCAGTACACGCAATTGTTTTACTTCGTGCGGGGTCAACCGTCGATATTCACCGGCATTCAGACCATCCAGTGTCAAAAATGCGTATCGCTCCCGTTTCAATTTTAAAACTGGATATCCAATCGCATCGAACATGCGCCTTACCTGGCGGTTCCTTCCTTCGCGAATCGTCAATTCGATGATCGCCGTTTTTTTCTTGCGATTCACTTTTAATAATTTTACTTTCGCGGGCAGAGTGAGCCCATCATCAAGTTCCACACCTTCTTCTAATTTTTTCAAATCTCCTCCCCGAGGAATCCCTTGAACTTTGGCGATGTATGTCTTTTCGATTTCATAACGCGGATGCATCATAAGATTGGCAAAATCCCCGTCATTCGTCATCAGCAAAATCCCCGATGTATGGTAATCGAGGCGGCCGACGGGAAAGATGCGCTCTTCCACATCGGGAAAGAAATCGAGCACGGTCTTGCGGTTTTTATCATCTTTGACCGTGGAGACAACGCCAGTCGGTTTATATAGAAGAAAGTAGACCGGTTCTTCCCGTTCCACTTTCACCCCATTCACTTCCACCACATCATCCGGTCCCACTTTGGTACCTAATGTTGTGACCACTTTTCCGTTAACGGTCACTTTTCCCTGCAAGATCAATTGCTCGGCTTTGCGCCTGGAGGCGATTCCGGCACGAGCGATCACTTTCTGTAAACGTTCCATCATATCACTCCTCGAGTCAATCTCAGCTGTGTTTCTATTCAACCAGAATTATGACATATTTCGCCAATGAAGACAAAAATTGAGATTAATTTTGTTTACATTTTAGACAAAAAAAGAAGACCTTTGTTCGCCTCGGTCTCCATCATTTTTTCATTTTACGATTTTTCCTTACAGTTTACCGAAAAGGACTGTCACGATGATAATGCTTGTCACGATCGCCACCAAATCTGCCAAAAGACCGATTTTTAAAGCATCCCCCATTTTTTTGATACCTACAGCGCCGAAATAAACAGTAAGCACGTAGAGCGTTGTATCGGTACTGCCTTGCATGACGGAAGCGAGCCTACCGATAAATGAATCCGGACCGTAAGTCGCGATTAAATCCGCGGTCACACCGAGGGCAGCGTTTCCAGAAATCGGTCGGAGTATCGCTAACGGGACGACCTCGGCCGGAATGCCGATTCGCTCCAGGAACGGACGCACGAGGTTCAAAAAGAAATCCAGGGCCCCGGAAGCACGAAATATCGAGATCGCGACGATCATCCCGACGAGAAAAGGGATGATGGTAAAAGCGATTTTTATTCCTTCTTTGCCGCCATCGACGAACGCTTCATACGTCGGCACCCTTTTCCATGTTCCGTACAATAAAATAAAACCGATCAAAAGGGGGATGAACCAGAGTGAAAATGCAGAAATAATCTCCACCACTCTCACCTTTTTCGTCTTAATCTGCGGTAATAATACCAACGATCGATGGCGATAGCCGCAAGTAAGGATATAAAAGAAGCGATCAATGTGGGAACGACGATTTCTGCAGGTTGGGCGGAATCGTAATTCATGCGAATGGCTAGAACGGTCGTCGGGATCAATGTTAAACTGGCGGTGTTGATCGCGAGGAAAGTGATCATCGAACGGCTCGCCGTATCCTTTTTGCCATTTAATTTCTGCAATTCTTTCATCGCCTTGATTCCTAAAGGTGTCGCTGCGTTTCCAAGGCCGAACATATTGGCCATCATATTCGATAAAATGTATCCTAAAGCAGGGTGGTGGGGAGGAACATCCGGAAAAAGCCGGGTGATAAGCGGTCGAAAAAGGACGGAAAGCTTATCCAATAGTCCCGACTCCCGAGCGATATTCATGATTCCAAGCCAGAAAACGAGCACACTGATCAAGCCGAAACAGAGCGTAACCGCCGCTTTAGCCCCTTCAAAGATCGCTTGATTCACTTCTTCGACCGTTCCATTTACCATGGCGAATATGAAGCCGATGATCGTTAAAAACATCCAAATATAATT
Source organism: uncultured Bacillaceae bacterium (assembly GCA_937983015.1). Taxonomy (GTDB): domain Bacteria; phylum Bacillota; class Bacilli; order Bacillales; family Caldibacillaceae; genus CALGAD01. Next base: position 3,697 of record CALKAK010000028.1, on the reverse strand, counting down.
AATCATGGTCACGAACTCCTATCAAATCCATGAACATTTTCCCGAACCGTTTAAAAAAAGAAGGGTCTTCACTACGTTGATAGTACACCGGCATCGTATGTACCAGTTCATTCCCAAAATAAATCTCCGCTTTACCGATAATCTCAGGAATCCGCTTTTCGTTACGCTTCCAACTTTTCTCTGGCTTAACCATCCGATACTTGATCGAAAATCGTTCCTTCTCATCCTCGGTTACAGGATAAATAAACGAATTTTTCAAATACGCTTTTCCACGATAAACCGGATTTTTCACAACTTCCACTGTACCCGCCTCAACTACGGTCACATACTCATATGCGGTGAAAACGTGCTCAAACATTTCAATATGATCCTGCCAGTCCGTCGATGATCGCGAGTTTAACGTGACAGCGATCAATTCCATCCCATCTTTTTCTGCCGTGGTTACCAGAGTTCGATTGGCCCTGCGCGTATAACCAGTTTTCCCGCCATTGGCGTATGGATAGAGCCCTCTAACGAGCTTGTGTTTATTGGTCCACTCCCTCATCCAGCCCTCTGGATGAGGGACACGATGTAGGCGGGCTCCAGAAATTTTGCGAAAGGTTTCATTTTCCAAAGCATATCTCGTTAACAAAGCCATGTCATAAGCCGTAGAATAATGCTCCTCATGATCATCTAGACCGTGGGGGTTGCTAAAATACGTGTTGGTCATCCCGATCTCACGGGCTTTCTCATTCATCAAATAAACGAAACCTTCCACACTTCCACCAACATGTTCGGCGATAGCTATTGCCGCGTCATTTCCCGAGCGTAACATCAATCCGTAAACGAGATCCTCAAGTCTAATCTTTTCCCCGCGCTGCAGATAAATACTTGAGCCTTCTGCCTTTACCGCCCGCTCGCTGACAGTCACCAGATCATCGAGTTTGCCCGATTCGATCGCGATGATCGCCGTCATGATTTTCGTTATACTTGCAATCCGCATTTTTTCGTGTTCATTTTTTCCATAAAAGACCCGCCCGGTTTTCTGATCCATGATCACGGCACCAGCAGCTTGTACATCGATAGATTCTGTTGTTCGTGCAGAAACCAGGGCCGGAACGAGCAGGATAAAAATAAAAGAGATTATGAGGGTTTTCCTGTTACCGACCATCGTGTTCCTCCAGGTAATTTCGCTTTTGTACAAGTTTATGGCTGATAAAAAGCCGATATGATAAAAAAAGCGAAAAGCGATCACCGCAATGATCGCTTTTCACCTGGTTCCATCAAAATACTTTTTATTTTTCTATCGATCGACACTCACGTCATCGAAAAATAAATCCGCCTCTTTTTGCCATTCTTCCGTTCCTTCCGGTAATGGAGGTAACTCGTTGAGATCTTTTAAACCGAAATAATCGAGAAATTCCTTCGTCGTTCCGTATAAAATAGCTCGACCCGGTCCATCCAGTCGATCGACTTCGCGAATCAATCCCCGGGCCAGCAAAGTTTGCAAAGGACGTTCCGATTTAACTCCGCGTATGTCCTCAATTTCCGCCCGGGTGATCGGTTGTTTGTAAGCGATGATCGTTAAAGTTTCTAGCGCCGCCTGGGATAAGTTCGTATGGGAGGGCACTTCGACGAGTCGTTTCAAATACAGGGAGTTTTCCTTTTTCGTTGCAAGCTGGTAAGTCCCCGCAAGTTCAACGATCGTGATTCCCCGTTCCTTCCTTGCATATTCTTTCTTTAAATCTTCTAAAATATCGCGGGCCTGGAATTCTTCGATCTCCATAATTTTCGCGATCTCTTTTAAGGTCAGTCCTTCATCTCCGGCTGCAAAAAGGAGACTTTCTAAAATACTCGTCCAATTGACAATGTCCATACAACCACCTTCTCTCCAGGACCTGAAAAAGATCGAAATCGGAAAGAATGATCGTCACATCTATATCATGAACCCGTTGACCGGAAACAATCCATCTCATACAAGCCCGTTTTCTATTCCGGAGTGTTTCGATTAGGCGGTATAAAGCCAAATATCGCCGAAATTTTCATCCTGTTCGGCGAAGATCTTATTTTGCTTCATTAATTCCAGAATCGCCAAAAAGGTGACCACGATATGCTCCTTCGTAGCAGAAGGAAATAAATCGCAAAAGTTCACCGGACGGTCCTCATCTTGGAGAAATTCAATCACTTCCTCCATCCGTTTTTCAATGGAGATTTCTTGTCGTTCTACTTTCGTGTGGAGCGGCTCTCGTAATCGCCGCCGGCGCAACAGTTTGTGATAAGCCCCTAACATGTCGTAAATCGTCACTTTTTCCCCATGTACGGTTGGTTTTAAGGTCGTGGCGAATTCGGAGAGATCCGCTGGCGGTCTTGTGAAATATAACGCCCGTTCTTTTTCCCGTTCTTGTAATTCGCGGGCCGCTTCTTTATATTTCTTGTATTCCAAAAGCCGCGCCACTAATTCTTCCCGTGGATCTTCTTCGTCAAGCTCCAGCCAGTCTTCATCTGCCGCTTCCTCTTCATGTTGTGGAAGGATCATTCTACTTTTAATCGCCACGAGGGTTGCCGCCATGACGAGATATTCACTGGCCACATCCAGCTCCAGCTCTTGCATCGTCTGGATGTACAGCATGTACTGTTCTGTTACTTCTGCCATAGGGATATCATAAATATCAATCTCCAATTGTTTTATTAAATGAAGAAGTAGATCAAGGGGGCCCTCAAAGCCCGCCTCAGGAATTTTAATTTGCATTTCCTGCATATCTGTACCACCGTAAGTAGTTTAACAATAGTATAAAGCAAAAAAAGGCAATAATGAAGCGGGGTCTTCCCCGCTTGAAAAAAGCGGCAGGAACACCTACCGCCTAACCCGTTCATTCACAATGTGCGAAAAAGGATTTGACAGCCTCGCTCGGAACGACCTTTTTATCTGAAATGCATTCTTTTAAAGCTTTGACCATGCTTTTTCCGATTCCTTGATTGCGGTGCGAAGGGTTTACCGACAAATGATGAACTTCAAAGGTATCGTCATCTAAATAACAACCACCGATCAGCCCGACGATATCCTCCCCTTCTTTCCATAAGAACAGTTGCCATTTTTCATCCGTTTCATATTGCTTTATGGTATGTTGTAACTTTTTCACATCTTTCTCATCAGGCATGAACGATAACAGGCCCATGGCGATTTTTTCAAACAATTTTTTATAACGTATTAACATATAAAATCCCTCATTATCCCAAACTAGTCCGTCCTGTTTTTCCAAGCTAATAATATTTGATATGAACCTAATGGTGAAAACAGGTTTTCTGAACTGGACATTGTGGAACTTCCCTATTATTTTACTATATCAATGGAAAATATTCTACCGGAAAACGGCTATTTTTAGGCCAGTTCATAATAAGGAAGGTCAAGACGAACCAGATCTTCGTAATTTTCCCGACGAATCACGAGGTGGGCATCACCGTTTTCGACAAAAACCACCGCTGGGCGCCCGATCCGATTGTAATTACTGGCCATCGCGTATCCATAGGCTCCCGTACAGAAAACCGCTAACAGATCACCGGGACGGGTTTCTGCGATGGGCAAGTCCCAGATCAACATATCCCCTGATTCACAAGCTTTTCCGGCGATAGACACGGTCTCCACCGGTTCGTCCTTTGCTCGATTGGCGATGACCGCCTCATATTTCGCTTGATATAGCGCCGGGCGGATATTATCCGT
>CALKAK010000027.1 GCA_937983015.1 uncultured Bacillaceae bacterium | reverse complement strand
CAAGGGCTTCCGATGGGATATGTCGTCACTGAAGCGTCTTGTCACGATCGGGTGGCCGCTGAAACCGTCATGACGCAAATTCCACATCCATATAACCTAGGTGACAAAGGGTACATCAGCCAAAAACTGCAAAAGAAGCTGTACGAAGAGCATCGAGTCGCTTTTTGGACGCCCGTTCGAAAAAATCAGCGAATTCTCCAATCCGACGCATGGAAACAGTGGATGAAACGAAAACGCAAAGTGATTGAAACCGTGTTTTCGATTTTAGTCGATTCGTATCGGATCACCGAGATTCGAGCGAACTCGGTTTCTGGATTTGAAACGGCACTGGATGGTATTTTACTGGCTTACTCCCTTGTTGTTCTTGGGCTAGTTGAGCGTTAAGACTCAACTAGCACCACGGGTATTGTAATACTTTTTCAATAGAAGCGATTATCTCAGAAATGCTTTCCTCTCGCAAAATAACCCTCGTTCGCTCTCCGCAATACAAATCGCCTGTGAATAGCTGTCCCGTGTTCTTATTTAATAAGGAGACATGATCTTCGGCATGGCCAGGAGTATGAATCACCTCCCAGGAATACGTTCGCGTTTTCAGTAAATCACCAAGGTCCGCTGCTTCAAACCGATCACGTCTTCCCCAAAACGCTTTTCGATAAAACGGATAATCACCTTTTTCCTGACAATACGCAATTTTTTCCGGGCGCATGAAAATGGAAAGACCCATTTGCTTCTGCAAGAAACCCGCATTGCCCGTGTGGTCTTCATGATGATGTGTGATTACAACCTGCTCCAAATCTTGCCCAGAAAAGAAAGACAGCAAATGACTGGCTAATGTTTTAGGACCGGTATCGATTAATAACCCATCGATTATAAAACAGTAAACAGATAAATGATAATTGCCGAATTTTACAGTCCCTTTAGCAAGTTGAACATTTCGTACTGTTTCAACCCGGAAAGATGTTTTAGCCCGTAACACGAGATTTTCTCCCCCTTTAAAGGAGAGATTACCATAAATTGAATGAGTATTCGTTTATTTTTAAAATTCACGACCGCATGTCATACCTGTAATCGTACTCAATGATAAAATTTTCATTGTGTACGTTTTAAAAAGGAAAATTCGATTCCTTTCAATTTGTAAGCGTTATCAACAGATGTCACCTCTATCTTAACTAAACTGTAAAACGAAATAAATATTTTTTTACAATAAGAAATCGAGAAATAAAAGATGAAAACACTAGCCTCTGTAGCCAATAACGTGAATGAGGATTACCAACTGGAAGAACTGACACTCGGAGACTTGAAAGAAGATAAAGTTCTGGTACGCGTTGTGGCAACCGGTGTTTGCATTTCTGATGAAAGTACAAGAAAAGGTCGAGCGCCTTTTCCATTACCTCTGTTTTAGGTCATGAAGGAGCTGGAATTATCGAAAAGGTTGGTCGTGCTGTAAGGGGCTTTGAAGTCGGCAATCAAGTGTTCATGGGATACAATTATTGCGGTACGTTCCCGAGTAGTCGTAAAGGCCACCCTTCAAGCTGTTATCATTTTGTCGATCTCAATATGACCGTGGCCAGCGATCAGATGGCAGCTATACGTTTTATAAAGAAGACGGAACACCAGTACACAATCTTTATAATCAAAGTTCCTTTTCAACATACACGATCACAAAGGTCAATAACCTTATTAAAGTGGACAAAGATGTCGATTTGCGCTGGGTGGCTCCTTTGAGCTGTGGTTTCTTAACCGGATACGGTACCGTCGTCAATGGTTTAAAACCGAAAACCGCCTCATCCATTGTAATTTTTGGAACCGGTGCCGTTGGCTTGAGTGGTTTGATGGCAGCCAAAATCAAAGGTTGTACAACCATTATCACGGTCGATATCCATGTTTCCCGATTAGAGTTTTCCAAATAATTAGGTGCGACCCACGTGATCAACAGCTTGAAAAAAGACGTTGTCGAACAGGTCCGTGAAATCACCAAGGGTATGGACGTTAACTATTCGGTAGACACCACAGGTGTTTCAGCGGTCATGAAAGCTGGTGTAGATGTTCTTGGTATGATGGTGTTTATGCTCCAATTGCCGTTACACCAAATACCTTGGAAATAAATACGTCGCAAGATCTTGTCCCGATGAACCGGAAAATCCTCGGTGTTTTGATGGGAGATGCCGTCCCCCAACTGACGATTCCACAACTCATTCAATATTATAAAGAAGGAAAGTTCCCGATCAATAAGTTGATCAAGTTTTATAAATTTAAAGATATCAACCAAGCAGCGGCCTACTCCAATAGCTGAAAAACAATTAAACCAATCCTTATTATCGATGAAGATTACCGTAAAGATAATCCGCTTGTTTAGTAATTGTATAAAATGGAAATATGGTCAACCTGAACGAATACCGTCCAAGTTGACCGCTTCCCGCTCATTTGTTGCCCGGTTTCTAAAACAATTTTTGATATTTTATTCTTTATCTGCACCGCGATATCTTTGATAAGGAAGTGTATTCCATGTTCGATATTCGATATCCTTTTTGCGCAAAGCACTGGGAATGTCTGTGAGAATTCTTTTTGCCACATCCAGTTCTCGTGCCGCCTCTGCTTTATCCTGGTATAAAAATTCATCCGATGTTTTTTCCGGAGCCTGATTCACTTTTTCTGTTAAGTTTTCAACAACCATTTGTTGTTGACGATACATGGACTCGCGGGCTTCAGCGCGCCATTCGGGTTGGACGCTACGGAGATGATCAGTGACATAACTAAACTCTTCAAAAATCTCCCGGTAAATCCGATCTGCGTTTTCTCTTGCATCTACCACCGCACGCTCCAAATCTTCAATAGTTAACTGTTTGACTTCAAGAGGCTCATCCCGTTTCGCACCACCGATTCCTTTATGAGTTAAATAATACGGGAAAATCGATTTAATAGTCTTCCCGACGGGATTGATCGCCATTCCGTTTTCATCGACACCTTTCGGCTGGACACCTTGCATGGCGATTCGGGCGGATTCTGGCCGCACGATTTCTTTCGGTGGCAAGACGCCATACCGCAATAGCTCCCGAATCCCCGTTCCTGAAATATTGATGTGGAAGCGCTCCTCATGAGGACAGGTCTGTTCGGTTGCCAAAGTGCTGCATCGTGTGCAGTAAAACACTTCATGGAAAAGGCGAATATCGATACCAAGCTCTTCGCTCGTGAACTCATCGAAAATCGTATGGCTAGCGTATTTATCATAATAATCGCCTACTCCCGCATGATCCCGACCGATCAAAGCATGGGTGCAGCCGAAGTTTTTCATAATCAACGCATGCAAGACAGCTTCACGGGGTCCAGCAAAAATGTAGGTTACCCGTAATGGTGCAAGGATTGTCCGCTTCTTCGGATAGTATGTGTCGAGAACGGCCCGATATGATAGCATCCGGAATTCATGCCTTGTGTACTCCCGTTTAGCCATTTCAACGAGTGGCTGCACGAGTAAACCATCCATTTCTTCTAATGCATTGCGATGAATGTATTCATGACCGCGGTGAAGCGGGTTTGCACCGGTGATAAATCCGGCTACCGTTTTGAAGTTTTTCTCTTCATAAAAGATCCGCCATGTATCTTTCGGCTCCAGGCGTAACGATTCAAATGGTCCCCAATGCACCCGGCGCAACAATTGAATCGGTCCGGCCAATGCCGTATCGCCCATCCGCCGATAAATCGCATCGACACCGGGGTGATTGCGATCGTTCGTCCCGAACAAATGTTTAGCACGGAATTCACGATCGTAATCAAAAATATCCTCTATTTTTAATATCGCAACTGGTTCTTTCGTTTCATCAACAAGGGCGACCTCATCACCAACAGTTAAAGATTGGATGACTTGTTTATTGCGATCCCCGATCGGTGCGAAGCTAATCGGTACCGGCCAGACCGTGCCATCAGCGAGTCGACCTTCTTTCAAAACCGATAAATAATCGGCTTCGTTCATGAACCCATCAATCGGTGAGAGCACTCCCGTGGCAATCATTTCAATCGTAATGACCGCCTCAAGGTCGACCATAATGGTTGGCAGTTGCTTTGCTTTTTTAAATGCCTCCTCTCGCTCTTTACCTGTCAACACTTTGTTAATGAGCCTTCCCCCATGCGGTACCTGGGGATATTGCTTCCATTGATCAGGCACGAACACTTTTTCTTTGTCCAATACCATTCTCCTCATCCCCCTATACCAAAATTCTCCCCGTATTTCATATCTTTCTATTTATATTGATCATGGAAAGAAAACATGCATCGACTTGTCCCAACAAGTCTATAAAGACTTATTGAATCATTTCCCTCATCGCGTCACTTTATAACCGGTATGGGCACGGACGGATACTTCCGCAAACCGCTCGTAATCTTTTTCTTTTGATAAAATCGTCCCGAGATAGCCGCCGAGAAAGCCGAGGGGCACACTGACGAGTGCGGGATTATCTAAAGGGAAAATCGGTTCACCGACAAATAGCGCAGCACCTTCCACTGGTGAAAATACACTCGGACTAATCGATA
>CALKAK010000026.1 GCA_937983015.1 uncultured Bacillaceae bacterium | reverse complement strand
CGACCACCGAGATCTACACTCTTTCCCTACACGACGCTCTTCCGATCTAACAAGAGAATTAACCCTTTTACAATATATTGCCAGAAAGCTTCCAGGTTCATCATGCTCATACCATTATCTATGCTTGCCATGATCAATGCACCTAAAATCGATCGTACGACATATCCCCTTCCACCGGCGAGACTTGTCCCACCAATTACACATGCTGCTATCGCGTCCATTTCATAGGACATACCGGCACTGGTTGTCGCTGCATTCAATCTTCCGGTGAGCATTATTCCGGCTAAACCAGAAAGGGCACCCATGATGACGAATACAATTAACATATTTCTTTTAATGTTAATCCCTGAAAGAGCTGCCGCTTCTGAATTCCCACCTATAGCATATAAATAACGACCGAAGGAAGTATTGCTAGCAATAAAAGCAACGATTGCACCGATGAACACGACGATCATCGACGGAATGGGTATACCAAAATATCTGTTTAACATATATACAATCAATAAAATTAATATTGAATAAACTGTCACCTTACCATAATCGATGTAGCCTTTTTGAACGGTTAAACCCAGTTCCTTTCTACGTTTTCTTTGTTTAGTCGTGACATAATACAATAGTATTATACAAATTACGGCAAATATATAACCGGGTATATATGGAATATAGCTTGTCCCGATAGCTTTAAAACTTTCGTTAAGTGGTGCGATTGTCTGCCCTCGCGTGAGCCCGATCAAAACTCCTCTGAATACTAACATACCTGCTAGTGTTACAATGAAAGCAGGAACTCCTAAATATGCAGTCCACCATCCTTGCCAGAGACCGATTAATGCTCCTACTCCAATAGCGACTATAAATACAGCCCATGTATCCCATCCATACCATACCTGTAGAATAGCCGCGATACCACCAGTCAGTCCTAAAACCGAACCTACAGAAAGATCGATCTGTCCAAGAATTAAAACGAGAGTCATACCAATCGCCAAAATGGCGATTACAGACATTTGTGTAAATAAGTTAGATATATTTCTGGAAGAAAGAAACTCACCATTTGTCAACGAGCTAAACAAGATGATGATGATGAGGAATGCGAGTATTAGAACGTAGGATTGAATATCTATATTTAAAGATATTTTTTCTTTGTTATTTTTATTTTTCATCCAGGTTACCTCCAGTTGCCAGTGTCATAATTTTTTCCTGCGTCGCCTCTTCTCTAGATAGCTGACCGGTAATTTTCCCTTCTGACATGACTACAATTCGATCAGACATACCTAAAACCTCTGGCAATTCTGATGAGATGAGTATTATGCCAACACCTTCAGATGCTAATTCATTGATAATTTTATATATCTCGTATTTCGCCCCAACATCGATTCCTCTTGTTGGTTCATCCAAAATCAATATTTTTGGATCGGTCATCAGCCATTTGCTCAAGACAACTTTTTGTTGATTCCCTCCGCTTAAATTAATGACCTTCGTTTCAATATTCGGGGCTTTTGTCTTTACTCTATCATTCATTTCTTCGGCTCTTTTTGTTTCCAACGATCCATCAATGACACCATTTTTTGTAATCTGGTTTAAAGAGGCTAAAGTAGTATTTTGTTTTATGTCCATTTCCATGATTAAACCGTATCTTTTCCGGTCTTCTGACACATATGCGATGCCTTTATTTATCGCATCTCTCGGATCCTTGATTGTTACTTCTTTTCCTTCAATGTTTATCGTTCCCGAATAAATTCCCGGATAGCTTCCTATTAAACTCGTAAATAACTCTGTTCTTCCAGATCCCATTAATCCAGCAACACCAAGTATTTCTCCCTTTCTTAAAGAGAATGATGCATGATCAATGATTACTTTTCCGGTCCCCCTGTGCGTTACGGTGAAGTCCTTAACATCGAGTAAAACGTCACCGATTTTCCGTTTTTGATAAGGATATACATCGGTAATTTTTCGTCCGACCATCCGGGAAATGATGATTTCTTCATTTAGATTTTCTGTCGGGTCGGTACTGATCGTCTCACCGTCCCGTAAAACAGTTACGGTGTCGGTTATCTCAAAGATCTCATCCAATTTATGAGAGATATAAATACAAGTAACCCCTTTGGCTTTCAAATCTCTTAAAATATTCAATAAAATTTCCACTTCACTATCAGTTAAAGCGGCGGTTGGCTCATCGAGAATGATAATTTTAGAATCGGTTGTTAATGCTTTAGCTATTTCAATTAATTGTTGTTTACCAACTGTCAGTTCATTTATTTTTTTTCTCGGGTCTTCATCAAGTCCGACCTGGGCTAGCCATTTCTGTGCTTCCGAGTAAATTTGTACCCAGTCAATGACCCCTTTTTTCATATACTCATGATTGAGCAAGACATTTTCTGCTATACTCATCTCACCTACCAGGGCCAATTCCTGGTATATAATGGCTATACCTTCTTCTTGTGAATCCCTCGGAGATTTAAATTCTACCTTTTTTTTGTCAACAATAATTTCTCCTTCATAAGTTCCTGCCGGATAAACGCCGCTCAAAATTTTCATCAATGTTGATTTTCCTGCACCGTTTTCCCCAACTAAGCCGTGGATTTCTCCTCTTTTTACGGAAAAGTTTACATTATTTAATGCCCTGACACCTGAAAAATCTTTGGTGATATTTTTCATTTCCAACACGTAATCCATGAAATATCCCTTCCTTAAAATTTCTGTCGGTAACATGATCATGTTACCGACAGATTGGTTTTAACTTTGGTGCAAAAAATTTTACGGTTTCGGTGGACGTTCTTCTTCAGGGACATTTTTGTAAACATCTTCATAAGAATGGAAACCATCTTTGATGACTGTATCGATTAAATTCTCTTTATCAACCATGATCGGTTCTAGTTTAATATAAGGAACATCCATGACACCATTATTCATCGTTTCATCGTATTCAATTTCTTCGCCCCTACCTAACTTAACCGCAACTTCTGCAGCCGTTGTTGCGATGACTTTTATCGGTTTATATACCGTCATCGTTTGTGTACCTTCTGCAATTCTCTGAACAGCAGCAAGATCGGCATCCTGTCCGGAAATCGCAACTTTGCCTGCCAGCCCCTGTGCCGCTAGAGCCTGAATGGCTCCTCCTGCAGTTGAGTCATTGGAAGCAACAACCGCATCAATATCGTTATTATTTGCCGTAAGCGCGTTTTCCATGATCTTCATCGCTTCATTGGCATCCCACTTATCTACCCACTGGTCGCCAACAACCTCAATTTTTCCTTCATCGATATATGGCTGGAGAATATTCATTTGACCTTCTCTATATATTGCGGCGTTACTGTCAACTGGCGAACCGCCCATTAAGAAATATTTTCCTTCGGGAACGACATTGACGAGATATTCAGCTTGCATTTCACCGACGCGAATTAAATCAAAAGATACATACGCATCGATTTCAGCATTGTTGACCATTCGGTCATAAGCAACAACTTTTACACCTTCTGCCTTCGCCTGTTCAACTACCGGTGACAGGGAATCACTATTAACCGGAATGATAACCAGTACATCAACTCCCTGGGAAAGCATGTTTTGAATCTGACTCAATTGTTTGGCTTCATCATTATCGGCCGATTGTACAATAACTTCTGCCCCTAACTCTTCTGCCTTTTCCACGAAAATGTCGCGGTCATGTTGCCATCTTTCAAGAGATAGATCGGTCACTGAAAGCCCGATTTTTAGTTTTTCTTCTCTTTCTTGACCCTCTTCAGTTACACCTGTTTCTTCAGACCCACCCTCTTGAGCACCGTTTTGTACGCCTGCATCTTGACCACAAGCAACTAAAAACAATGCCAAGAAAAAAGCCAAAACGATAGGAAAGAATTTTTTCATCTTGTACATCAAGGTTTCCCCTCCCGATTTTAAAATGTTTATACATTAAACTAACTAAGTATATAAT
>CALKAK010000025.1 GCA_937983015.1 uncultured Bacillaceae bacterium | reverse complement strand
CGTCGGTTATCCTATCTGGAGTTTTGATGTTACAACATATGGGCTGGCACGAAGCGGCTGACTTGATTATCAAAGGTCTGGAAAAAACGATCAAATCAAAAGTGGTCACTTACGACTTTGCCCGCTTGATGGAAGATGCTACTGAAGTTAAATGTTCTGAATTCGCAACAGCGATCATCGAAAATATGTAATCTAATTATCGCTGAATCAATTCGTTCGTTGATTTCGATTCCATGTCGAGCGAAAAAAGCGTTCAAGACACGTTCTTGAACGCTTTTTTTACACCTCAAGTAGATCGTTTTATAAACATTGGTCTATTTCCAGAACGCTTGTTATAATGAAAAGTAAGTATATATAGAAATGGTGTTCGCTATCAGGGTGGCGGGGAATACACATGATGGAGGAAGGTTCATGTCCACAAAAATTTTGGTGATCGAAGATGAAGAGTCCATTGTTACGTTATTGAAGTATAATCTATCCCAGGCCGGCTTTGAAGTCATCACAGCTTATGACGGGGAAGAAGGATTTGAAAAAGCGGTCAATGAAAATCCCGATCTTATCGTTCTCGATTTAATGTTACCGAAAATGGACGGGATCGAAGTATGTAAAGATTTGCGAAAACGGCAAATCGACACGCCCATCCTAATGCTAACCGCAAAGGATGATGAATTCGACAAGGTTCTCGGTTTAGAACTCGGGGCCGACGATTACATGACAAAACCTTTTAGCCCCCGGGAAGTGGTAGCTCGGGTCAAAGCCATTTTACGAAGAACGAAATATCGCCAGAAACAGACGAAGGATGAAGAAAATCCCACAGAGATCCGGGTCGGTGAATTAACGATTCTACCGGAACAATATGAAGTTTACCGGAACGGCGAGCTGATTGAATTCACTCCGAAAGAGTTCGAACTACTCTTCTATCTTGCCCAAAATAAAGGGCGGGTATTGACACGCGATCAATTGCTCAATTCAGTCTGGAATTATGATTTTGTCGGTGATACGCGAATCGTCGATGTTCATATCAGCCATTTGCGGGAAAAAATTGAAAAGAACACGAAAAGACCACAATATATTAAAACCATTCGCGGTTTAGGATATAAATTTGAGGAGCCCCGTGGATGAAGACCTATCGGAGAAAATATATATTTTCCTTGATCGCTATCCTGATTTTAATCTTATCCGGCCTTGTCTATGCAATTTTACACATAATGAAAACGAACGCCTTCTCGTTGCAAGTAAAAAATTTAACAAGGGAAGGTGTGCTGATCGCCCATATCGTAGAGGATGAGGGACTCACCCGAACAAGTATTCAGCAAATCAACGAATTAACCCGAGAACTGGGCTTATACACGGCTGTCATCCGGGATGATGGGAGTCTTTTATATGAAAATGGATTGATCAGTGATACGGGACATCTTGAATTACGCAAATGGCTAAGTGAAACTCTACCTAAAAAAGACCGGGTGGAAGACGTCCAGATTTATGAAAGCAGCCATTATTTGTTTTTAAAAAAACCGCTCCATGATGAAGACGACGAAGTTTTTTATTTGCTGGTTGGCACACCGGTTGCCAGCGATGCGCGAGTTATGAAAAATTTATTAGCCGTTGGTTCGCTCTTTTTTCTCATCGGCAGCCTTGCATTGATATGGTTAGGGCGACATCTCATATTCCAGTTTACAAAGCCCCTTGATTCGATCACACGGGTAGCGATCGAGTTGGCAAAAGGAAATTATTCGGCCCGCGTTTATGAAGAACCGAATAATGAGCTTGGTGTTTTGCAAACGACCTTAAATATTCTAGCGAGAAATTTGCAGGAAGTAACCAGGGATCAGGAGATACAGACGGACAGGTTGAAGACGATCATAGAAAATATGGGGATGCCCCTGATTTCGATCGACCGCCAAGGGAGAATCACTTTAATCAATCGCACCTATGCGGAAGTGTTCGGTAAAAACAGTGATGAATTGTTGGGGCAATTCTATACGAACTGTATTGACCATCGGGCGGTCCGTCATATTATCGAAGAAGTTTTCATGACGGAAAAAGGTGTCCGCAAAGAAGTGCGGATACCGATAGGAATTCAGCTGAAACATTTTGAAGTCTATGCTGCACCGATTATCAGTTCAACACATGAATGGAACGGGATCGTTCTCGTTTTTCACGATATAACTGAACTGAAGGATCTGGAACAAATTCGCAAGGATTTTGTTGCCAATGTCTCCCATGAATTAAAAACCCCCGTTACATCGATCAAAGGCTTTGCGGAAACTTTGCTCGATGGTGCTATGGATGAAAAAGAAACATTGCACGCCTTTTTAAAAATTATTCATAAAGAAGCTGATCGGCTCCAATCACTGATTCACGATCTACTGGAGCTATCACGTATCGAAAGAGATGGTTTTCAATTAAATATAGAAAAAGTAGACTTATTTCTTATCGTCCAGGATGTTTATCGAACATTAAAAGAAAAAGCGGACAAGAAAAATATAACTTTTACGATCGAAAACGGTCTATCCTGTTTCGTCGAGGGAGATCGTCTCCGCATCCAGCAAATCGTTCTTAATCTCGTAACCAATGCTATTTCCTATACACCAAAGGATGGTAAAGTAACGGTTCGTTTAGAAGAAGATGAAAAGCATGTAAAACTATCGGTGATCGATACGGGCATCGGCATCGAGAAAGAAGAAATTCCCCGGATTTTTGAACGTTTTTATCGTGTGGACAAAGCCCGCAGTCGCAATTCAGGAGGCACCGGGCTGGGGCTCGCCATCGTGAAACATCTTGTCGATGCCCACAAAGGTGACATTCAAGTAGAGTCAGAAATTGGCAAGGGATCTTGTTTTACGGTGGTTTTCCATAAAAAGTTTCCCAGTTATAAACATTTAAAAAAATATTAACACGTTATTGATGGTGGATTAACAATGGGCTCTTACTATGGAAGTGAAACCCCGTCATCCAAAAGTTTAGGCGAAGCGACTTCAAGCTTCACTCTTTTTTGCACTCTTCAAGGTTTTTCCGTGATAGGAGCCCCGATTTTCTCTCGTATCCCCTTTTTTTGTCAAAGCGTGTGTTCCTGTGAATTTTACGAATTGAATCTCCGCCGTTTAAACTTTTTGATAGGAAGATATGAAATTTTCGTTTACAATAAAAGGTGAAACAATTTCTTCAGGTGTTCGTATATACATAAGTAGAGATTCACGGAGAAAGGGAGATAATATGGTGAGCTTAAAACAAATTTATACGACGATCGGGCTGGTTGTGGCGATCGTTATCTTAGGACTTGTCGCCGCGACATCATGGTATACGGTCGATGAATCGGAACAGGCGGTTGTGCTCACATTCGGTGATGCCGGAGACCCGATCACAGAACCGGGTTTAAAATTTAAATTACCCTGGCCGATTCAAACGGTGGAAAAACTTTCTAAAGAGACATTTAGCCTGGATTTAAGATTTTCTCCAGAAGAAGACGGCGCAAGTGGAGCCGAAGAAACGAAAATGATCACAGGAGATGAAAACATCGTCATAGCCGATGTCGTCGTACAATGGCGCATTACTGATCCGGTGAAATATTTGTATAACATCGATAATCCAGAACAGGCTTTGTTTAACGCTACGAGCGCATCATTAAGGAGTATTATCGGGAACTCGCAAATTGACGAAGCCTTGACGGATGGCCGGGCAGAAATTGAGGCGAACGTCCGTGAACTACTGACTCGTTTGGTTGAAGAGTATGATATGGGGATTTCGATCATGAACGTGAAATTGCGCAATGTTGATCTCCCTAATGATGAAGTTCGTGAAGCGTTTACCCGTGTTACCGATGCGCGGGAAACGATGAACACGAAAATAAACGAAGCGAATAAATATCGCAACCAGAAAATCAATGAGGCCCAAGGTGAGAAAGAGGCGATTATCCGCCGAGCGGAAGGTCAAAAAGAGGCACGGATCCAGCAAGCGCATGGGGATGTCGCCGTCTTCAACAGTTTATACAACGCCTATCAAAATAACCGGGAAGTTACTAGAGAACGCTTGATCATCGAAACACTGGAACAGGTTTTGAAAGATGCGCAAATCTATATCATGGATGATGATGGTGATACGGTGAAATACTTCCCAATTCCGCCTTTAACTAACCATGCGCCATCTTCACAGGTAACTCCTGAAGGGGAAGGAAGTGAACAGAATGAGTGATGTCATCGATATCGAAGAAAGAAGAAGAAATTTCTCCATGCGAAAATATATATTTTCTGGCTTAATATTGTTGATCGTCATTTTTATTCTATTTATCATCATTTCGAATTTATTTATCGTGCGTGAGGGAGAATATAAAGTTGTCCGGCAATTCGGTGAAGTCGTGCGGGTCGAAGATGAACCGGGGCTCTATTTTAAAATCCCTTTCATTCAAACGGTTACAAGTTTACCGAAGCATCAATTAACGTATGATGTGTCCGAGTCCGAGATTACAACTCTGGATAAAAAACGGGTAATCATTGATAATTATGCGATCTGGAAGATAGTAGATCCACTCGACCTGATCACCAATGCCCGGACGATCGAAAATGCGGAAGCGCGGATGGATGAATTCATTTACTCCGTGATCCGTACTCAACTCGGTCAGATGAATTACGATGAAATCATCAATGATGAAAAGACGAGTCGTGGTGACTTGAATGAGCGAGTAAAAGAAGAAGTGAACGCCCTTTTAGAAAAGGATAAATACGGAATCCAGGTCGTCGATGTCCGCATCAAACGGATTGACCTGCCACCAGATAACGAACAATCCGTTTATACGCGAATGATCTCTGAACGTGAATCTACAGCACAAGATTACTTATCACGCGGGGATGCCCAGGCGAATATTATCCGGGCAGAAACGGACAGGGAAGTTGAGATCATGTTAGCAGAAGCCCGTGCAGATGCCGAGCGGATTCGCGCAGAAGGTGAAGAAGAAGCGGCCAGAATTTATAATGAGGCTTTCTCGCGAGATCCGGAATTTTACAGACTGTATCGGACACTAGAATCGTATAAACAAGTCATCGATGATCAGACGGTGATCATCTTACCATCCGACTCACCTTATGCTAGATTGTTACAAGGATTATATGAAGGAAACGAATAACTTTTTGCGAAGCCGGTCCGATTCCCAGGACCGGCGATTTCTTTTTTTGTCGTTCGCATGTTAGAATAAGGAGAGTATAGGGTAGTTTATACCGATTTTCTATATGAGAAATGAGGGGATTGATCTTGGATAAAAAAATTGTTTTGATCGATGGAAATAGCATCGCCTACCGTGCCTTTTATGCCCTACCATTATTACATACGAAAAAAGGAATTCACACGAACGCCATTTATGGATTCAGTGTCATGTTACATAAGATCCTTGAAGAAGAAAAACCGAGTCATATTTTAGTCGCGTTTGATGCGGGAAAAACGACATTTCGTCATGAAACATTTCAAGATTATAAGGGGGGGAGACAAAAGACCCCACCCGAATTGTCAGAGCAATTTCCGTACTTGCGTGAATTGCTCGATGCGTTCGGGATCAAGCATTATGAACTGGATTATTATGAAGCGGATGATATTATCGGTACCCTGGCTAGACAGGCGGAAAACCAGGGCTTCCAAGTGCAAATTATCACTGGTGACAGGGATTTAACCCAGCTGGCCACGGAAAAAACGACGGTTTTCGTCACGAAAAAAGGCGTAACGGATATGGAGGCGTACACCCCGGAATATATAAAAGAAAAACTTGGGCTTTCCCCCGAACAAATAGTTGATATGAAAGGCCTCGCCGGTGATGCCAGTGATAACATTCCGGGGGTGCCCGGTGTCGGTGAAAAAACAGCGATCAAGCTGCTAAAACAATTTCAAACGTTAGAAAATGTGTTGGCCTCCATTGAAGAAGTGAGCGGAAAAAAACTAAAGGAAAATTTGGCGACCTATAAAGAACAGGCCCTCATGAGCAAACGATTAGCAGAAATCGAACGTTCCGCTCCGCTAACGATCACGCTAGAGGAGACGAGTTTTTCAGGACCGAACTTGGAAAAATTAACCAGGCTATTTAAAGATCTCGAATTTCAGTCCCTACTAGAAAAAATTTCGACAGCATCCGATAACAAACGAGAGAGAGAAGAACTAAAAGCGGTTGAATATCAAATCGTTCAAACGCTCTCCCCGGATATGTTCGATCGGGAGAATAGTTTCTATGTCGAAATCATTGAAGATAATTATCATTACGCACCGGTACTCGGCTTTGCGCTCGTCAATAAAACGGGGAATTATTACATCCCGCTAGAGGTAGCCCTTAATTCCGAGCCGTTTAAAGAATGGGCAGAGGATGCCTCGCGAAAAAAATATGTTTATGATGCCAAACGAACGGTAGTCGCCTTGCGGCGATTCGGAATCGAATTGCAAGGTGTGGCTTTTGATTTGCTTTTAGCAGCGTATTTACTGAATCCCTCGGCCACCATTCAAGAAGTTTACGATATAGCCAGAGAATATCAATGGGAACAAGTTCGATCGGATGATCAAATCTATGGCAAGGGCGCTAAACGGAAACCCCTTTCCGATGAAGAACGGGCAGATCATGTTGTCCGTAAAGCGCTGGCCATTCAATATTTGAAAGAACCTTTAATTCAAAAGTTGCAAGAAAATGAACAGTACCGGCTCTTCACCGAATTAGAAATGCCGCTTTCATTTATTTTAGCCGATATGGAAAGTTCCGGCATCAAGGTCGATCAAAAGCGGCTCGAGGCGATGGGTGAGGAGATTTCCCAGCAATTGGTGGAAATTGAAAGGAAAATCCATGAAATTGCCGGCGAACCATTCAACATTAATTCACCTAAACAACTGGGGGTCATCCTCTTTGAGAAGCTCGGTCTTCCAGTGATCAAGCGGACGAAAACAGGTTATTCCACTTCTGCGGATGTTCTGGAAAAATTACAAAATCAACACGAAATCATCGATTATATTCTCCACTACCGGCAATTAGGGAAGTTGCAGTCGACATATATTGAAGGTTTGTTAAAGGTCATCCATCCGGAAACCGGTAAAGTCCATACCCGCTTCAATCAAGCCCTCACGCAAACGGGACGGCTCAGTTCTACGGATCCGAACCTGCAAAACATCCCGATCCGACTTGAAGAGGGCCGCAAAATCCGTCAAGCTTTTGTCCCCTCAGAAGAGGGCTGGATGATCTTAGCCGCGGACTATTCGCAAATCGAGTTGCGCGTGTTGGCCCATATTTCAGGCGATCAGCGTTTGATCGCTGCCTTTAAAGAGGGAATGGATATCCATACACGGACCGCGATGGATGTCTTCTATGTCGCTAGAGAGGATGTTACACCGGAGATGCGCAGGCAGGCAAAGGCCGTGAATTTCGGAATTGTATACGGCATTAGCGACTACGGGCTTTCGCAAAATTTAGGGATTTCCCGCAAGGAAGCGCAGGAATTTATTGATAAGTATTTCGCCATTTATCCGGATGTCCAGCAATATATGAAAGATATCGTGCAGGAGGCGAAATTAAAGGGATATGTGACGACGTTACTCAATCGTCGTCGTTACATTCCGGAAATCACGAGTAAGAACTTTAATGTCCGCAAGTTTGGTGAACGCCTGGCGATGAATACTCCTATCCAGGGAAGTGCCGCGGATATTATCAAAAAAGCCATGATTGAAATGGCGGAGCGCTTGAAAAAAGAGAACATGCGTGCCCGGATGCTTCTACAAGTTCATGACGAATTGATTTTTGAAGCGCCGGAAGAAGAGATCGAGAGATTGAAAGTCATCGTACCAGAAGTGATGGAACATACGATTGAACTCAAAGTACCGTTAAAAGTGGATGTAGCATATGGGGAAACATGGTATGATGCCAAATAGGATGGAATAAGAACATATCGTTTGCAATATACCACCCCTGCTCTAACAATATGAGCAGGTGGTGGTCCAGTTTTTTTAGTGATGTTTCCAAACATACTAGAAAGAAAGGAAGAGATTATGCCCGAATTACCTGAGGTAGAAACGGTTCGAAGAACTTTAGAGCAACTTGTCATCGGGAAAACGATTTCCGATGTGAAAATTTACTGGCCAAAGATCATAAAACTACCTGCAGAACCGAATGAGTTTCGTAATAAGGTTACCGGACAGACAATAGAAAGGATAGGACGCAGGGGCAAATACTTGCTTTTTTATTTAAATGATGATGTTCTCATTTCCCACTTGCGGATGGAGGGGAAGTACGGTCTCTTTACGATGAATGATCCCCGCGATCATCACACCCATGTTATTTTTACCTTTACAGATGGTACGGAATTGCGTTACCGGGATGTGCGGAAATTCGGAACGATGCATTTGCTGTCGAAAGGAACTGAATTTTCAAGCCAACCTTTAAAGAAACTTGGATTGGAACCTTTTGATGACCGATTAACCGTTCCCTATTTGAAGAAACGATTTCAAAAAACGATAAGAAATATCAAAACGGTGCTGTTGGATCAAACGATTATCACCGGTTTAGGAAATATTTATGTTGACGAATCTTTATTTAAAGCGAAGATCCATCCGCTGCGTCCAGCCAGTTCATTAACGGATGAAGAAATCGAGCGTTTACTAGTTGCGATTGTAGAAACCCTGTCAGAAGCAGTAGAAAAAGGAGGAACGACCATTCGCTCGTACGTGAATTCACAAGGTGAAATCGGGATGTTTCAATTAGAGCTCCATGTATATGGACAGGAAGGAAAAGCATGTAAAATTTGTGGTGCAACGATCGAAAAAATGAAAGTAAGTGGTAGAGGAACACACATCTGCCCCGGTTGCCAGCTGTTATAGTTCAAATGGGAGTGATTTCATGCGGGTTTTTGGCATCACTGGCGGAATTGCTACTGGGAAAAGTACCGTTTCTGGGATGATCGAAAAACTAGGGTTTACCGTGATTGATGCCGACCAAATCGCGCATCAAGTTATGGAACCCGGACAAGAAGCTTATGAAAAGGTGGTTGAACATTTTGGGGACAACATCTTATTAGATGATGGTCGTATCGATCGAAAAAAATTGGGCGCTATCGTTTTCCATGACGAGAAAAAACGGCAATTATTAAACTCACTCGTTCATCCGGCGGTACGTAAAGAAATGTACAGCTTAATGGAAGCTGCGAAAAAACGTGGGGAAAAAGCGGTTTTCTTAGATATTCCCTTATTATATGAGAATGGTCTCGAACATTTGGTAGAAAAAGTGATTGTAGTCTATACCGATGAACAGACTCAGCTCGAACGGCTCATGGCCCGCAATCACTTTACAAGGTGGGATGCTCTGGCGAGAATTCGCTCCCAAATGCCGATCGAAGAAAAGAAGAACCGTGCTGATGAAGTGATTGATAATCGTGGTTCATTGGAAAAAACTCGCGAACAGTTAAGAAAAGTTTTGCAGAAATATAACTTGATTCCTTAAGCAACGTTCTCAACGAAGCCCTCATCATTTCTTTTAATCCCAAATTTTCTGTTTGAATGATACAAATCCAGCCTAAATCCGGAAAAAATAACGACATGTTTAACCAAATATGTTATACTAATTACGTATCATGTTAAAAATGTATCTCAAGATATAGGGGGCTTATACGTTGAAAAAAGTTGCGATCAACGGGTTTGGGAGAGTCGGTCGAATGGTTTTTCGCCAGGCTATCGATGCCGAAGATTTCAGGATCGCGGCGATCAACGCCCGCTATCCAGCAGAAACGCTAGCGCATCTCATCCGTTATGACAGCATCCATGGAAAATTCCCCGGTAACGTAGATACCGAGGAAGATGCATTGATCGTTAACGGCAAACGTGTTCAAATCGTAAATGAAAGAAATCCGGCAAATCTTCCCTGGAAAGAACTCGGCGTCGATATCGTCATCGAAGCGACTGGAAAATTTAACGCACGGGATCAAGCGGCCCTTCATTTACAAGCCGGAGCGAAAAAAGTGATTTTGACGGCACCGGGAAAAAACGAAGATGTGACGGTCGTGGTCGGGGTCAATGAAGACACCCTGAATATTAACGAACATGATATTATCTCCAATGCATCGTGCACGACCAACTGCCTGGCACCGGTTGTTAAAGTCCTGGATGAACGTTTCGGGATTATCGATGGCTTTATGACAACCGTTCATGCGTTTACAAATGACCAGAAAAATCTCGATAATCCCCATAAAGATCTGCGCCGGGCCCGTGCTTGTGGTGAGTCGATCATTCCGACAACTACAGGTGCGGCCAAAGCGATCGGTAAGGTTTTACCGCATTTACAGGGGAAACTACACGGACTCGCAATGCGCGTTCCGGTACCCAATGTCTCACTAGTCGATCTCGTTTGTGAAGTCAAACAACCAGTTACGGTCGAAGAAATCAATCGGGCTTTTGAAGAAGCGAGTGAAAACGAGTTAAAAAATATTTTGAACATTACTTATGAACCATTGGTTTCCAAAGATTTTACAACGGACCCCCATTCAGCCATTGTCGACGGTCTTTCGACGATGGTCTTGGAAGATCGAAAGGTAAAAGTATTGGCCTGGTATGATAATGAATGGGGCTATTCCGCTCGAGTTGTTGATCTATTGAAACTGGTTGTAAAAGAGATGAATAAAAGCCTGCAGACTACGGCTCTTTCATAAAATAATGGAGAGAACCTCCTGGGTGAGGTTCTTTTTTTTTGTCCGACTTTTTTAGTTGGGTTCTCATACTGGAAAAATAGAGTCGGGATTTGCCCTTTCCTAATCTACTAAAAATATTGTAAGATAGGAATATAAGTAATCCGGGGAAGGAAGATGCATGTGACACAACGTAAATCTTTATTTCAACGGTTTTATCGCGAATGCGAGACTTCGGACGACCATTTTGATGTAGATTTAAGAAGCCATTATTATAAAGCAAGTTTTGAAAAAGTTTATCAAGCAGTGCTCGATTTTTTCAAACAAAATCCAGATATGGAGATCATCTCGGAATCGAAGGAACGGGGCGAAATCGGGATTCACATGAAAACATCATTGAATGCCTTTATTGTTGCAACCGTTATTCAAGTTCGCCCATTCGAAACTGCCGTCGATTTTAAAGTATCAACAGAAAAAATCGCGATCACGGGAATGTACCCGAAATTAAAAAAATTGATCCTGAACTTTTATCGCGTTTTAGATCAAGAACTTCCTCCAGCCAAACAACAATAGAATCGATCTGTCTATTGACAGGTGTTATTTCTGGAACGTAAAGTTGAAGCCAGCCAGGAGGTGGAAGAATGCGCTGTCCGACATGTAATTACAACGGCACACGGGTCATCGATTCTAGACCCGTTGAAGATGCGAAAGCGATTCGCAGACGTCGGGAATGTGAATCATGCGGGTACCGCTTCACGACATTCGAACGAGTGGAGCAGACACCGCTTATCGTTGTAAAAAAAGATGGGACCCGCGAGGAATTCAGTCGTGAGAAAATATTGCGCGGATTGATTCGCGCCTGTGAAAAAAGACCGGTTCCTTTGCCGAAGTTAGAAGAAATTTCTGCCGAGGTGGAACGTGAATTACGTAATACCGGCCAATCCGAGGTAACGAGCACAAGCATTGGCGAATTGGTGATGGAGAAATTATCCAAGGTGGATGACGTAGCTTATGTCCGGTTCGCTTCGGTTTACCGACAATTCAAAGATATTAACGTTTTCCTCGAAGAGTTAAAAGAACTATTAAAAAAAGATAGAGAAACGAAAAATTCACAGCAAGAATAATCGTACATGAATAATTTTACTGGAGTGTTACTATGGAGCCTCATTGGAAAGAAGTCGTTCCTGGTGATGAGTATATCGTTAGCGTCGACGGCCCCTTGAATGAAGGAGATGAAAGGGTCCTTACATTACTTTACCAGCCGTTGATCGGACCGATCAGCACGAGTTTGTATTTCACACTGCGCAATCAGATCGGAAAAAACCAGCTGTCTTCGGAACCGGTAACGCATTATTTTCTCATGAGCATGCTCGATCTAGGATTGGCGGAAATTTACGGTGCCCGCATGAAATTGGAAGCGATCGGTTTAATGGAAACATTTGTGAAAGATGAAGAAAACCGCCGGTCGTTCATTTATGTTCTCAAATCCCCCCTGTCGCCACACGAATTTTTTTCTGACCCGATCTTGCCCGTTTTTCTCTATCAAAAGACAGGAAAAAAGATGTATGAGCGTATATTTCGATTTTTCGCGGATAAACGAATGGATGTTTCCGGGTATGAAGAGGTCACCAGGTCGTTTCAAGATGTGTTTACCCCTGTTCCTTTGCTCGAACGGCAAAGTAATCATCTTGAGCAAGATCGATCCGTACGGTTACCGCAAAAAAGCGAATCCGGTGAAATCGAAATCCATCCGGAAGATTTTGACTTTCAACTCCTCATAAGTTCTTTGAGTGAAAACTTCGTCAGTAAAAAAACGGTGATCCAGCAAAGAGAAATCATTCTTAAACTTGCGTTTTTATATAATATCAATCCCGTGGCTATGGCGGATCTGATCACGGATGCTGCCGGACCGGATAAAGAATTGGATTTGGAAAAATTGCGCGTTTACATCCGGGAATGGTATGAGAAGCAAACGAGTCAGTCCTTACCGCGTTTGGTCGATAAAATACAGCCTCCGCTTTACCGTACCTCCAATGATCAACCGACGACCGAAGAAGAAAAGTTGATCCACTATTTTGAAACGGTCAGCCCCCGTCAATATTTGGAAGATGTTTCCGGGGGTGCTGAACCGGCGGTTACTGATTTAAAATTAATAGAGGATATCATGATCAACCAAAAACTTCAGCCGGGTGTTGTGAACGTCCTGATCGATTATTGTATGCGCCGCTCGGATATGAAATTAAATAGAAGTTTTGTCGAAAAAATCGCATCTCACTGGGCGAGAAAAGGAGTTAAAACGGTAAAACAAGCGATGCAGTTGGCCAAAGAAGAACATCGCAAATATCTTGAATGGCAAAAAAATAAAGATAAAAAAGGCTACAAGAAACCGATTCGCTCAGAAAAAGTTCCGGAATGGTTTGAGAACCGTCCGCTTGTACAGGAAGAAGAAGATCGTGATATGATCGATTTGGAAGAAGAGAAGCGAAAACTCAAGGAGCGGTTACAGAAATATAAGAAATAGAGGTGAACCGATGGAGCGAATTAACGATACGATCAGTCGTATAACCAATAAAAAGAATTTTCAAGAACGCTATGAAACGATCCGCAAGGAAATTTTGCAACACCCGGATGTACAGGCCTTTTTGAAGGATCATCAAGGTGAAATCACCTCGTCGATGATCGACCGCAGTTTGGGAAAATTGTATGAATTTATCACCCAGGCTAAGAATTGTCGGGAGTGCAGATCCCTCGAAGAATGTAATAGTATCATTCCCGGCTATGAACCTAAATTGGTTTTGAAAAACGATGGCATCGATGTTCACTATGTTCCATGTCGTCTTAAAATCCTCGCCGATAAAAAGCGAGAAGCGGAAAAACTGATTCAATGTGTCCACGTCCCCAGGGAAATTCTTGAAGCGAATTTCGGTGATATCACGCTGGAAACTCCGGGAAGGATTAAAGCTGTGAAAAAAGCGGAACGATTTGTCGAGCGATATACCGATGGTCATTTCCAAAAAGGACTATATTTATACGGTCCCTTCGGCACAGGCAAAACTTATTTATTAGGGGCCATTGCTAACGCCCTCGCGTTGAAAAAAGTGGCTTCCATGATCGTGTACGTACCAGAATTCGTACGTGAGCTGAAACAATCCATTCATGATCATACGCTGGAAGAGAAGATCAATTTTGTGAAGCAAGCACCAGTTTTGATGTTCGATGATATCGGAGCCGAGTCCATGTCCAGCTGGGTCCGGGATGAAGTGTATGGTCCCATCTTGCAATATCGCATGCTAGAAAAACTGCCAACCTTTTTCACGTCCAATTTTAGTTTGCGCGATTTAGAACACCACCTCACCTATACGCAAAGGGGCGAAGAAGAAAAGTTAAAGGCTGGACGAATCATCGAACGGATCCAGTTTTTGGCCGAACCGGTCAAGTATGATGGACCGAACAAGCGATTCAATATGAATGACTGAATGGTAACGATAGTATGAACGAACGATGCATTCCCCGTCCTTCGTAATGAAACCGGGGATTTTCCTTTTTCCAGGACTACCCTGTTCGCCAGTTACAAAAATTTCTTCTAAATTGACCAAGCCCCCCATATATATAAAACAGGAATTCCTCACAGGGGGAGATGAAGTTTGGTCACCATCCATTTTAAACAAGGACAGGATTTAGACAATATATATCATGATCTGTCCAGATGGTTCATTTCCGGGATGAAAATCGACAAAAAAAAGCGTCAGATCGTCATACATATCCCCGGGGATCGAAAAGACGAGGGGATGTCGAGAATCAAAGATGTATTAAAACGATACATTCTTGAAAAAAAGCGTTTGGAATGGTGGCGCACCATTCTCGCAGAAAATTTTTATTATCGTGATCCGCATGAACAAAATGAAATCATGCAAATCGCTCTATCGATCATCCAGGGACAAAAAAAGGATTTACCGGTACAGATCGATGAACAGAAAGATTTAGAAAAAATTGACCAGGAACTGTGGGATGTTCTTAAGCATAATTCCAGTTTTTCTTTCGATGCTTTCATTACTTTCCGTTTACGCTTTTATCTAGAAAAGATGAACCGTTTAATCGAGATCGCGATCGATGAGTACAAATTAGAACAGGATTATCAAATGTATTTGCAATATTTGCGGGATTATCTACAAAAACGGAAGCCCCTGATGAAACAACTTTGGGTCGTTGATGACGGACATTTTCTTTTTTTTGATGACAAAAGGCGAAAACTGGGGAAAGAAGAACTGGAGATCATGATGGATCGCAATTTACTGTTCAGTCATCCGATTTATGTTGATTCACATACTATAGCTCCATTATTATCCATCGCTCCTGAAAGGATTCATCTATATACCGATCACCCCGATGCAGCGATCGTAAAAACATTGATCAATATTTTTGAAGAAAAAATATCCATTCACACCCGGAAAGATTTTTATCGTTAACAAGACCATTTCAAAGAACGATGAAAATGCGAATAGCCTTTTTCAATCAAGGAAATCAACGATTAAAACGGGGGCTTACGAAAACGAACCTGCCTAATTGGAAATGGTAGAAGAACTTGCATTTTCTTTAGAAAGCTTTTATAATACACTATAACAAAATCGCATAGCGGAACAGGTAATGCGAAGGACACGGGTTTTTAATAACGGTTCCCAGAGAGGGAAGCATTTGGTGCAAGCTTCCTAACACGTGTTAAAAACCCACCACCTTCAAACCTCAACCGTGAAAGATCGCTGAGCGATCGAGTAATGGTTGACGGCAAAGACCGTTATCGCTAACGAGCCGCAAAGTTTTTTTGCGGGAAATAGGGTGGAACCACGTGTATACAACTCGTCCCTAGTTTTGGGGTCGAGTTTTTTTATTGAAAATATTTCATGGAGGGAAAATTATGGCGGAGAAGATCCGGATTACATTTCCCGATGGTGCGGTAAAGGAGTTCCCGAAAGGGGTAACGACCGAAGAGATTGCCGCATCCATCAGCACAAGTTTGAAGAAAAAAGCCTTGGCAGGAAAATTCAACGATCAATTCGTCGATTTGAAAACCCCCTTGAATGAAGACGGTCACATTCAAATTTTGACTGATCGCGATCAAGAAGCTTTAGAAATTATGCGTCACTCTACGGCACATCTGATGGCGCAGGCGATCAAACGGTTATATAAAAATGTGAAATTCGGTGTCGGTCCCGTTATCGAGGACGGTTTTTACTACGACATGGATCTCGGCGATAAGACGATCTCTCCGGAAGACCTGCCGCGTATTGAACAGGAAATGAGAAGGATTATCAAGGAAAATTTACCGATCGAACGCAAAGTTGTCAGTCGTGAGGAAGCGAAACGGTTCTTTCAGGAAATTGGTGATGAGTATAAACTCGAATTGATCGATGATATCCCCGAAGATGAAACCATTACCCTGTATCAACAAGGTGAGTTCGTCGATTTATGTCGTGGCGTCCATGTACCGTCTACCGGAAAAATAAAGGAGTTCAAATTGCTAAGCATCTCCGGAGCATATTGGCGTGGCGATAGCGACAACAAAATGTTAACCCGGGTTTACGGAACGGCTTTCTTCAATAAAGAAGATCTTGATGCTTTCTTGAAAAGACGGGAAGAAGCGAAAGAGCGTGACCATCGCAAGCTTGGTAAAGAACTGGAATTGTTCACGAATAATGAACTGGTCGGTCAGGGCTTACCTTTATGGTTGCCGAAAGGGGCGACGATCCGCCGTATTATTGAGCGATACATCGTCGATAAGGAAATCAGTCTCGGATACAATCATGTGTACACTCCCGTTCTGGCGAACGTGGAATTGTATAAAACGAGCGGACACTGGGACCATTATCAAGATGATATGTTCCCGCCGATGGACATGGGCGATGGCGAACAACTTGTCTTGCGTCCGATGAACTGCCCGCACCACATGATGATTTATAAAAATAAACCGCGCAGTTACCGCGAATTACCGTTACGAATCGCGGAATTAGGGTTGATGCACCGATATGAAATGTCCGGAGCGCTTTCAGGTCTCCAGCGGGTACGTGGCATGACCTTGAACGATGCGCATATTTTCGTAAGACCCGATCAAATTCAAGAAGAATTTAAACGGGTCGTGGAGTTGATCATAGAGGTGTATCGGGATTTCAATATAACGGACTATTCGTTTCGGCTTTCGTACCGCGACCCGAACGATAAAGAAAAATATTATGACGATGATGAAATGTGGGAGAAGGCCCAGGGCATGTTGAAACAGGCGATGGACGAACTCGGGCTCGAATATTATGAAGCGGAAGGCGAGGCAGCCTTCTACGGTCCGAAACTCGATGTTCAGGTGCAAACCGCTTTAGGGAAAGATGAAACCCTCTCAACGGTACAGCTAGACTTTTTAATGCCCGAACGCTTCGATTTAACCTATATTGGTGAAGATGGGAAAGAACATCGTCCGGTCGTCATTCACCGCGGTGTCGTCTCCACGATGGAACGGTTTGTCGCCTATCTGATTGAAGAATACAAAGGAGCATTCCCTGTTTGGCTGGCTCCAGTACAAGTTCAAGTGATTCCCGTATCACCAGAGCATCATTTTGATTATGCCCAGGAGGTTACTGAAGCATTGAAGAAAAAAGGGATTCGGGTTGAACTCGATGCTCGTGAAGAAAAGGTCGGCTACAAGATTCGTGAAGCCCAGGTGCAAAAGATCCCGTACATGCTCGTCGTGGGCGAAAAGGAAATTCAAACGAAAACGGTAAACGTCCGGAAATACGGTGAGAAAGATTCCGAGAGCGTGCCCTTCCAGGAGTTCCTCGAGCGAATCGTCGCTGAAAGCCGGGTATAACTTGAAAAAGCCAAAGCGCCCTTCTCATGGGAGAAGGGCCTTTATTCGTGATAAGCTCTTTGCTTTTAAGTAGAAATTGATAAATTTTTCTTGCTTTAAAAGGTTCGATCTGATATATTTACTTTGTTGTTTTATAATTGGCATGGTTTGACACCAGGTCTCTTCTATGCTATAGTTAAAAAGAATTGAATACGGTTGGAGGATAAGAAGAAGCACCCGCTTCTCACCTGGATGACGCATGTCGCTGTACATGCTGTTAACAGGTTATGAGACTTCTTAAGGATTTCGTGTCTATAATTGGATGCGAAATGATATGCGGGTGTGAACCTGCATTTTTTTATGCCTAAAATTCCCGTGAACGTTATCCGCCATCCCTGTATTCAAGATCATCCCTTGGAGGTGTTTGAATATTAGCAAAGAGGCCATCATTAATGAGAGCATTCGTGCTCGGGAACTTCGCGTCATCGATTCGGATGGTAAACAGATCGGTATCAAGACCAAAAAAGAAGCACTGGAGATTGCCGCCCGTCGCAATTTAGATCTAGTACTTGTCGCACCGAATGCCCGCCCACCGGTAGCGAAAATTATGGACTATGGGAAATACCGTTTCGAACAGCAAAAGAAAGAAAAAGAAATGCGTAAAAACCAAAAGGTGATCAGTGTTAAAGAGGTTCGCTTCAGTCCCACGATCGAAGAACACGATTTTAATACGAAATTGCGGAATGCCAGGAAATTTTTAATGAAAGGCAATAAAGTGAAAGCGACCCTTCGTTTTCGCGGCCGTGCGATCACGCATAAAGATATTGGTTTACGGGTGTTGAATCGCCTGGCTGAAGAATGTGCCGATATTGCCGAGGTAGAAACGAGCGCGCGAATGGAAGGGAAAAATATGTACCTGGTTTTAGCACCTAAATCGGAAAAATAGGTTTGAATGACAAGGAGGAAACAATTATGCCAAAAATGAAAACTCACCGCGCATCTGCAAAACGCTTTAAAAGAACCGCATCGGGTAAACTGAAACGTTCCCATGCTTTTACCAGTCACTTGTTCGCGCATAAATCGCAAAAGAGAAAACGGAAATTACGTAAAAGCGGTCTCGTTCATCCATCGGACTTTAAACGTATTAAACAAATGATCTAAATCAAAATCTAATTTATCAGGAGGGAACTTACATGGCTCGTGTAAAAAGTGGAACAGTACGCCGGAAACGCCGGAAAAGAATTATAAAACTGGCAAAAGGTTATTACGGTGCGAAACATCGTTTATATAGAGTTGCCAATCAACAAGTGATGAAATCCTTGAATTATGCATACCGGGATCGCAGGAGAAGAAAGCGGGATTTCCGCAAGCTATGGATCACCCGGATCAATGCTGCAGCCCGGATGCACGGTCTTTCCTACAGCCGTTTCATGCACGGTTTGAAAATGGCAGGTATCGAAGTGAACCGGAAAATGTTGGCTGATTTGGCGGTATCCGATCAAGAAGCCTTTAAACAATTGGCCGAAACGGCTAAAGCGCAATTAAATAAATAATGGAAGAAGCAGTCATTCACGTATAGAAATGACTGCTTTTTTACATCTATAGGCGCTGATCTTTTAAACAGATTTAACCCTGAACAGAAATTTTGTTCGAGTAAATGTTTTCATTTATCGCATGAAACGGAATGCTCCGGGATAAATGTGGGGGAGAAAGCATAACTTGCCTCACCCTCCGTATAATTTAGTAATGTGGTTCACCTTGAAAAATAAGTTTCACACAGCACGAACTGGGGGAAAAGGTGGATGAATGAGCAGACAGAATTGGTCGTGCAGCTGATGGAAACAAGCGGTGTACTGGCCCCTATCGCTTTCATCGCCCTGCATCTCGTCCGGCAGTTTTTGTTCATTCCGGTGATCATCGTTTGTTTAGCTGGAGGGTATCTTTTTGGGGTTACTTTTGGGACGCTGTTTTCTTTGATCGGTCTAACCTTTTCTAGCTTGATCAATTATCATCTATTTGAAATTTTTCCGGACGTCCGGAAAAAGTTTTACGAGATAAAAAGAAAGCGATTCAGTCCGTATGTACAACTAACAACGGGACAGATCGCGGTTTTAAAAATGTTTCCGATCATGAATTACCAACTATTAAATTTGTTCGTTATGGAAAAGAAGCCTCGTTTCGGACCATACGCTGTGGTCTCGTTCATAACGAACATTCCGGTAGTTCTCCTGTATTCTTTTCTCGGCCGCTTTCTGCAATTGTTAACACTGGAAAATGCGATTGTTTTTACGATCATCTTATTTTCGCTCGTGATCCTCTTACGACAACGTTTTGTCACGATCAAATGGAAGGACTTTTTCTAAAAATTCATCCCGGTATAAAAAACCACCAGTTAGAACTGGCGGTTTTCTTCATTTTCCAGAAATTCTTTAATCGGGCTTTTCCAGTCGATCTTCGCATGGGGATAATTTTTGCGAATACTCTCTTCGATATTGCGAAAATCTTCTCTCGTCAGTCCTTTCAATTCACTGACATCTTTCGGGAAGACAAAAATCGATACCACTTCAAAGGCGTCATCCGTTGTACCGAGATATTTTTCCCCTTCAAATAACGCCCCTTTATAAGTAAGTAAAAAGTTTTTCCGAACATTATTCGTATCATCGTAAAAATAAAAGCGTTTCTGTTCGTGAGCAAGTTCTAGTTTCCGTTTCGGATGGAGTAAATAGCGGATCCCGCTGATTATAAGTAAAATGATTGCCGCAATCAGTAATATACGGATCAATAAACCCATGTTAAGCCCTCCGTTAGTGATCGGTTTGTTGGTCACTTTCTCGTTATGGAGAAATTCATATTCTATTCCATTATATACGATTTTCTCTCCAAGAGGTTTCAGAAATGAATTCTTCTGCTATAATTGAAAGAAAAAAAAGAAGGTGAAACCAATGAATCTACAAAAATTATTCGCCATGCAGGATATTTTAGATCAAAAGATCCGCAAAGAGCATGGTTTGGAGCGCGCCGATTTATTCAACGATAAAATCCTCGCCCTTTATGTGGAAGTGGCGGAACTTGCCAATGAAACGAGATGTTTTAAATATTGGAGCCATAAACCGTCTTCCCCCCGAGAGGTAATTTTAGAAGAATATGTTGACGGTTTTCATTTTCTTTTATCTTTGGGGCTTGAATGTGGATTTGCTGATGACATTCCGGATTTTTTTGCGATCGAAAACGGTGAAAAAGATGTAACCGGGTTATTCTTGGAATTCATTCACGGGATCGATCGATTTAAAGAACGACGGTCGTCCGATACATACTGGAATTTATTCACCCTCTTTTTCACTCTCGGGAAAAAACTCGGGTTTACGGAAGAAGAGATTTTCCAGGCATATGTGGAAAAAAATGAAGTGAATCATAAAAGACAGGATGAAGGCTATTAAAATATGGCCCCTACAAAATGTGGGAGCCAAAACAAAATTTTTAACAAGGACCATGCACTAAGCATAGAGGATATTTCTTTCATGCAAAACATATTCATAATGGGCCAATAAAGTATCAAAAATGATTTCCCATGTTTGTGTGAGCGCATAGGAACGGGCCTGATGTGCCATTTCTAAGCGAAGCTCTTCATTATTTA
>CALKAK010000024.1 GCA_937983015.1 uncultured Bacillaceae bacterium | reverse complement strand
GCTTCGTGCCAGCCCATATGTTGTAACATCAAAACTCCAGATAGGATAACCGACGAAGGGTTCACCTTATCCAGACCGGCGTATTTCGGCGCTGTTCCATGGGTGGCTTCAAAAATGGCATGGCCGGTTTCGTAGTTAATATTAGCACCCGGTGCGATTCCAATCCCACCAACTTGTGCCGCTAGCGCATCGGAGATATAGTCACCATTTAAGTTCATCGTGGCGATGACATCGAATTCACGTGGTCTCGTAAGGATTTGTTGTAAGAAAATATCGGCGATGACATCTTTTACGATAATTTTCCCTTCCGCTTCTGCTTTAGCCTGGGCATCATTCGCCGCATCTACACCCTTTTCTTCTTTGATCCGGTCGTATTCCGCCCATGTAAAGACTTTATCGCCGAATTCTCTTTCGGCTAGCTCGTAACCCCAGTTTTTAAAAGCGCCTTCTGTGAACTTCATGATATTTCCCTTATGGACAAGGGTAACGGATTTCCGACCCTCGCGGATGGCGTAATTGATGGCTGCACGGACGAGACGTTCCGTTCCTTCTCTGGATACCGGTTTAATCCCTATACCAGAAGTTTCCGGGAAACGAATCTTCTGGACTCCCATTTCTTCTTGTAAGAAACGAATGACTTTTTTCACTTCAGGTGTGCCCGCTTGCCATTCTATACCAGCATAAATATCTTCCGTATTTTCCCGGAATATGACCATATCGGTATCTTGCGGTCGTTTAACCGGTGATGGTACACCCTCGAACCAACGAACAGGACGTAAGCAGACGAATAGATCCAGTTCCTGTCTTAAAGCAACGTTTAACGAACGGATTCCACCGCCGACTGGTGTGGTTAAAGGTCCTTTGATTGCGATGATATGTTCGCGAATCACATCAAGGGTTTCCTGTGGTAACCATTCTCCGGTTATATTATATGCCTTCTCTCCCGCGTAAACTTCTTTCCAGTGAATTTTTCTTTTTCCACCGTAAGCCTTCTCTACGCTGGCGTCAAAGACGCGGGATGCGGCAGCCCAAATGTCCGGACCGGTTCCATCTCCTTCGATAAACGGAATGATCGGGTGATCAGGTACTTGTAGTTCTCCATTGTTTACGGTTATTTTTTCTGGTTTTGTCATTCATGTCCCCTCCATTTTCTTAAATAAAGGCTAGGAATTAATCCTAACCTCTATTGAGCTATTTTTTTAATATGAATTTAATTAAGTTTAGCGATCTTCTAGTTTTACATATTCCCGTTTACCCGGGCCAACGTATTCCGCACGCGGGCGGATCAAACGATTATTGGCATACTGTTCTAAGATATGAGCCAACCATCCGGAAGTTCTGCTCACTGCAAAAATCGGTGTGAATAAATCCGTATCGATACCTAAACTATGGTAAACCGTAGCAGAATAAAAATCTACGTTTGCCGGAATATTTTTCTCCTTCGTTACGATCTCTTCGATCTTCACAGACATTTCGTAAAGTTCAGGTTTACCTACTAATCTCGTTAATTTTTCCGACATCGCCTTTAAATGCTTGGCACGCGGGTCGCCCTTACGATAAACCCGATGACCGAAGCCCATGATCTTTTCTTTTTTGGCGAATTTCTCGTAAATATACGGTTCAACATTATCGATCGAACCGATTTCATCCAACATTCTCATGACTTGCTCGTTAGCACCACCATGTAACGGTCCCTTCAATGTTCCGATCGCCGTGGTGATTCCGGAATAGATATCCGATAAAGTCGCGACACAAACACGGCTTGCGAATGTGGAGGCATTAAATTCATGATCAGCATGTAAAACGAGAGCCTTGTTAAATGCTTCTTCTTCAATCGCTTCCGGCTCTTTACCTTTCAACATATATAAGAAATTAGCCGCATAGCTTAAGTCGGTTCTGGGTTCTTTCGGCTCCAAACCTTTTCTAATTCTAGCATAAGCGGTTACAATCGTTCCAATTTTGGCCTGGATGCGAAGTGCTTTCTTGTAATTGCTTTCCTCATCCATGACATCGGCCTCGTCATCTAACAAACTGAGGAACGAAACGGCCGTTCGCAGTACCGCCATCGGATGGACATGCTCTTTCGGTACAGAGCGAATATGGTCTACGACTTCTTCCGGAAGTGCCGCATTTTTCATGAGTTCCAGGCGAAAATCTTCAAGCTCGTACTTGTTAGGCAAGCGCTTATGCCAGAGTAAATAAACGACCTCTTCAAAAGAAGCATGTTCTGTCAAATCATCGATGTCATAGCCAACATATGTTAACTTATCATCGATGATTGAACTGATTTTTGATTCAGCAGCAACTACCCCTTCTAGACCTTTCGTTATGGTCATGGCAACCTCTCCCCTTTAACTATTTATCTAATTTAAATAATCATGGATGAGCAAGTCATAAGAAGTTTAACAACCACTGAATTTTTCCCTTTTTCTCATTTTATCTATTTGCAACACTATTCATATTTTATTACAAAAGTTAAGCAAAATAAAAAGAAAATGCTTACACAAAACCGACTGATTTATCCGAAACTTTTATTATTTAGCTAATATTATAACGAAATATTAAGAAGCTGTGAACTAATAATTACAAATTTGTGAATAACAAATGATTTTCTCAAGAAATGATGGATTATTGCAGATAATTCTTACATGTTCCCTTGATAAAATTTTTAATCGAACTTATATTGGGAAAAATTATAAGATTTTTTCCGTAAAGAGTTATGCGAAGAGAGGAATCTGCATATGAATCTATGAGAGCAGGGACAGGTCTTGTTGGCACTTTTGAGAGTCTGAACCGTGCGGTAGATCGCAAGTTCAAGAGGATAGGAGGACCGCATTGCTTACAGAAAAAAATTTCCGGATCATAAAACGTTCTCTTCTTTTCTTCACCGCATTTCTGGTTTTCATGATTCTATTTTATTTTTTATCCACCGTAATTATTTCGCTAATCTTCGCTTGGGTTGTGGCACTATTAATCAATCCATTAGTCAATTTTCTCCAATATAGGGGAAGAATGCCACGACAGCTTGCGGTATTGATCGTCTTAATTAGCCTTATGAGTGTATTGCTGGGAATCATTACCCTGTTCGTGACTGAATTGATCGCCATTACCGAATATTTATCGAAACGCGCTCCCCATCATCTGGAAGAAATTTTTACCACGATTGAGAATCTTTTTGTGGAACAGATTCTGCCGAAAATTCAACTAATCGTAAACAATATTAGTGGTGAAAACAATCGATACGGTTATTCGCTTTCCATGCAACTCAATGACCTTTTTAGTGATTTTGTCGGTCAGATTATTTTCGGTTTACAAACGATCCTATCAAAAATGACCGGTTTCTTATCCTGGCTACCAAAAGCTTTCACCGTCCTTCTTTTTACGATTATCGCTACATTTTTTATCAGCAGTGATTGGTACAAACTAAAACGAACATTCGATCGCTATCTACCGCAGATCGCTCGAGAACGTAGTTTGATGGTATTTTATAATTTGCGCAGGGCTTTATTCGGTTATGTGCGAGCTCAGCTTACGATCATCGTTATATCGGGTGTCATCGTTTTTACAGGATTACTTATTTTAAAATCAGACTATCCCTTGTTATTGGCGGTGATGATCGGGTTCCTTGACCTCATCCCTTTCCTCGGTCCGGGAATCGTCTTTGTGCCCTGGATGATTTATGAATGGCTCGTTAATAACCACGCGATGGCTCTCGGTTTATTCGTTCTCTTCATCGTCATTATTGTAACCCGGCAATTGATAGAACCGAAAATCGTATCAACAAATATCGGAATCAATCCCCTGTTCACATTACTGGCGATTTTTGGCGGCTGGCAAGTTTTTGGACTGGCCGGTGTGATCCTCGTTCCGGCGTGTTTCGTCTTGATTCACTCGTTATACAAAACCGGCGTCCTTGCCGATATTTGGAAATTTATCCAAGGTAAGTGATTGAATAAAAAATTTCTTTACAGTAAAGATCGGCCCGGTTTTAATCACCGGGCCGATCTTTTTTGAAGTTATTATAAGACGCTCGCATGCCCTTCGTAAATCAAGCCACTTGAAGCATCTACCGTGATTTCCTGTCCATCTTTCAAGACTTCCAGGGCATTTTCGACACCGACGATCACCGGTATACCGAGATTCAATCCCACGACAGCAGCGTGACTGGTTAATCCACCCTCAACCGCAATGATCGCATTGCATTTTTCGATCGCTTTAACCATATCACTGTCCGTTGCCTTCGTTACCAGAATGGAACCTGCAGTAACTTTTTCCTCGGCTTCTTTTGCATTATTTGCGACGACTACTTTTCCAAAAGTCGTTTTTCTACCGATTCCTTGCCCTTTCGCTAAAACATTTCCGACAACATGAATTTTCATGATATTCGTTGTTCCCGCTTCACCGACAGGAACACCAGCTGTAATAACTACCCGGTCGCCATGTTTTACGATACCGGTTGTTAACGCTCTTTTAATGGATTCTTCAAGCATTTCATCTGTAGTGGTGCAACGTTTACTCATTACAGGGTAGACGCCCCATGCCAGAGTGAGCTGTTTATATGTTTTCGGTTGACTTGTAACAGCGATGATCGGTGCTTTCGGACGGTATTTGGAAATGTTTCGTGTCGTAAAACCACTTTCTGTCGGGGTGATGATCGCATCGATATCGAGATTGATCACCGTATGTGCTACGGATTGACAAATAGCATCTGTCATATTATGTTCCGTTTCTTTACTACGGACAGACAAGATCTCCTTATGATTCAAAGCACTTTCCGCTCGTAAAGCGATACGATGCATGGTTTTAACCGCTTCTACAGGATATTTACCGGCAGCGGTTTCTCCGGAAAGCATGATCGCATCTGTGCCATCTAATATCGCATTGGCGACGTCACTCGCTTCCGCTCTTGTAGGACGGGGATTGCGTTGCATGGAATCGAGCATTTGTGTTGCGGTAATAACCGGCTTCCCGTGATTATTACATTTACGAATTAATAATTTTTGTACAAGCGGTACTTCCTCTGCTGGTATTTCCACGCCAAGATCCCCACGGGCAACCATTAAGCCATCGCTAACCGCGAGAATCTGGTCGATATTATCCACACCTTCCTGGTTTTCAATTTTCGGGATGATGTGAATATGTTCGGCATTATGTTTTTCCAATAGTTCGCGAATTTCTAAAACATCGGACGGACGTCTTACAAAGGAAGCCGCGATGAAGTCGATATCATGTTCGATCCCGAAAATGATATCGTTCGCATCTTTTTCGGTAATCCCTGGTAAATTGATAGAAACTCCCGGTATGTTGACACTTTTTTTGTTCTTCAAAACACCATTATTTAAGATGCGCGTTACAATTTCATTTTTTTCCTTATCAATTTCGAGGACCTCTAATTCGATCAGACCATCATCGAGTAAGATTCTAGAACCAATATGAACATCATTAATGAGTCCGGCATATGTAACGGAGAATTTTTCTTCTGTACCTAAGACTTCTTCCATAGAAATGATAATGGTATTCCCGGCTTTAAGTTCGATGGCGCCATTTTCCATATCATGGGTACGAATTTCCGGGCCCTTTGTATCTAATAAAATCGCAACATTTTTTCCGGTTATTTTTTCTGCTTCTCGGATATTTCTAATACGTGCAGCGTGTTCCTCATAATCACCGTGGGAGAAATTGAGTCGTGCCACATTCATTCCCGCTTCGATCAATTGTACTAACGTTTCGACCGACTCACTAGCTGGTCCAATGGTACAAACGATTTTCGTTTTTCTCATCAAATTTCCTCCTAAATCTTAAATGGATAATTCCTTCGAAAGCTCATACATTTTTTCATCGATTTTACGTGATTGTTGTAACGCATCGGAAATCGTTGTTGCCACGATTTGATTATTAATCTCACCTACTGCCAGGCCGCCTTTACCTTCCAGCAATAATTCAACGGCTCGAGCGCCAAGTCTGGAAGCCAGGACCCGGTCGCGAACGGTAGGGGTCCCACCACGCTGGATATGGCCGAGTACGGAAACACGCACATCCGTTTCCATCGTTTCCTTTAATTTATTAGCAAATTCATAACCGCTCATGACCCCTTCAGCGACTATTATTATACTGTGTTTTTTTCCACGCTTATATCCATGTTGCAAACGATCGATAATATCCGCGAAATCTTCTTTTACTTCCGGAATAAGAATCGTTTCAGCACCGCCTGCTAGACCTGCCCATAAGGCGATGAACCCTGAATTTCGCCCCATCACTTCAATAACAAAAATTCGTTCATGGGATGAAGCGGTATCGCGAATTTTGTCAATCGCATTTATAACCGTATTGAGTGCGGTATCGAATCCGATGGAAAAATCGGTTCCACCAATATCATTATCGATCGTTCCCGGAACAGCAACACAAGGAACGCCCAATTTTGTCAAGGCTTCCGCTCCGCGATAGGAACCGTCACCACCGATCACGATCAATCCTTCGATTCCGTGTTTAGCGAGTATTTCTTTTGCTTCCTTCTGCACTTCTAATCTTGCGAACTCAGGTAATCTAGCGGAACGAAGAATGGTTCCGCCGCGATGGATAATATCACCGACTGAACCTAATTCTAATCTCTCGAAATTTTCGTGGAGTAAACCATGATAACCGTTATAAATACCGATTACTTCAAGATTATGGTAGATCCCTTTACGGACGACCGCACGTATTGCAGCGTTCATTCCTGGAGAATCGCCACCACTTGTCAAAATACCAATTCTCTTCAACATATTCACCCCTGTTCACGTAACCTTTAATTTGTTACACATCTAACATATCATTCTCGCCCTTGAAACTCAATATGGTCTTGATGAATTACCAATTCTATAAGGCGATTTTCACCGTGAATAACGAAAAAGATCGCCGATCGGCAAACATACAAGGATGCTATTACATATAATTTCCAACAGATGATATTATATCAAAAAAGATGTGAAAACGTTTGTCAAAATCGTAAAAAATCGCAGTTTTTCTTATGGAAAAATTACAAACGTTCCGATAAATCGAAAAAACGTGCCTTGAAGGCACGTTATCTTAAACCATTACGCTCTCCATGCGAATTCTCCGATCCGGGAAAACTTGTCATAGCGTTGCTTGATCAATTCCTCCTCGGTCATCCCAAGTAATTCATTTAAAGATCTTTCCAGAATTCCATCGATCAGTTTCGCCTGTTTTTCCGGATCTTTTTGCGCTCCACCCCGGACCTCTGGAATGATCTCATCAACAATCCCAAAATGGTACAAATCCTGGGCGGTGATTTTTAATGATTCCGCAGCTTTTTTAGCCAGGGAAGCATCTTTCCATAGTATCGAAGCCGCCCCTTCCGGGGAGATGACCGAGTACGTGGAGTTCTCCAACATCAAAATTCGATTGCCAACACCAAGGCCCAGGGCGCCACCGCTACCTCCTTCACCGATTACAATACATATAATCGGTACGCGGAAACCACCCATTTCCATCAAATTTTTCGCGATGGCTTCACTTTGCCCCCGTTCTTCAGCTTCCTTACCAGGATAGGCCCCTTTCGTATCGATAAATGTGATAATCGGACGTTTAAACTTATCAGCCTGCCGCATCAAGCGCAAAGCTTTCCGATACCCTTCTGGATGGGGCATACCGAAGTTTCTCTTGATATTTTCTTTTGTATCCTTTCCCCGTTGATGGCCGACGATCGTTACGGGAATCCCTTTATATCGGGCAAGGCCACCGACGATCGCCTGATCATCACCGAAACACCGATCTCCATGCAGCTCAAAAAAATCTTCAAACAGATAGGAAATATAATCAAGGGTTGTCGGGCGTTCCGGATGCCGGGAAATCTGAACACGATTCCACGGCTTTAAATTATCATAGATTTCTTTTTCTAAACGACTAAGCCGTTCCTCCAACTTCCGAATTTCTTCCGATAAATCAACATCCGCCTCTTTTGTGATTTCCTTTAACTCGGCAATTTTTTTACGCAAGTTACCGATCGGTTTTTCAAAATCCAATTCAAGCTTCATCTCGTTCACCGCCGTTTCTATGGAACTCTAAAAGGAACGCCAATTTGTCGCGCAATTCACTACGATGAATAACCGCGTCTAGTTGGCCGTGTTTGAGCAAGAATTCGGCTGTTTGGAAATCATCCGGAAGTTTTTCACGAATCGTCTGTTCGATGACCCTTCTACCTGCAAAACCGATCAATGCCCCGGGTTCTGCGAAGTTATAATCTCCAAGGGAGGCAAAACTTGCCGATACGCCGCCCGTCGTAGGATGGGTCATCACCGATATGTACAATCCACCGTTTGTACTAAATTTTTTCAACGCAACGCTAACCTTCGCCATTTGCATCAAGCTCAAAACACCTTCTTGCATCCGTGCGCCGCCGGAAGCGGAAAAAATTATGACGGGAACCTTGCGTTCACCCGCTTTTTCGATCAGATTTTTTAATTTTTCTCCGACAACGGAACCCATACTCCCCATCCGAAAATTGGCGTCCATAACCGCCAGAGCCGTTTCATTTCCCTTAATCGTCCCGAATCCGGTTAAGACCGCTTCTAACATCCCCGTTTTTTCTTGATCCTTTTGTAACTTTTCCTCATACTCGGGAAATTCGAGCGGGTTCCGTGAAATCATGTTCGCATCTATTTCCCGGAATGAACCGGCATCCACTAAACTATCCACACGTTCCTTTGCCGTCATCGGGAAATGGTAGTCACAATGGAGACAAACACGCAAATTTTTCTCCAATTCTTTCGTGAACATGATCTTCTTGCATTCGGGACATTTTGTCATGATCCCTTCCGGAATATCTTTTTTTGCCGATTCGGCAGGGATCTTCGCATAATTGCGTTTGTTTTTCGAAAAAATATCCTTAATCAATGTCCATCCTCCCTTGTAAAGCTAGGAAAACTTGCAGGTCTTCCAGCATTTTCTATTCGCCCGCAAAAAACAACGGAAAATTTCCTAAACAGTTTCTTTTAGGAATATTGGGACTATTGTTTGCTGAAAAAATGAAGGCGGTAAACCTGAATTAATTCAGGAACCGACCGTTCATCGATCGCTTTGATTAACGCCGAAAAAGCACTTGCGGGAATTTTCTCTTCTTGTTCGTGAATCGTTCGTTTAAAATCTGCAATAAGCTGCCAAATTTTATAAAGTAAGCGATTATTAATCCGTTCAAAAACCGCTTGAAAAAATTGCTCCCGCCGGAAACTCCGTTTGCCGTCAAGGGATGGCGGGGAAAACGGGGCATCCTTCTCCAGAAGTAACATTAATCCCGCCAACTCGATCATCTCCATCGTCTCGATGACGTCTTTTTGTGATTGTTCATTCGTTAAGATGAAACTGCTCAAAATTTCCACGAGACGGTGATTGCGGAAATCGGCTAGAAAAGTCCCCTCCCCTTTCCTCGTTTCGATCAAGCCTAACAGTTCCAGAGAGCGCAACGCTTCACGAACGGATGAACGTCCCACATTTAATGTTTCGGAAAGCTCCC
Source organism: uncultured Bacillaceae bacterium (assembly GCA_937983015.1). GTDB lineage: Bacteria > Bacillota > Bacilli > Bacillales > Caldibacillaceae > CALGAD01. The sequence goes on along the minus strand of CALKAK010000024.1, from coordinate 11,570 downwards.
GTTCGGACGGTAAACGATCACCCGGACCCAGTCCGTCCTCATCGATCAGTTCGCGAATTTTTTCAAGGATCAATATATAGATCTTATCCGAATTATAATCGTTCTTCATCTTTTTCAGCTACCATCCTTAAGATGCATTTTTATGTCATGATATTGTGAAACACGATGACCGAAGATCGGTCTTCCCGTTCCCGATCGATTGGGGAGAGATTAATGGTCTGACCACCGATGTTATTGTATATAATAACATAAAAATTTACACTGTAAAATTTTTTATTCTACGAAATTATTTTCGCAAGGAATGGATCCGTACATTTTCCGGATTGAGGATTTTCCTTAATTCTTCGATAACATCCCCATCCAGGTCGACGCGATATTCATCTGACAGCCGGATGAGCTTCTTGGTCTTCTCAATAAAGAGCATGACTTTCGTCTCCCCTTGCTTTTGGAAAAGAGCATTTTTTACTTGCATTAATATCTCTTTGCGATCTTTTTCCGCCGTGATCCGTAAAAACAGTTGCACCCCGGGCCCCGGTTTCGAAAGTTCTTCGAGGGCTTTCGCTTGCTGAACAACAAACTGGGCACGTCCTTTTCTGTATTCTAAGTATCCCTCCAGTAATACGAGTGCACCTTTTTTTAAAATCCGCAAATACTTACGATATACATCCGGAAATACAACAGCGGATATTTCCCCACTCTCATCACTTATTTCTAAAAAGGACATGGTCTGACCGCTTTTTGTCCGGATTTTTCTTTCGTCGGTGACCAGAACACCGAGTAGCTTGTTCTTTTTCTCCTCCTGCAATTCACTGATCAAGATCGCTCCATTTAACAGGAAAGTACGCCGGTGGATTTGCGCGGGATGCTCTGATAAGAATATTCCTAGAACGTCTTTTTCTCTATTTAATTTTTCATCGACGGGCATCGGTTCGACTTCTACATATTTCGGTTTCAAGGCAAAACCTTCACCGAACATGAGATTGATCTGTTCATCTTCAGGTTTTAATAAACGGGCATGTTCGATCGCGGCATCGAGACTTGCCAAAAGCACCGCCCGATCCACACCAAATTCATCCATACTCCCCGCATATATTAAACGCTCCATAATCGTTCGATTCACCGTGCGTAATGATACCCGAATACAAAAATCGAATAGGTCTGTAAAGGGTCTTTCCTGGCGGGCACGCAAGATTTCTTTCAAAGCTTGATACCCGACTCCCTTGATCGCCGCTAGGCTGAAACGCAAGCCCCCTTCTTCAACTTTATAGCGATAACCACTTTTATTGATCGATGGAGCTTTTACTTGAAAACCGAGTTTTCTCACCTCACGAATATACTGGGCGGTTTTTTCTTCATTACCGATCACAGAGGTTAAAAGTGCTCCGAAAAAGTAAAGCGGATAATGAGCTTTCAGATAAGCCATTTGGTAGGCGATCATGCTATAGGGTACTGCATGGTTCCGGTTAAAACCATAATCGGCAAACCGAACAATTAGATCATAAATCTCATTGGCGACTTTTTCGGTATATCCATTGGCCAGTGCCCCTTTTACGAAATGGTCCCGTTCTTTATCCAGGATCTCTCTTTTTTTCTTCGCGACCGCACGGCGCAATAAGTCCGCTTCCCCGAGGCTGAATCCGGCCATTTTTGCTGCGATTTGCATGATCTGTTCTTGATAAATGATGACCCCGTAGGTTTTTTCTAGAATGCCGGCTAAATCGGGATGAGGATATACTACCGGTTTATTACCATGTTTCCGTTCGATGTAAACCGGGATATTTTGCATCGGTCCGGGTCGATAAAGGGCGATTACCGCAACGATATCTTCAAACTCTGACGGTTGTAAACGAATTAATACATCACGCATCCCCCGCGATTCTAATTGGAAGACTCCGCTTGTTTCTCCCCGTTGCAATAACCGATAAGTTTTTGGATCGTCAAGGGGGATCTGGCTTAATTGGATGTATTTTCCTTCACGAGTTTGTATCGATTTTAGTACCGATTCCATTAACGTCAAATTTCGCAAACCGAGAAAATCCATCTTTAAAAGACCGATTTCTTCTAATATTTCCATCGGATACTGCGTGAGTAATATATCTTCCGCTCCCCGATCTAAGGGGATGATCTCCACCAGCGGTCGATCGCTGATCACAACCCCCGCCGCATGGGTTGACGTGTGTCTAGGTAGGCCTTCAATTTTGCGAGCGATCGCGAATACCTTCTGAAATTCTGGCCTTTTGGACAATTGATAAAGTTCACGAGACTCCTGTAATGCCTCTTTAATCGTGATACCCAGTTTAGCAGGAACCGCTTTTGCGATACGATCCAAATCCTTATTTTCCAGTCCGAAGACACGACCTGCATCCCGTAATGCAGCCTTCGCTTGAAAAGTACCGAAGGTGATAATCTGCGCGACGTTCCCATGACCATATTTATTGACTACATACTCGATCACTTCATCACGACGGTTATCAGGGAAGTCGATATCGATATCAGGCATCGATATCCGCTCTGGATTCAAAAACCGTTCGAACAATAAGTCATACTTTATCGGATCCACATCCGTTATACCCAGGCAATAGGAAACCAGGGATCCCGCAGCTGACCCCCGTCCGGGTCCCACGATCATCCCCTGGGATTTTGCATATTGTACAAAGTCCCAGACGATTAAGAAATAATCGCTGTATTTCATCGTTTTTATCACATTCAGCTCGTAATCCAAGCGCTTTTTATACTCTTCCGTTGGCTGTTTTACACGCTTTACGAGTCCCTGTTCACAAAGTTCTGTTAAATATTCATCTGCCGTTTTATTCGTTAGCGGGTATTTTGGTAGTAGTTCTTGATGAAATTCAAGCTCAACGGAACATTCTTCGGCAATGCGAACCGTATTTTCTAATGCCTCGGGGTAGTTTTGAAAAAGTTGTTCCATTTCCCGGTAACTTTTCAAATAATATTCTTTTTCTATTGGTGATCGTTCAAGTTCAGACATCAATTGATTCTTGCGAATCGCTTCTAAGGCTTTCCAAGCTTCATAGTCCTCCTTCGTAGCGAAACAAGTCTTATTCGTGGCTACCACAGGAACATCGAGTTCTTTTCCTATTTTTATAAGATCCTCAGTTAATTTTTGATAATCCGGATGGGGGAGATTTTGAATGGATAAATAAAACGAAGAAGGAGCGAATATTTGTTTGTATAACAGGATTTTTTCCCTGGCTTCGGCTGTTTTTCCTGCAAGAAGCAACCGTTCTATTTCTCCATCATATCCCGGGGAAATCGCAAAAATACCCTCGCAGTAATGTTTTAACCATTTCACCGGGATTCCCTCGGGAGAACGGGTTTGAATGGCACTTGAGATCTTCATTAAATTTTGAAAGCCTGTTTTATTTTTCGCCAATAAGATCAGGGGATACGGTTGCTCTGTAAGAATGTCAGCGGTTAAACCTAAAATCGGCTTTATTTCATGTTTGACACAAGCCTTATAAAAAGGAATAGCCCCGTATAAAACGTTCCGATCCGTTAGGGCGATCGCCTGATACCCTTTTTCCTTCGCCAATCGCACTAACTCTTCCGGCTGTAAGGTACTTTGTAATAACGAATACGCACTAAATGTATGTAAGTGAACAAAAGACATCGCTTTTCCCACCGTTCTTTTCATTATATCCGATAATCCATGTCGTTACTTTATTATAAAACATTAACTGCTTTCATTTCTTATCAACTTGATAGCCATCATAATTTCGCAAAGTACTTCATAAGTTGTTATAGGACATGCACTGTAAAAAATATACTTATTTCACGTCGATGGAGTGGAATCGATGAACGAAGCGTTCATTCCTACTTTTATCAATAGTTTCTTTATCGCCCTCGGTGTATTATTGGGCGGAGCATTAATCGGCGGCATATCCGCCTTTTTAATCGGCGAACCCCCATTAACGGAAATACGCCGTCTAGCCGATAGCCTCCGAATATGGGCAATCGTTGCGGCAATTGGTGGTACTTTTGGTGCCGTCTACAATATTGAACGTGGTCTGATCCAGGGCGAAACGATTTCTTTGATCAAGCAAATTTTGTTGATCTTATCCGCCCTCGGCGGTGCCCAAACAGGTACGCTGATCATCAGCTGGCTTACAGGTGAATAGAGACATGCGGATTCCTCCTTTATATGAAAAACGGCCCTGGCAACTATTTTTCTTCGGAGCGGTCATCGGCGGAATCATCAGCTGGTTGATTTTATTGATCTTATATGGTGAACTGCAAGAAAGACAGGCATCGACAATTCAGATGCAAAAAGAACAGATTCAAAGCCTGGAAAAGGAAAAAAGCATTTGGCAAGAAGAATTCCAAAAATTGAATGAGGAAGGAAATAAAATACTTACCGTCCAATCTATTGAAGTTAAAATCAAAAATGCGGATAAATATAAAATTGACGCATTGAGTAAATACGAAACAGAAGAAGCGATTAAAGAAGATATTCGACCTGTACTGGCCAGGGATTTGGAATTCGTCTTTAACACCCGCGAGCTTATCAAAAAGACGATCGAAAACAAGCCGATAAAAATTAACGATAAACGTTATAAACTGATCGTAACGGAAATGTTCATCTATACAAACTTGATCATTCATCTCGAGATCCAGCTGGCCGAATAAACGTCTTCAATCGAATCGAAGAAGCGATAGATTCTTTTAAAAGGTGCAGTCGACTATACATTGACCGGGTGTTCCTATTCCGTCGGCTTGTTTCAAGAACTTTAACGAACCCCAAAAAAGATTTTCGTCTACCATATATTTTACCAACAGGAACGTATGTTCGTCTAGTTTTTCTTATTATTGACCAGGCCATTTCCCCTGTAATCGTTGGGGATTCTTTATTTTTGTTTAGGAATATCGGATGAAAAAAGTCAAGAAAATCGGAAAGCACTTTCCGTTTCTTGACGATAAAAGATCAACTTTGTTTTTCGAGGTAATGTTTTGCGACCTTCTGCAGTTCTTTCATCACAAGATCCACCTCATCCCAAGAAAAGATCGTTGCACCACTGGCGAGCGGGTGACCCCCGCCATTAAATTTTTTGGCAACTCCATTGATAACCGGCCCTTTAGAACGCAAGCGAACACGGATTTGTCCCTCTTCTTCTTCAATGAAGAAAGCCCAAGCCAAAAGTCCTTTTATATTTCCGATGCTTGATACAAGTCTTGCTACTTCTTGGGGTGTCAATTGATAGGATTCCATGAGTTTTTTCGGAATCATGATTTTGGCAAGACCGTATTCGTCCATCACAAAATTTTGTAAAATAACCCCTTGAAGTTTAGCGAGATTTTCCGTAATGGCATACATTTGCTCGTACAGTTCTGCCCGAGAAAAAGGATACTGAATCAATTCGCTCGCATATTGAAATGTTTTTTCTGTTGCGCTTTGATATAAAAACCGTCCGGTATCACCAACGATCCCGGCATAAAGGAGGCGTGCTCCTCGCGTGTTTAACCGAAAACCTTCATCTTTTCCCGCTAAATATAACTCATAGATCATTTCACTAGTTGAGCTGGCAGCTGTATCCACCCACTGAATATCGCCATAAGGATCATCGTTCGGGTGATGATCGATCTTTATTAAGAAATCTCCAAGATGATAGCGTTGATCACAGATTCGTTCTTGATTGGCCGTATCACATACGATCACTAAAGCACCTTGATACATAGCATCGGGGATGTGATCCATTTTATTTAAATATGTCAAAGTTGCATCGTCCTCTCCCGCCAAAAAGACCTTTTTTTCCGGGAAAGACGTTTTAATCATTTCTCCCAGCCCACCTTGAGAACCGTACGCATCGGGATCAGGACGAACATGTCGGTGGATGATGATCGTGTCGTACTCTCTTATTTTCTGTAAAATCGCTTGTTTCATCGATAACGTCCTTTCATAAAAATCCTCAGTCTTTAAAATAGCCTTCCTTGCAGACGACTGTTAAAATATGTATACGAAATGTTATATTTACAAAAAATCAGAATATTACTATAACACAGTGAAAGGATGTAGATCATGCCTGTTCTCATTATATTAATCCTATCATCTCTAGGATTATATATTTATTATAAGATTCAATATTTCCGTACGAAACAAGATTTAAGACGGCGTTTCCTGACCGCAAAATCGACTATCGCTCTGGGAACATTCGTAGCTTTGTTCGGTATCAACCGCATATATATATCCCAAGAAACGGTCCCGCTAATCATCAGTTTCATTTTTATCGTCATCGGCTCATTGAGCATTTGGTCGGGAACGAGAGCCTACCGGTTTTATTTACCTCGTATGGTAAAAGAATTAGAAAAAGATCATACGAGTACGGACAGAGGAATTCCGTAAATCGTGTACTTGACTCGTCATCCCCCATCTGTCAAGGTGGGGGATTTTATCATAAATCAATCACCTGGAACATTAACATAGCTTTTCCGACAATCGTATCGTTGTTAAAAACTTCCACATCCACTTTTCCGTATTTTCTTCCTAACTCCAGGATCCGTGGACATATTTTAATTTTATGATCGATCTGCATCGGCTTCAGGAAATAGATCGTCAAACTTTCAACGACAATATCTCCCCTTTGTACAAAGCGCGTGAAGCGATTGACCGCTTCAATTATTATGGAAGTCAAGACTCCATAAGATAGAGTACCCTGGAAATTGGTCATTTGTGGCGTGATCTCAAACAAATATCCGATTTCTTGCTTCTTATCATCCGAAAATTCTTCTAAATGATTGAAAATAATGTTATCGATGGTCTCGCCAACATGGGGTTGACGCTGCAATGTTTGTAACGCCTTTAATACGTCCTGACGAGAGATGATACCGAGCAACCGATTTTGCTCATCGACGACGGGTAATAGTTCGATTCCTTTCCAAATCATGATATGTGACGCATTCGCAACGGTCGTATTTTTCGTCACGGTGATCGGCTGGCGGGTCATCACCCGCTCGATGGGCTTGTGTAAATCCTGATTCAGCACTTCCTTCGAGGTTACAATTCCCTCTAATTTATAATGCTCACCGACAACAGGGAAGCGGCTGTGATTGGTTTTCTCATTTAATTCGTACCAATGTTTCACTGTATCACCGGTCGATAAATAATAGGTTTGCTCACGAGGAATCAGGATATCCTCAACGAGCAGAATTTCTTTCTTGATCAGTTGATCAAAAATAGCCCGGTTGATCATCGTGGCGACGGTATAGGTATCGTAACTGGTGGAGATGATCGGTAATTCCAGCTCATCAGCTAATTTTTTCACTTCCTCTTCCGTATCAAAACCACCAGTGATCAAAATCGCCGCTCCCCGTTTTAAGGCGGACAACTGGGCCTTAACCCTGTTCCCGATAATCAATAAATTCCCGGGTTCAATATAACGCATCATGGCCTCTACTTCCATGGCGCCGATCACGAATTTATTCAAAGTTTTATGCAGACCGTTGCGCCCGCCCAAAACCTGGCCATCGACGATATTGACGACTTCTGCGAAGGTCAAGCGCTCGATATTCTCTTTACGTTTTTGTTCGATGCGGATCGTTCCGACCCGTTCGATCGTGCTGACAAATCCCTGGTTTTGGGCTTCTTTGATCGCCCGGTATGCCGTACCTTCACTTACCTGCAATTCCTTGGCAATTTGCCGAACCGATAATTTCGTTCCGATGGGTTGATCCTTAATATATTGGAGTATGAGTTCATGTTTGGTCGCCAATGGTTTCACCTTTCAAACTAATTGTTTAACTGTATTATATCAGCTTTCGCTTAATTCTGGTAAGTTCTGGCTTTTCGTTCGTAAATCTTTTTGCCTTTCGTATCCATTTTCCTTTTAGGGGCAACCTGGGCAAATAAAATCCCGGCAAAATTGCCAGCAATAGCAAACAAAAGCAGCATCAACCACGCCCAAGAGAAATAAAATGGTAATCCGGAGCCATTTAGATCGAGCCTGGGCCAGGCATAATATAGTAGAACGAAACAGGCTAATGATGATAAAATACAACGATTGCGCATCCTTCTCAATCCCCCCATCGCATTCTCGCTCTATTATATGTGGACAATCATCCTTTCATGAAAAAACAAATCCCCGCCAGAGAATTTATTCTCGCGGGGAAAAAAGTTGATCATGAAATTTATAATTCGATGACATCGCCTGGTTTCATCACTTTACCGACACCTTCATCTAGGCGGGCGACAAAAGCCTCTGGATCTTGTTTAATGAGTGGGAAGGTATTGTAATGAATCGGAACAACCGTTTTGGCCTGTAACAACTTTGCCGCATATACCGCATCTTCTGGCCCCATTGTGAAATTGTCACCGATCGGCAGGAAGGCTAGATCAATGGGGTGACGCTCTCCGATTAGTTTCATATCAGAAAATAATCCGGTATCACCAGCGTGATAAATGGTTTTTCCCTCGATAAATAGTAATAATCCGGCGGGCATTCCTAAATAGACAATTTGATTATCTTCTTCAATAAAACCGGTACTATGGAACGCTTTGGTTAATTTGACCTTCCCGAAGGGAAAATCATAAGCACCGCCAATATTGAGCCCGTGAGTTTTCACGCCTTTAAAACTTAGATAATTGGCCAGTTCCACCATACCGATCACGAGCGCATCTTTCTTCCTGGCCAGTTCTACGGTATCGCCAAGATGGTCCGCATGACCATGGGTTAACAAGATATAGTCCGGTGCCTCATTTTCTACTGATAAATCGGACAATTCGTTACCCGTAATAAAAGGGTCGATGAGGATTTCAGTGCCACCTGTTACGATCTTCACCGTTGCATGACCATGATACGAAACTTTCATGCTACCATTCTCCTTTCCATATACTCTTAGTTTCATCATTTCGCCAGCGGGCCAAAAAATCCTTCTATTACCTACTATTTACATTTTATCGTAAAAATGATAGTCTTTTGAAATAAGAAGTTGCCCGTTGCTCTTATGTGAAAACCATAAAAAAGAAAGATTCTTTTTTTAACCAAAACTATTCTACCTAGTCGGGGTGAGCACATTGCAAGAACGTGTAGAAAATTATCGAAATTGGTTGAAAGAAAAAAATATTGATGTCGCACTTTTGACCTCAAGTGACACGGTCTTTTATTTTAGTGGCTTTACGAGCGATCCCCATGAGCGGGTCCTCGCCATCGTTCTTTTCCCCGAGGAAGAACCTTTTTTATTTTGTCCCCAATTGGAACTAGAAACGGCTAAAGCAACCGGTTTTCCTCATTCGGTTTATGGGTATAGGGATACGGAAAATCCCTGGGAGAAGATCAAAGAAGAAATCTTGAAAAGAACTCCGTCCGTTAGCACGATCGCGATTGAAAAACAACATATGACCGTGGATCGTTATGAAGCGCTCCGAAAGATATTCCCTGAGGCAACCTTTATCGCCAGTGAAGAGAAAATAAACGAATTACGTATGATCAAAAATCAAGCGGAAATTGAAAAACTGAGAAAAGCTTGTGAACTGGCGGATGAAGCCATCCGGATCGGCTGTGAGGCGATCGTTGAAGGGATCACGGAAAACGAACTCGTTGCCATTGTCGAATACGAATTGAAAAAGAAAGGTGTTCAAAAAATGTCCTTTCAAACGACCATATTAACCGGCCCCAATGCAGCGAACCCTCACGGTACACCGGGAGCAAATAAAGTAAAAAACGGAGATTTCGTTTTATTCGATCTCGGGGTCGTTTACGAAGGTTACTGTTCCGACATAACGAGAACGATCGGTGTCGGTGATGTTCCCGAAAAACATATCCAGATTTACCATACCGTATTAAAAGCGCAAGAAGCCGCTGTCAACGCTTGCAAGCCCGGGAAGACGTGCGCAAGTATCGACCGGATCGCACGAGATCTTATATCAGAAGCCGGTTACGGTGAATACTTCACCCACCGATTAGGACATGGTCTCGGGATTAATATCCATGAATACCCTTCGGTCCATGCGAATAATGAGCTTGAATTAAAAGAAGGGATGGTCTTTACCATCGAGCCGGGCATATATATCCCCGGGAAAGTGGGCGTCCGTATCGAAGATGATGTGGTGATCACGAAGAATGGTGTCGAAGTATTAACGAAATACCCGAAAGAATTACAAATCATCCCCATATAAAATGATAAATTGTTAAGACTTCTATAAAAGAAGGCGATCTGGAAACAAGTAAAAACATCTAAAAGGAAAACCGTTTCCTGGAAGCTATTCATTACAATGACTTCCACCGGAAACGGTCGTTTTATTTTGATTCGTTAAATGCCATTACCTTCGCGACTATTATTTTCGCGACCATTATTGTTGAAAAAACCATGTAAATGTAAATTCCGATCCTCAATTTAAAAAGTCTTCCATCGATGTATATCGGGCATTAAGGGATTCGGCAACACCTTTATGAGTGATCTGTCCTTGATATGTATTTACTCCACGTAATAGGGCATCATTTTCCCTTAATGCCTGCTCTAAGCCGAGATTGGCGATGGTTAACACGTAAGGTGTAGTAACGTTCGTTAAAGCGAGTGTACTCGTATACGGAACCGCTCCCGGCATATTGGGGACAGCATAATGCAGGACCCCGTGTTTTACAAATGTTGGATTATCATGGGTCATCACCCGATCGCTTGTTTCGAATATCCCCCCTTGATCGATCGCGATGTCGATGACGACCGATCCCGGTTTCATCGATTTTACCATTTCTTCTGTTACCAGTTTCGGTGCTTTTTTACCAGGTATGAGGACGGTACCGATTACGAGATCGGCATCTTTAACAGCCTGAGCGATATTGTACGGATTGGACATCAAAGTATTCACTTCATACTGGAACAGATCATCGAGCTGCCGTAAACGTTCGGGATTTACTTCCAGGATCGTCACATTTGCCCCGATACCGACAGCCACTTTTGCCGCGTTGGTACCGGCAACACCGCCACCAATAATTACCACATTGCCACGCTGGACACCAGGTACCCCGGAAAGAAGAATTCCCTTACCGCCGTACACACTTTCTAAATACTGGGCACCGATTTGCACGGCCATTTTTCCGGCGACCTCACTCATCGGTGTCAATAATGGAAGCGACCCATTGGCTAATTGTACCGTTTCATAGCCGATCGCCGTCACCTTTTTTTTCATTAATTCCTCCGCCAGGCGAGGGTCATTTGCCAGATGAAGGTATGTAAATAAAATTAACCCTTCCCGCAGATATTGATATTCCTCTGGGAGAGGTTCCTTTACTTTCAATACCAGATCAACGTCCCAGGCATCTTCCGGCTTGGGGACAATGGTCGCCCCGTTTTGTTCATAATCTTCATCCGTAAAACCCGAACCCAATCCCGCTCCGGTTTGAAGGAAGATTTCATGGCCGAATTTTTTCAAATAATTTACACCAGACGGACTGATCGCGACGCGATTTTCATGACTTTTTATTTCTTTGGGAACTCCTATTCTCATAAGCCGTTCCTCCCAAATTAAATTATGACACCTTATTTTCAGTATATTTAGTATTTTTTTATATTATATATACTTTTTGCTAGTATGACAAACAAATGATTTATTTTATTGTTTT
>CALKAK010000023.1 GCA_937983015.1 uncultured Bacillaceae bacterium | reverse complement strand
ATTCGCTTTCAAAAAAGTGACAAAAAAATATGCCTACAATTACTTGACTCAAACACGATCAAAAAGGATACTGAAAGCCGCCCGGAAAACCGGTATAATAAATAGCATGATAGGTAGGAAGTGAATTCAAAATGACGTACCTTTCGGAACAATTACCAGAAGAAAAGGTGTTTAAAGATCCCGTCCACCGGTACATTCACGTAAGAGATCGCGTCATTTGGGATTTAATTAATGCGAAGGAGTTCCAGCGCTTAAGGCGGATCAAACAGCTCGGCACAACGTTCTTAACCTTTCACGGCGCGGAACATTCCCGTTTTAATCATTCTTTAGGGGTGTATGAAATCGTCCGGCGCATCATCGATGATGTGTTCCGTTCCCGTGAAGAATGGCATTGGGAAGAGCGTGATCGCCTGCTCACCTTGTGTGCGGCGTTATTGCACGATCTGGGTCACGGCCCTTTTTCCCACAGTTTCGAAAAAGTATTTCATCTCGATCATGAACAGTACACGCAAAAAATTATTTTAGGGGATACCGAGGTCAATCGCATCTTACGTAGGGTTGATGCCGATTTCCCCCGGGATGTGACCGAAGTAATCGCAAAAACCCACGAAAATCAATTGATCGTCAGTCTCATCTCGAGTCAGATCGATGCCGATCGGATGGATTATCTACAAAGAGACGCTTTCTACACAGGAGTCAGTTACGGACATTTTGATATGGATCGCATCATGCGCGTTATGCGTCCGTATGACGGTCAAGTAGTTTTTAAGAAAAGCGGCATGCATGCGGTGGAAGACTATATTATGAGCCGCTATCAGATGTATTGGCAAGTTTATTTCCATCCGGTTACACGCAGCGCGGAGGTCATTTTGAATTCCATCCTGGAACGGGCCCGAGTCCTATATGAAGAAGGGTTTTCTTTTAAACATGAACCGGTTCATTTTTACTCATTGTTTCAGGGAAGACCGGCATTAGCGGATTATCTACAACTCGATGAATCCGTAGTCCTCTATTATTTCCACGTTTGGCAAGAAGAGAATGATCCGATTTTGCAAGATCTATGCGATCGGTTTCTAAATCGGCGCCTTTTTAAATACGTTGAATTCGATCCTTCGCGCGAATATACGAAACTTCGCGAACTAGAAGATCTGTTCAAAAAAATCGATATCGATCCGAAATACTATTTAGTTGTTGATTCCTCATCGGATTTACCGTATGATTTTTACCGTCCCGGTGAAGAGGGCGAGCGGTTACCGATCTTGCTCCTCATGCCCGATGGAGAATTGCGGGAATTATCCCGGGAATCGGATATTGTTGAAGCCATCAGTGGCAAGCGAAGAACCGACCATAAACTGTATTATCCCCTCGATTTGCTAGAAAGTCATCCGGCTCAAACCACGGTTGAGAAGATTAAACGGTTATTGTATAGCGAGTGATGAGGGGAACTTCCCGTGACGAAATCCTTTTCGGAATGAGATATAGATGTTAATACGGAAAACACTAGAAAGCGTTCGAAAGAAATAGATGAGATGATGGGGTGAACTGGATGTTACAAGATCATGCAAGGGTGCTGCAGGCGATTCGTTTGGCCGGTGAAATCAACGGGCGGAAAAAATTGCAAAAAATGATCTATATAGCCAAGCAGCTGTCCTTTCCCTTCGATGAAAAATTCCAATTCCATTTTTACGGACCGTATTCTGAAGAATTAACCGTCCGCGTGGAAGAGCTCGTAAATATGGGTTTTTTAGAAGAAACGGTACAGAAGCGGGGCAATTATAGCCAGTACCAATATCGTTTGACCGAAGCGGGGGAAAACTTTTTACAAACGTTAAACTTAACGACACCTCCCCATCTCGAAAAATGTTTACAGGATCTGAACGAGCGCAGCTCCCGGTTTCTAGAACTCGTTTCCACGATTTTATTTTTTCAAGAACTGGGAAAAGCTGAGGTTATCGAAAAGGTGCGTACGGTTAAAGCCCGGCAAAATTATACGGATGAAGAAATCGAAGCGGCATATCGATACATCGATTCGTTGAAAAGGCGTCTTCAATGAGCCGCTCTTTTTAATCTTCATCAGGACAGGCGGTTTAAAAGTTAGGAAACATGCGGGTTTGATGTTAAAATAAAAACTACTGAATGAATAAGGAGTTAACCATGGACGTTCTCAATCGCTTCCTCGCCTTCGATATCCAGGATCTTATATATGTATTGATCACGATTGCCATCGCTTTCTCTGTTCATGAATTCGCCCATGCGTATATGGCTTATCGGTTTGGCGATCCAACGGCGAAAAATCAAGGGCGCCTGACGCTCAATCCCCTCGCCCATTTGGATCCG
>CALKAK010000022.1 GCA_937983015.1 uncultured Bacillaceae bacterium | reverse complement strand
CCGCGGGAAAGCTATGATCGTCTACGGCCACACACCGGTAAAAGAAGTAAGGATCGTCAATAACACGTACAATATCGATACCGGTTGTGTCTTCGGGGGAAAATTAACCGCCCTACGCTATCCGGAAAAAGAAATCGTGCAGGTCCCCTCCTCCATGCCCCTTGTTCCGGAAAAATTCAAAGAGTTTCCAGATTGAACGTAACCTGTCGGCGCCAGCCGCTTTTTTCTTTTCGATCGCTTCTCCATTTTTACAAATCGATCATTTTCCTCACGGACTTAACCATCACTATAAATTTTCCCCGCGATTCCTCGCAAAACTGGTCCAAAGCCGTTTCCATAGATGTTTCTCTTTCATTTACTGATGAGTAAGAGAACTTGCATCCTGATAGCGAGGTTGAAATAGATGGATTTAAACGATTTAGAACAAATTGTTAAAAAGATTTATGTAGCGACGGTCCCCGGGGAAGATGTGGTCGTACTCAATAAATCACCGCTCGAGATGATCGGTAAAGGCCGTCAAGGAGCTGTATTCCGCTTTACCGATGATATCGCCTTAAAGGTTTATGGTAACCCAGAAGATTGTGAACGTGAATATTACGCCCTGAGTCTCGGGCAACATACGAATTTATTACCAAAGATATACAAAAAAGGCGAAAATTATATCGCCATGGAAATGGTAAAGGGCATCGATCTCAGGGAATATTTGCAATCCCAGCCTTTGACGGAACAGCTTTCGCAAAAATTGATCGAGATGTTGTTAACCTTTAAAGAAATCGGCTATGAACGAATCGATCATCATAAAAGACAGATTTATATCCAGGACGATTTGAGTCTAAAAGTTATCGATGTTGGCCGCACCGTATGGAGGGATCGGGTCTATCCGTACCCGAGGAAACTGCTTAATTCTCTGGGCGAAGATTATAAACAAACCTTTTTGGAACACGTGAAAAAATTCGCCCCACAGCTGTACGAGGAATGGCAACATTATATCCAGATGGAGGAAATAGCCAAAACCCTCTCCCGGGAATTGATGAAGGAAAAAATCAACAAAAAACGTCTGAAACATTCCCAGGAAGCATTATCTACACTGATCGACCCTGAAGTTTACAACCAATCAGTGGAAAACTTGTTTTTTAAAATTTTTAAAGAAGAATGGGTTCGGATCATGCTGGCCCGGGGAGCCGACCCCGATGAGATCATCGACAGATTAAAACGAGAAGGCATCACGATTTCCTATCCAGAAAATTTGCTCCCGCTCTCCAATGAAAAAAAGAATGCTGTAAAAGAGAAGAAAAAGAAGAAAGAATGGAAAAAGAAAAAAGAGAAAAAGAAAAAATCCGGGAAAAAGTTCGCAGAGGAAAACACGGAAGAGAAAAAAGAGAAAAAGGAGAAAAAAAAGAAAAAAAAGAAGGAAAAGAAGAAGAAAAAATGAACGGTGCATCACTAAAAAAATTTATCGCAAGCCGGGAGATCTTGGTATGAAAATACTTGTCATATGGCGCCTGTTAACAGTTGGTGGCGTTAACGCTGGTTGGCGAAACCGGGCCCGCTACTTCAAAAAACACGGAATCATTACGGAATTTCTCTACATGAAAGACCATGGTGGTCTGCATATGATGGAAGATGTCGCTAAAGTATATTTGACAAAAAATAAAGAAAAAATCATCCGAATCATCCAGGAAAACCACTACGATCTCATCATTATCGTCGATACGGGGTATGCCTTTCCCTTGATTTATAAAGCGAGGTACAAGGGGCCGGTACTCGTAGAAGCACGTACACCCGAATTAAAAAAATTAACCCCACACCTAAAAGACATTGATTCGCTCGCTCCCCGGGGAATTATCGTTCCATCCGAATACCAGCGCCGCCTTGTATCAATTTTAACCGAAAACATTCCGGTTTTTGTCATCTATAACGGAATCGACACTGCGGTATACCACGCTATACCAAAAGAAAAGATCGATTATAAAAGCGCCCCTCATGTGACTCCGGGCAAAAAAATTATCGGTTGGATCGGCCGGTTAGATGCCCGCAAAAACTGGCAAAAATTGATCGACATCGCAAAACAAATAAAATATGAGCGCCAGGATATCGAAATCTGGGTCATCGGTGGCGCCCAAAGCGTCCAGCGTGACCAATTCGCCACGGTCTACCGTGAGGAAAACCTAACGGATATCATCCGGTGGTACCCGGTCATCCCCTACCAGCAAATGCCCCATATATACGCGAAAATCCGAGAATCTGGGGGAATCACCCTCGCCACAACAAAAGTGGAATCCTTTGGCAATACCTTTATCGAATCGATGGTTTGTGGCGTACCCGTCGTCGCGGCACGAATGATGCCGGTAACTGAAATTGTAATCGATGGTGTGACCGGACTTTTGTATGAACAAAACAAAACTGACGATGCTTTGCGAAAAATCTACACGATTATTGATCACCCTGAACACCATGCTACACTCTCCCATCAGGCGATGAAACATGTTCAGGAAAATTTTGCCATCGAAAAAGTAGCCGCCCAATATGTCCGTTTAATCAAGCAAATCGTAGCGGAATCACAAACGGGAGGAACATAAACTTGCCTAACTTCATCTATCAACAAAGATTGCCGGGTAAGTCAAATGCTCATCTATTAACACTCCCTGATGGAAAATCCTCTGTCGTGAAATTTTTACAAGAGGGATTTGAAAAATCACTGGCTAATGAATGGATCGGTTACTGTATCGGTAGGTATCTCGGGGCTCCTCTTCCCTTCAGTCAAATCATCGCTTTACCGGAAGATTTCACCCGGCAAATTCACCATCCCGAACCGCTTCTTTCGGCTCAACACCAATTCGCAACTACGTTCATCCCGGATAGTCGCAATTTACATGAAATCACGGACAGTAAATCGATTACGAATCCGGAAACAGTTGTGATGATCATCCTCTTAGACTACTGGTTAGTCAATCACGACCGGACGCGGAAAAATATTTTATTACAAGAAACAGAACCGGGGGCCTACCGCATATGGGCGATCGATCATGCGGAGATTTTTTCATCTCCGTCCTGGACGCTAAACGAAATGAACCATCCCCACCAGGGGTTGATCAAAAGTGCGACTCACCAGTTTTTGTGCCGTTTTATTGATAAAGAGGAACGTTTTTACGAAGGACTGGAAATTATTCAAACCATGCCGGTTTTATTGCTTGAAGAAATTGTCGCTCATGTTCCCGATGACTGGTTGTTGACGAAAGAAGAGCGCAAAGCGATCACGGCCTTTCTAGTCCATCGTCGTAAAAAAAGCTTACCGAAATTAATCGAGCGTTTCATTAAAAAGATATACTACCCAATCAAGAGTGAACTGAATTGTACCAGATAGAGAGAATTGTCTTCTAAACTCGAAAACAAGTTACCGATCATCGCAATTCACCTTTCTGGCGGCCAGGGAATACTCCCGTCAACTAGGCAAGTAACGTGACCGAAGACGTGATGGATGCATAAACAGGAATTAAAGCTTGTGAAAGGAGGCTATATTGTTGAAAATACGAAAAGCGGTCATCCCTGCCGCCGGATTGGGAACCCGTTTTTTACCAGCGACGAAAGCCCAACCGAAGGAAATGCTACCCATCGTTGATAAACCGGCGATCCAGTATATTGTCGAAGAAGCTGTCGCCTCAGGAATCGAAGAAATCGCCATCATCATCAGTCGCGGTAAAAGCTCGATTGAGAACCATTTTGATAAAAGCTATGAATTAGAGGATGCGCTCCAGGAAAAAAACAAGCTTGATGTACTTGAAGAAGTACGGAAAATATCCAATCTCGCTAACATCAGTTATATCCGCCAACAAGAACCCCGGGGACTTGGTGATGCGATTTTATGCGCGAAAAAATTCGTCGGGTATGAACCATTTGCGGTGTTACTGGGAGACGACATCATCGATTCGGACCCACCAGCCCTAAAACAGATGATCGATGTATTTGAATATTGGTCCAGCTCGATTATCGCCGTACAAACGGTCCCGAAACAAGATGTATCGAAGTACGGGATCGTCAAACCACGGGGTGGCGGTATCGACCAGAATATTTATTACATTGACGAACTAGTTGAAAAACCCTCTCTGAAAGAAGCACCATCCAGGCTCGCCGTCATGGGCCGTTATATTTTAAGACCGGAAATTTTTCAGGCTTTGGAACAAACACCCATCGGACAAGGTGGGGAACTGCAGTTAACTGATGCGATCAACATCCTTAACCAGCAGCAGGCAATCTTTGCCTACAATTTCAATGGTAAACGCTATGATGTGGGCGATAAATTAGGTTTTATAAAAGCGACAATTGATTTCGCCCTTAACAGGGAGGACTTACAGGATGAGGTGTTTCAGTATATGAGTGAAATCGTTTCTGCGAAAAAACAGCAATTTACAAATGCGAAAGCGAATGATTGAATGCGGGTTGCAGTTTTAGGAACAGGTTATGTCGGACTGTCAACCGGAGTTTGTTTGGCGGAGATCGGTCACACGGTATCCTGTATCGATGTTGATAAAGAAAAAATCGCAAAGTTGAAACAGGGAATTTCCCCAATTTATGAACCGGGGATGGAGGAGTTGTTGGCGAAAAATAGCGCAGCCGGAAGAATATTTTTTACCACTTCGTTAAAAGAAGGGATCACCGGGTGTGAAGTGATCATCATCGCTGTGGGAACCCCAGAAAGTGAAGATGGGAGTGCGGATTTAAGCTTTTTAGAAAAGGCCGCTATCAGTCTGGCGCAAGAATTAGAAGAAGATGCGATCATCGTTATAAAAAGCACCGTACCCGTGGGCACAAATGATCGAATCGATCAGTTAATGAACGAACATCTAAAACCCGGGATTTCTATCTCATTGATTTCTAACCCGGAGTTTTTACGTGAATGTTCTGCCCTGCGTGACGCAATGGAAGGAGATCGCATCGTTATCGGCTATCGTGATCCGAAAGCTGCCGAGACAATTGCCGCCATGTACGCACCGTTAAACATCCCCGTGTTATTCACTTCGCCCCGCAGTGCGGAGATGATTAAATACGCATCCAATGCGTTTTTAGCGACAAAAATTAGCTTTATCAATGAAATTGCCACCCTTTGTGAAAAAGTAGACGCAGACATTATGGATGTTGCTAAAGGCATGGGTATGGACCGCCGCATCGGCCCGCATTTTTTAAAAGCGGGTATTGGTTATGGAGGTTCCTGTTTTCCCAAAGACGTGCAGGCTCTCGTTGCCACGGCTAAGGAGCATGGTATGAAACTGGAACTATTACAGGAGACAATGACTATCAACAAGCGTCAGCAAGAGCGTTTTGTCGAAAAAATCATGAAGCGGTTCGCTGGCGATGCACGGGGTAAAAAAATCGCTTTACTCGGTCTTGCTTTTAAACCCAATACCGATGACATGCGCGAATCTCCGGCCATCCCCATCGCTAGAAAACTGGCAAATTATGGGGCAAATATCCATGGTTATGATCCGGTAGCTTCTATAAATGCCAGAGAAATTCTTGGTAACTTAATGTACTACGCTGAAACCGTTCAAGAAGCGATAACAGGTGCTGATGCGGTCCTCATTATCACGGACTGGTCAGAATTTATCGAACTCGATTGGCCACATATCCTAAAATTGATGAGGCAACCGATCATTTTTGATGGGAGAAATTGTCTGCGAATAGATGCATTTATAGGAGCGGACCATTATGAATATTATCCGATCGGAAGACCGACGTTCAAGAAAGGTTGATCAATCAACACGGCACTCACCATACGTTCCGGTGGGTGTTTTTTATTCACCATTTCCTATCAAGAGCAGATGACAGATAGTTTCATAGGAAAGATGTGTCACGATAATCTCGATACAGATAAAGAGAACAAAGAAATTCCTATTCGTACGGATTTTTATGTGTTCTAGTATACAAACCATTTGTAAACGTTTATAATTAATTTACGTAAGCGCTTTAAATGCGGTCAAAAATTAATTTATGAATCTAGTACCCAAATTGTAATGGCTTACTATTTTTTAACAAATAGAGGAGGTCTATTCATGCAACAACCAAAAATCGTCGCCCGAAAAAAGCCTGTTATTGAGGTCAATGGGCTGCAGTTTAAAGACTTAAACGGGAATGGAAAACTCGATAAATACGAGGACTGGCGTCTATCCCCGGAAGAACGCGCTGAGGATTTAATCCATCAGATGATGGTCGATGAAAAATTAGGTTTATTCGTAATCTGTGATAAACAAATGGGGAAAAACGTCCAGGATAAATCCCAAACAAGTCATGATGGAATTTTCAGTGAAGTTGAAAAAATGCGCGATTCCGGACCATTCAAAGGTACGATGGAATACGGCACGACAAAAATGATCAAGGACATGCATATCCGTCATATCATTCTCCGGGAAAAATACCAACCTTCCGATCTTGCAAAATGGGTGAATGCTCTCAACGAAGTAGCCGAATAACCCCGCCTCGGTATCCCCGTAATCGTCGCATCCAAGTTGCGGAACGAAAATGATCGTGTCACATTCGATGATGAAGATCGGACGACGAGTTTCACTGCGTGGCCTGGCACGTTAGGGATCGCAGCCACTCAAGATCTGAACGTGGTAAAAGAATTCGCTGAAACCGGCCGGAAGGAATGGAATGCGACGAATATCCGGAAAGGATATATGTACATGGCCGACACGACCACCAATCCGTGCTGGTATCGCATCACGGAAACCTTTGGGGAAGATTCCGAATTCATCGGCAAAGTGATCGAAACGATTATCGAAACTTATCAAGGAAAAGAGCTCGCTGAAGATCGTATCGCCTTAACGATCAAACATTTCCCTGGCGGTGGTGCGCGGGA
>CALKAK010000021.1 GCA_937983015.1 uncultured Bacillaceae bacterium | reverse complement strand
CCCGGATCGCTGCCACCATGACCCGGGTCGACGATGACTAACGGTTTACTCATTTCTTTTCACCTCTCCTTTCGATCTCAAAGCTTCTACTGCCTTCTCCAGCACCGGCGGTATAGGTACGCCGATCCGCCCTGCGTTCTCAATAATGCTCAAAACCTCATTCGCAAGATAAAAGAAGATTGCTGCGTCCCTGAACAGGTGTGCGTCACCCAACGCCGTGTCGATCAGATGCGCCACAGCGACCACGCCGAATATAGCGACTTTTTTCGGGATCCCCCATAACCCAACCTCAGACGATAGTTTCCCTTCCTTTCCGGCCGCCACGACACCGGACAAATAGTCAATCACAACAAAAGCAAGAAGTATGGAAAGCAACGACGACCACCCCCCAAATAAAAATGAGGCGGTCGCGCCGCCTACAGCAACAACGGTTTTCACAACGTTTTCCATGATGTCACCTCCTTCTAAAGCAAAATAAAAAAGCCCTACTCCACCGGCTCTTCCCCATTCATTAGCCGTTCAATTACCTTCTGCTTAACAATGTCCTCAACATCTTCGACGTGTACATGTACTTCAAACTCACCGCTTTCGAGCGGGACATACCCGTTAATATTGATCGACTGATCACTGTTTCTCCCATTGAAATATACTTGTAAGCTGGTTACTTCGTCACCCTCGCGCCGCACGTTAATGCTAGTCACTTTGATATTCATTATTCATCGTCTCCTCATTATCGATTTCAAACTGGTCGCATAAATAATCGTATATTTCACTCTCCTGCCCCTCGTACTCTTCATCTTCAAACTTTTTCAGTATGTGTTTCACTGTATAAAGCATTTCGCGGTTATCACCGCCTTCAATGACCATTTTTTCAGCGTAAAGCTCTTTAAGATCATTAGAAAAGGCAACTATGTCCTTGACGTCATAATTGCCATTTTCTTTCACGATGGGTTCTCCATTTTCGTCTTTGTGACTGTGCTCTTTGAGCAGTTCTTTTCTTTCTTCTTCCACTTCTTGCAGTCGTTCAGACATTAGCTTGATTAACCGTCGACGCATTCGCGACTGCTTCCGCGCCAATTTTAAATCGTACATAAAGTTGATGGCAGCTGCCAGTTTTCCATTTTCGATTTCCACTTTCATGCGATCAATTCCT
Source organism: uncultured Bacillaceae bacterium (assembly GCA_937983015.1). GTDB lineage: Bacteria > Bacillota > Bacilli > Bacillales > Caldibacillaceae > CALGAD01. The sequence continues at coordinate 482 of CALKAK010000021.1, read as the reverse complement.
CCAGCTGTTTTACTTTTTGTTTTAGATACTGGTTCTCAATTTTGAGCCATTCTATGTTGTCGGATGTTTTTTTATCTAACTCTTGTACGGATTTGATCAAAGGTGCGATGAGTTGCGTATAACTGATCCCCATATACTCTCCATCGACTACAATACTTTGGTTGGCGAAATTCACTCCATGTTTTTCTAAAACCGCTTGAACATCCTGCGCTATCAATCCGTTTTTTCGCCCATCGCCATTCAACGTATATTCCACGGTTTCAAGATCATTGATAAAATCCAATCCTAATCGGTTTAAGGTAATGTTACTTTTTAATTTTCTGTCAGAACCTTCAACTACCGATCGTGCATAAACGACATCAAACGGCCTCGACGATGTTCCGAGATAATTTCCATCGATGATATTAACATAAAACCTATTGATTCTGTTATTCGATCTCCCAATGTTGTACTAGTAACTGCCTGTATATTGCGGATAAAAG
>CALKAK010000020.1 GCA_937983015.1 uncultured Bacillaceae bacterium | reverse complement strand
TAGTATCGGGGTATTTCAGAACTTCAGGGATGTGTTTTAATCCATCAACGGTATGGATAAAATGAGTATTGATGAGGTCAAGTGTGCACCCGTGTTTCGGGAAATTTTTTGGAAAATATGGTCAACTGAACTTGCCAGCAAGATCGGTTTCCATATATAATATATTTAGTCAAATATAGTCAAAGTCAGGATAATCGTTCCAAATATAGAAAAATAGAAACAAGGAGTGAGGTGGTGAGTCCGTGAGAAATATATCTGACATTATAGAAGAATATTTAAAGCAGGTTTTGGAAAAAAGCGAGGAAGAAATCGTTGAAATAAAACGAAGTGAAATTGCGAATAAATTCCAGTGCGTACCTTCGCAAATTAACTATGTGATCAATACTAGATTTACTCTGGAACGAGGGTATATCGTTGAAAGCAAACGAGGCGGTGGGGGCTTTATCCGGATTATTAAAGTAAGACCGACGAATCATTCTTCGTTGATTGAACATTTAATTTCAATTATCGGCAATTCGATACCGCAATCATCGTGCCTCGATATTATCGAGCGTCTATTAGATGAAGAAGTGATTACAGAAAGAGAAGCAAAAATTATGGCGAGTGCCATTGACCGCGATGTTTTAAAAATCGACTTACCAGATCGTGACAAATTACGGGCTCGGATTTTAAAAGCAATGTTAATTGAATTAAGTTATGAATAACCTGAAATTATGAGGTGAGATGATGATTTGCCAAGAGTGCGGAATAAGGAAGGCAACGGTGCATTTTACAAAAATTATTAATGGGGAAAAAACAGAGTATCATTTATGTGAAGTTTGTGCGCAAGGAAAAAGCGATACTTTCATAAATACATTTCATTCCCCCAATTTGTCATTAAATAATTTATTAGCGGGATTTTTTAATGTAGAACCTAAATATCCAGAGCCTTTTGAAACACGGCAAATGACGCGCTGCGCAAATTGCGGGATGACTTTTGAACAGTTTTTGGAAGTTGGCAAATTTGGCTGTGCCCATTGCTATGATGCTTTCCATGAAAAGCTCACTCCTGTTTTAAAGCGGATACAGGGGGGGAATTGGAAGCATAATGGGAAAATTCCCCGGCGGACTGGCGGCGCGTTACAATTGCGTAAAAAGATCGATATTTTAAAAGAGACTTTGCAAAATTTAGTGGCTAAAGAGGAGTTTGAGAAGGCCGCGGAAGTACGGGATGAAATTCGCATGTATGAAAAAATATTGCAAGAAGGGGGCGATGCTGATGTCCATTGATGAGTTTTTGAACCGATCCGGATGTTCCTGGATCAATGCAGATGGCCCCCAATCGGATATCGTGTTGACTTCAAGAATTCGGTTAGCCAGGAACTTAAAAGACCACTTATATCCGATCTTATTTTCCGATGAAGAGGCACAGGCCGTTTTAACGAAAGTGGAACAGGTAGTCGCAAACCCGTCTCCCGGATCCCCCTTACAGGGAATGGAAATGGTCCGGATGAGTGCTTTAGAACCATTACAAAAACAGGTTCTGGTAGAAAAGCACTTAATTAGCCCGAATCTGGCAGAAGAATCCCCTCATGGGGCTTGCCTGATTTCAGAAAATGAAGAAATTAGCATAATGATCAACGAAGAAGACCATATACGTATACAGTGTATCACTTCTGGTTTACAATTAGAAAAGGCTTTAGAAAAGGCATTTTTAGTTGATGATGAATTGGAAAAACATCTTGATTATGCGTTTCATGAAGTACGTGGCTATTTGACTAGCTGCCCGACAAATGTAGGAACGGGTTTGCGCGCATCGGTGATGATGCATTTACCGGGACTTGTGATGACCAGGCAGATGAATCAAATTTTGCCAAGTTTAAACCAATTAGGTATTACTGTTCGTGGTATATACGGTGAGGGTAGCGAAGCGATTGGGAATATATTTCAAATCTCAAATCAAATTACCCTCGGCAAATCGGAAGAAGATATCGTCCGTGATTTGACGACGATTGTTGAACAAATCATCGAACAAGAACGGTCGGCGCGAGAACAAATTAAAAAGACAGCCGGGGTTCAGCTGGAAGACCGGATATTCAGATCCCTCGGTGTGTTGCTGCACAGTCGAATCATCGAATCAAAAGAGGCGGCGCAATGTATATCCGATGTGCGTTTAGGGATTGATCTCGGATTTATTTCCGAAATCTCACCAGCAATTTTAAATGAGTTGTTGATTTTAACCCAACCAGGAATTATCCAGCAGCATGCCGGGAAAACTTTGTCTCCATTTGAACGTGACGTTCGTCGCGCAACTTTAATCCGGGAACGAATTCGAATGTGAGGAAAACCGATAAGGAGGTTATCGAATGCTATTTGGCCGTTTTACCGAAAGGGCACAGAAAGTGATGGCCCTTGCACAGGAAGAAGCGATTCGCCTGAGACATCAAAATGTTGGTACTGAACATGTTTTGTTAGGACTAATTCGTGAAGGTGAAGGAATCGCCGCAAAAGCATTGAAAGCGATCGGCATCACTCCAGAAAAAATCGAAAAGGAAATCGTACATTTGTTGGGAGCAGGAACAGAAATTAATCCGATGCCCCAATATACACCAAGGGTTAAAAGAGTCCTGGAGTTGTCGATGGATGAGGCGCGCAAACTTGGCCATTCTTATGTCGGAACCGAACATTTATTATTAGGATTAATTCGCGAAGGTGAAGGTGTTGCGGCAAGGGTCTTAAATAATCTCGGTGTTAGTTTAAACAAAGCGAGACAACAAGTGTTACAATTGCTTGGCAATAATGACGGTGGCGGTGGAGCATCTGGAACCACTACAAATGTAAGTACCCCGACTCTCGATAGTCTGGCCCGGGACTTGACACAGATTGCGAAAGAAGGAAAACTAGATCCGGTCATTGGTAGAAGTAAAGAAATACAAAGGGTTATCGAAATATTAAGCAGGAGAACGAAAAATAATCCTGTTTTAATCGGGGAACCCGGGGTCGGTAAAACGGCTATCGCTGAGGGGTTGGCACAACAAATTGTTAACAATGAAGTTCCGGAAATCCTGCGTAATAAAAGAGTGATGTCTTTAGATATGGGAACGGTTGTTGCCGGAACGAAATACCGTGGTGAATTTGAAGATCGTTTGAAAAAAGTTATGGATGAAATACGCCAGGCCGGAAATATTATTTTATTCATAGATGAATTGCATACCTTAATCGGTGCCGGTGGTGCGGAAGGTGCGATTGATGCGTCCAATATTTTGAAACCGGCTTTATCCAGAGGGGAAATTCAATGTATTGGTGCAACTACACTGGATGAATACCGGAAGTATATCGAGAAGGATGCAGCGCTAGAACGTCGCTTCCAACCTATCATGGTCGATGAGCCAAGTGTGGAAGAAACGATGCAAATTTTACACGGCCTCCGGGATCGTTACGAAGCTCACCATCGTGTGGTAATCACTGATGAAGCGATCGAAGCAGCTGTAAAAATGTCTGATCGTTACATTTCCGATCGATTTTTACCCGATAAAGCGATCGATTTAATTGATGAAGCGAGTTCAAAAGTGCGCCTTCGCAATTTTACCACACCGCCGAATTTAAAGGAATTAGAAACAAAACTCGATGAGGTCCGTAAAGAGAAGGATGCCGCCGTTCAAAGCCAGGAATTTGAAAAAGCAGCTTCCTTGCGAGATATGGAGCAGCGGATCCGCAGACAGCTAGAAGAAGAAAAGAAGAAATGGAAAGAAAAACAGGGGAAAGAGAATAGCAAAGTTACAGTTGATGATATCGCTGCGGTTGTCTCTAGCTGGACCGGGATCCCGGTGAAGAAATTGACTGAAAGTGAAGCAGAAAGGCTGTTGCGATTAGAAGAAATTCTCCATGAACGTGTGATCGGTCAAAATGATGCGGTCGAGGCTGTGGCAAAAGCTGTAAGGAGAGCGCGCTCGGGATTAGGTGACCCGAAACGTCCGATCGGATCGTTCATCTTTCTCGGTCCAACTGGTGTCGGTAAAACCGAGCTGGCCAGAGCATTAGCTGAGGCGATGTTTGGTGATGAAGATGCGATGATTCGCATCGATATGAGTGAATATATGGAAAAGCATTCCACATCTAGATTGGTCGGTTCCCCACCAGGGTATGTTGGATATGATGAAGGCGGTCAATTAACGGAAAAAGTTCGGAGAAACCCTTACTCCGTTGTCCTCTTCGATGAAATTGAAAAAGCTCACCCCGATGTATTTAATATCTTGTTGCAGGTTCTTGATGATGGCAGACTCACGGACTCGAAAGGAAGAACGGTCGATTTCCGAAATACGATTATCATCATGACATCCAATGTAGGTGCTCAATCCTTAAAATATACGAAGCATGTAGGTTTTAGCGTGGAAAACAAGGAATTCGATTATGAACGGATGAAAGATCAAGTAATGGAAGAATTGAAACGTACATTTCGACCGGAATTTCTCAACCGGATTGATGAAGTGATCGTTTTCCGTCCATTGGAAAAAGAACAATTGAAGGAGATCGTAACGATCTTATCCAAAGCGTTAATTGAACGATTAAAAAATCAAGGCATCGAATTAGAATTATCGGAACGTGCTAAAGAAAAAATTGTTGAAAAAGGATATGAACCAGAATATGGAGCAAGACCTTTACGCCGCGCGATTCAGAAAAACATAGAGGATTTATTGTCGGAGGAATTACTAAAAGGTACAATAAAGAAAGGTCAAAAAGTTCTTGTAGATGTGGAAGATGGGAAGTTTATCGCAAAACCTCACGTTTTTTCATAAAATTTTCACATAAATGCTATAAGATATGGATAAGGGGCAACAGGAATCATGGTTGTTGTCTCTTATCCCTTTCTCTATTATTAAAAATCTGTTGTGTAAGGGGAATTTCATGGCAAAACTAAAAACAAAATTTGTCTGTTCTTCCTGCGGCTACGTCATCGCCAAATGGATGGGAAAGTGCCCGAATTGTCAAAGCTGGAACACGTTTACGGAAGAAGTAGAAGAAGGGGCAGAACGCCGTTCTGCATATAGTAAAAACCACCCGTCTGGAGTTAAAGCTCTACGCATTACCGATATTGACACAATTCAGGAAGAACGGATATTAACCCGTTACCAAGAGATCAATCGAGTTTTAGGCGGAGGTATTGTCAAGGGCTCCCTAGTACTAATAGGTGGCGACCCGGGTATCGGTAAATCTACTTTATTGCTACAAATATCTGCGCAGCTAGCATCCATGGGGAAAAAGGTTCTCTACGTTACTGGCGAAGAATCGACGAAACAGACTAAAATGCGTGCTGAACGTCTCGGCATTACCTCAGACGATTTATATATTCTATCGGAAACTAATTTCCATATAATAGAAGAAAACCTTCGCGATTTAAAACCGAGTTTTGCTGTGATCGACTCCATCCAAACGATTTTCCACCCGGATATAACTTCTTCCCCCGGTTCCGTTTCACAGGTTCGTGAGTGCACTAGTGAAATAATGCGCATCGCCAAAAGTACGGGAATTCCCATCTTTATTGTCGGCCATGTGACAAAAGAAGGGGCGATTGCCGGCCCCCGTGTATTGGAACATATGGTGGACACTGTTTTATATTTTGAAGGGGAACGTCATCAAACGTTTCGCATTCTTCGCGCGGTGAAAAATCGTTTCGGCTCAACCAATGAAATCGGCGTATTTGAGATGAAAGAAAACGGTCTCGAAGAAGTTTTGAATCCTTCAGAACTATTTCTCGATGAGCGTTCCGCAGGAGCATCTGGCTCAACGGTTGTCGCAGCTTTAGAAGGAACAAGACCTATTTTGGTAGAAATTCAGGCTTTGATCACACCGGCAACGTTTGGCAACCCCCGGAGAATGGCGACAGGGCTCGATCACAATCGGGTTTCGTTAATAATGGCTGTTTTAGAAAAAAGGGTCGGGATGTTATTACAAAACCAGGATGCTTATCTGAAAGTAACTGGTGGCGTGAAATTGGATGAGCCGGCCATCGATTTAGCCGTCGCGATGAGTATTGCTTCCAGTTTTCGTGATGAACCAACGGGAGCAACGGATTGCTTCATCGGCGAAGTGGGACTTGCTGGCGAGATTCGCCGGGTCAATCGGATTGAACAACGTGTAAAAGAGGCTGCAAAACTTGGTTTTAAGCGGATTTTTGTACCCCGGGGAAATATAACAGGCTGGAAAGTTCCTGATGGTATTGAACTGATCGGTGTATCGTCAATCAATGAGGCGCTACAGATCGCACTATACTAATCATTCCTTTTTTCATCTATTGCAAATTCATAACAACTTGTAAATAATCATGTAATATTACGTTTTAAAAGGATTTTATTGTTTATAATGGTAACAGGAGGTGACAAGATGCTTACCCGCTTTGTGCAGGTTGTGTTCCTTTTGATCGGCTCGATATTAGGTATCATGTTTTTACCGGTTTTATACGAATGGATCGGCATTGATCATATATTATTATTAAATAATCCATATGTATCTGCTATCTTGGGTGCAATTATTTTTTATATTATGACATTTTGGGCTGTACGACATGTTGTGAACTTTATTAAACGGTTAGAAGAACTATTACTAAACGCACCGATATTGGATTTAATTTTCGGTACAATCGGTGCTATATTAGGATTACTGGTAGCGTTTTTAGTAAACTTTGCTATAGAAGGAATTCGCCTGCCGATTATCAATGATGTTGTCCCTATATTGTTAACGTTGATCTTTGGTTATCTGGGATTTCGGGTTGGCTTTAAAAAACGGGATGAACTATTCAATCTTTTGGCCGGCCGTGGAAGTAAAAGGAGAGCGGAGGAAGAGAAGGAACCATCCGCTGCTAATGTAAAACTTTTGGACACGAGTGTGATCATCGATGGCCGGATCGCCGATATATGTAAAACAGGTTTTTTAGAAGGAACGATTGTTATTCCCCAGTTCGTACTGGAAGAATTGCAACATATCGCCGATTCCTCGGACGTATTAAAAAGAAACCGGGGCCGAAGAGGGCTTGATATATTGAATAAAATCCAGAAGGAATTACCGATAAAAGTTGAAGTGTATGAAGGGGACTTTGAAGATATTCAAGAAGTGGATAGCAAGCTAGTGAAACTGGCAAAATTACTCAACGGTACGGTCGTTACTAACGATTTTAACTTGAATAAAGTATGTGAACTGCATCAAGTGAAAGTATTGAATATCAACGATCTAGCGAACGCTTTAAAACCCGTAGTCTTGCCCGGCGAGGAAATGGTTGTTCACATCATCAAAGATGGTAAAGAGCAGGATCAAGGGATCGCCTACCTGGATGATGGTACGATGATCGTTGTTGAGGACGGGCGCAATTATATCGGCAAGACGATTCACGTTTTAGTAACCAGTGTATTGCAAACATCAGCAGGCCGGATGATTTTCGCGAAACCGAAATCACTGGAAAAAGCATTGTAAAGATAAAGGGGGTTCTATTGAGCCTCCTTTTCATAATATGGGACAAATAATTCGTCTTTATAAAATATTGATGACTTCTTTTTAAAAAGCTCACCCGGCAATTGATTTTGATCCTTTGCAAGATCGACCGATCGACTATATTTAAGAAACGTATATGGTAGAAACGTATATGGTGCTACAATCCCGGTACTTTTTGTAGTAAAATTGTTTTGACAAGGATATGCAAAATGATCATAGGAGATGAATCTGGAGGTAAAATCATGGCAGACATTCGCGTACGATATGCGCCAAGCCCCACCGGGCATCTACATATTGGAAACGCTAGAACCGCTTTATTCAACTATTTATTTGCCCGTAATCAAAATGGAAAATTTATCATTCGTATTGAAGATACCGATCGGAAACGAAATATTGAAGGCGGCGAAAAAAGCCAGCTGAAATATTTAAGATGGCTAGGCATCGACTGGGATGAAAGTGTTGATGTCGGAGGGGAATATGGCCCTTATCGTCAATCAGAGCGGCTTGATATTTATCAAAAATATGCGAAAAAGCTTTTAGAAACCGGACATGCTTATAAATGTTATTGCACAGAGGAAGAATTAGAACGGGAGCGCGAAGAACAACGGGCTCGTGGCATCGTCCCTCATTATTCCGGAAAATGCCGGCATTTAACCAAGGAAGAACAGGAACGGCTAGAAAAAGAAGGGAGAAAACCGAATATTCGTTTCAAAGTGCCGGAAGGTAAGGTTGTAACCTTTAACGATATGGTTAAAGGTGAAGTCTCCTTTGAGACGAAGGACATTAGTGATTTTGTCATCGTAAAAAGTGATGGATGGCCGCTTTATAACTTTGCTGTGGTGATCGATGATCATTTGATGAAAATCACCCATGTTTTACGCGGTGATGATCATATTTCCAATACACCTAAACAAATTTTGATCTATGAAGCCCTTGGCTGGGAACCACCGATCTTTGGGCATATGACATTAATCGTTAATGAGCAGCATAAGAAATTGAGTAAACGGGATGAAACGATCATTCAATTCATCGAACAATATGAAGAACTTGGTTATTTACCGGAAGCGTTGTTTAATTTCATCGCTTTTCTCGGCTGGTCACCAGGTGGGGAAAGAGAGATTTTTTCCCGTGAAGAACTCATTGAAATTTTTGATCCGAAACGTCTTTCCAAATCTCCTGCCGTATTCGATCAGAAGAAACTATTATGGATGAACAACCAATATATGAAAAAACAGGATCTTGATCGCGTTGTCGAACTGGCATTACCGCATTTGATCAAGGCGGGTAAAATTTCTGAGAAACCTACACCTGAAGAACTGGAGTTTGCGCGAGGTGTCATCGCCCTTTATCAAGATCAGATGAGCTATGGAGCGGAAATCGTCGAACTTTCTGAGATATTCTTCAGAGACGATATCGAATATGATGAAGAATGCCAGCAAGTATTGAATGAAGAACATACACCAGAGGTGTTACGAACCTTCTTACAAGAGATAGAGGGAATCGAAAACTTCGAAAGGGATGAAATTAAAGCGGCCCTCAAACGAACACAAAAGGCGAGCGGGTATAAAGGGAAGAAGTTATTCATGCCGATCCGTGTTGCCGTCACAGGAGCAACCCATGGACCGGATATCGCCAGTTCGCTCGCTTTGATCGGCAAAGAAAAAACGATGACAAGGATCAAAAAACTTTTGAATTAACATTTTTTAAAAAACATAATATAGTAAAAGTACTAAAACCGGCCAATTCAATACTGGAAAATCGTGGACGGGGAGAAGTAGATATCGATGCTTTTCCAGAGAGGATTACCATGGGCTGGAAGTAATCCAAAGCCTCTCGATATCGAAATGCACCCCTGAGAGCTCTATTGAACGCGAATGCCAGTAAATAGAGACGGCACAGGACCGTTATCCTGATGAGCGGGAGAGTTTTTCTCCAAGCAGAGTGGAACCGCGCAAGTTCTGCGTCTCTGTCTTTATGACAGAGACGTTTTTTCATACTGGATAAAAAGAGGATGGTTGGAAAGGGGGATATCGTTGCTGAAAAGAATAAGAGAGGATATAAATGCGATCATGGAACGGGATCCAGCGGCGAAAAGTTTTTTAGAAGTGATCCTTACTTATCCGGGACTTCACGCAATCTGGGCCCACCGGATCGCCCACTGGTTTTACCGAAAGAGATTATATTTTATCGCCCGGTTGATCGCGCATATCAATCGATTCGTTACGGGAATTGAAATTCATCCCGGTGCGAAAATCGGCAGACGTGTGTTTATCGATCACGGGATGGGCGTTGTAATTGGTGAGACGTGTGAGATTGGTGATGATGTTACCATTTATCATGGTGTCACTCTAGGTGGAACGGGTAAGGAAAAAGGAAAAAGGCATCCGACCATCAAAGACCATGTTTTCATATCGAGCGGTGCGAAAGTGTTAGGGAATATAACAGTTGGTGAATACGCGAAAATCGGAGCCGGAGCGGTTGTATTAAGAGATGTTCCGCCGAATTCAACTGTGGTGGGAATCCCGGCAAAAGTTGTGGCAAAAGATGGGAAGAAAATAAAGAGTGATCAGGGACAAACAGAATTACCCGAAGCCCTGCAAGAAATCATTAAAGCTTTACAAGAAGAAGTGTTACAATTACGGAAAGAGGTTGAACACTTGCAACAAGAATTGCAAGAAAGGAGTAAAGAGCGTGTCCATTAAAATTTATAATACACTAACGCAAAAAAAGGAAACCTTTGTGCCGCTAGAAGAGGGCAAAGTGAAAATGTATGTATGCGGCCCGACCGTCTACAATTATATTCATATCGGTAACGCCCGTCCGGCCATCGTATTCGATACCGTTCGCCGCTATTTAGAGTATCGTGGTTATGAGGTCATCTATATTTCGAATTTTACCGATGTGGATGATAAGATCCTGAAAGCGGCAAAAGAAACCGGGACAGACATGTTTACTTTAGCAGATCGTTATATCAAAGCTTACATGGAAGACATGCGCGCTTTAGGTTGCAAAAAAGCAACGGTTCACCCCCGTGTCACCGAAAATATCGATGTCATCATTAAATTCATTCAAGAGCTGATCGCTAAAGGGTATGCATACGAGGCTGATGGGGATGTTTACTTTAAAACGAGAAAGTTTTCCGATTACGGAAAACTATCCCACCAGTCCATCGAGGATTTAAAACTAGGTGCCCGCATTGAAATCGGTGAGAAAAAAAAAGATCCGCTAGATTTTGCTCTCTGGAAGAAGGCCAAAGAAGGGGAAGTATATTGGGACAGTCCCTGGGGGAAAGGCCGTCCGGGTTGGCATATTGAATGCTCGGCTATGGCGAAAAAGTATTTAGGCGAGACGATCGATATTCACGCGGGTGGTCAGGACCTAGCTTTTCCTCATCATGAAAATGAAATCGCACAATCGGAAAGTTTAACCGGTAAACCTTTCGCTAGGTACTGGATGCATAACGGGTATATTAATATTAATAGTAAGAAAATGTCAAAATCGGTCGGGAATGTCATTCTTGTCAAGGATATGTTAGCAAAACACGATCCGCAAGTATTTCGCTTCTTTATGTTATCGGTGCATTACCGTCATCCGATCAATTTCAGTGATGAATTGATGGAAGATGCGAAAGCTGGTTGGGAACGTTTGCGAAACGCTTATAACAATGTTTTATATCAAAGGGAAAGTTTGGCAAACGACCTTCCCGCTCAAAAAGAATGGATTGACAAAATCGATCGATTAAAAGAGCAATTCATCGCAGAAATGGATGATGACTTCAACACGGCCAATGCGATCACCGTTTTATTTGAACTGGCGAAAAGTGCCAATTTGTATTTAAGGGAAAAAGAAATTTCAAAGCAAATTCTTGACCGTTACTTAAAAACATTTGCCGAATTGTTTGAAGTGTTGGGTCTCAACCCGAAGGAAGACGAGATTTTGGATGAAGAAATTGAACGCTTAATACAAGAGAGAAATGAGGCCAGGAAAAGACGGGATTTCCAGACGGCCGATCGCATTCGCGATCAATTAAAAAAGATGAATATCATACTAGAAGATACACCACAAGGCACGAGATGGAAACGGGGCACGTTATGACCGTGGATAAACAAGCAATCAATCCTAAAGAACTGAATAGTTTGGCCCTTGCTTATATGGGTGATGCCATCTACGAAGCCTTTGTCAGACGTCATTTACTGGAAAAGGGGATCGTCAAGCCTCATCGCCTGCAAAAAGAAGCCGTGAATTACGTGTCGGCAAAATCACAAAGTTACTGTATCCACAGTATGTTGGAACAAGAAATTTTAACGGAAGAGGAAAAAAATATCGTCATGCGTGGTAGGAACGCAAAAAGTAATACGGTTCCGAAAAACACGGATGTCCAAACGTATCGCTATTCCACGGCCTTCGAGGCATTGATCGGCTATCTGTATTTGGCAGGAAAGACAGGGCGCTTGCGTGAGTTAATGAATTTATGTTTTCAGTGGGTAGAGCAAAGAAAGGAGGTCCGTTGATGTGGATGATCAATACGTTGCTGGAAGAAATGCTGTTTTAGAAACGATCAAATCCGGTCGGGAAATTAATAAATTATGGATCAGCGAAGGTGCGCAGAAAAGCTCGATACAAAAAATCATTCAAGCTGCTAAAGAACGACAGATCGTGATTCAATATGTACCGCGAAAGAAGCTGGATGAAATGGCGAAAAATCATCAAGGAGTGATCGCCCAGATTGCCCCCTATCGTTACTATGATGTGGATGACCTTTTTAAAAGGGCAGAACAGAACAAGGAAGCTCCTTTTTTTCTTATATTAGATGAGATTGAAGATCCCCATAATTTTGGTTCGTTGATGCGGACCGCTGACGCGGCTGGTGTGCACGGAATCATTATTCCCAAACGGCGTTCGGTAGGTTTAACAACAACGGTCGCCAAAGCTTCGACGGGGGCGATTGAATATGTGCCGGTTGCCCGTGTTACAAATTTGGCAAGAAGCATCGATGAGTTGAAGGAGCGGGGAGTGTGGATTTGTGGTACCGATGCCGGAGCAGATACCGATTATCGGGAATTAGATGGCACTTTACCCATCGCGATTGTCATCGGTAGTGAAGGCAAAGGAATCAGCCGCCTGATCAAAGAAAAATGCGATTTTTTAGTTAAGCTACCGATGAAAGGTCACGTAACCTCGTTAAACGCTTCTGTTGCTGGTGCCCTGTTGATGTACGAAGTCTACCGAAAAAGGGATACAGCGGGTAGGTAGCATGGATATCTTGATCGTGGATGGATACAACATGATCGGTGCGTGGCCAGAATTACAAGAATTAAAAGATCAGGATTTAGCGATGGCAAGGGACAGGCTGATCGATCTTTTAGCCGATTATAAAGGGTATACGGGAATACATGTCATCGTCGTCTTTGATGCATATATCGCCAAAGGGAAAGAGACGAAATATAAAAACTATAATGTTGATGTGATATTCACAAGCGAAAACGAAACCGCTGACGAGAAAATCGAAAAATTAGCTTCGGAATTGGTCAGCAGAACGACGAGAGTTTTTGTCGCCACCTCCGATTCTACAGAACAGTGGACCGTTTTCAGCCAGGGGGCGTTGCGAAAATCCGCACGGGAACTGTATATCGAAGTGAAAGAAATAGAAAAACAAATAGCCGCTGAGATCCAGGAGATCGAGATCAAGAAACCGAGCACAAAAATCCATTTACCAAAGGAAATTGCCGATTTTTTCGAAAAATTAAGAAGAGGCGGCTAACTCCGGTTGACGCTTAAAAACAAGCTGGGCTATAATAAATTTAATCGTTGGCCCGGGGTGATAGCGGTTGTTCGAAGACAAAATGGTTGACACTGATCTAAAGTACCAGGAAATGGATGATGAAATGCTGGTCAAGCTCGTTCATCAAGGTGATGGTGATGCCCTGGATTTTCTGATCCAGAAGTACCGGCAGTTCGTGCGTGCGAAATCGAGGTCTTATTTTCTTGTGGGCGCGGATCAAGAAGACATTGTGCAGGAAGGTATGATCGGATTATTTAAAGCGATCCGCGATTATCGCGGAGACAAATTGACGTCTTTCAAAGCCTTTGCGGAACTCTGCATTACAAGGCAGATCATTACCGCAATCAAAACGGCGACAAGACAGAAGCATATCCCCCTGAATTCGTATGTTTCTTTGGACAAGCCCGTTTTCGATGAAGACTCTGACCGCACTTTGATGGATGTAATTTCCGGTGCGAGTTCTTTAGATCCTGAAGAATTGATTATCCATCAAGAAGAGTATGATAGTATCGAAGGGAAAATCGGCGAGCTTTTGAGCGATCTGGAAAAAAAGGTATTGACGCTATATTTAGAAGGTCGTTCCTATCAGGAAATATCCGGTGAATTAAACCGCCATGTAAAATCGATCGACAACGCCTTGCAGCGCGTAAAAAGAAAACTAGAAAAGTATTTGAAACATCGCGATAGCCAGTTAAAAAAACTTTAATATTTTTGAAATAATGATTATTGACATGTTCAGCGGCAACATGATAAAGTTTGTTCGATGAAGGAAATATGGTTGGTTGATGAGT
>CALKAK010000019.1 GCA_937983015.1 uncultured Bacillaceae bacterium | reverse complement strand
GTCAAATTTTTGTTACTTGACAATTCGTTTAAACTTTTTATGCAATGCTACTGGAAAAAAGTATACCATAACCGGATCAGTCCAACATCGTTTGAAACATTGTTCGGGCACGATTGAAATAGGCATAAAAAAACTCTAACCGTAAAGGCTAGAGTTTTAATCATCAAGCTTCTTGAGCGACTGGATAAACACTCACTTTTTTCCGGTTCCTTCCCATACGTTCGAAACGAACGATTCCGTCACATTTTGCATAAAGGGTATCATCGCCACCGCGGCCAACATTTACACCCGGGTAAATTTTGGTACCCCGCTGACGATAAAGGATGGAACCGCTCGTTACGAATTGGCCATCGGCACGTTTTGCGCCAAGGCGTTTCGCAATGGAATCACGGCCGTTTTTGGTGGAACCGACCCCTTTTTTCGTAGCGAAAAATTGCAGATTCATTCTAAACATCGTACTACACCTCCTGCTGTTTGAAGGTTATCTTGATATAATCGCTATATTCCCGCTCAATGGACTCCAGTGCAACGACCATCCCTTTTAAGAGGAGCTGTACTTCAGCCATCTTTTCTTCTGTTAGTCCGCTTGGAACTTGACAGTGAAGATAACCGCCATCGTCACCCTGGACAACATCCAGGTGAACGGACGTCAGCGCCTCAACCGCATTTAATGCACCGAATGCCACCGCTGAAACTCCAGCACAGACGATATCCGAACCGTATTCAGCAAAATCGGCATGGCCTGTCATTGTGAAGGATACGATTTCCTTAGCGGGTGTTCGTTCAATCGTAACACGAATCATCGGCACAAATTATCCTTCAATTTTTTCAATGATTAATTTCGTATATGGCTGACGATGACCTTGCTTTTTCTTGTAATTCTTTTTCGGCTTATATTTGAAAACAACGATCTTCTTATGTTTTCCATGTTCAGCCACTTTCGCCGTAACGGAAGCACCTTCTACGTACGGTGTGCCAACTTTAACGTTTTCGCCACCGATCATCAAAACTTTATCGAGGGTGACCGTATCGCCCACTTCGGCAGCTAATTTTTCTACATAGATGGTTTGTCCTTCCGTTACTTTGACTTGTTTTCCACCTGTTTCAACGATTGCGTACATGATCGCACCTCCTCTTTACTCAGACTCGCCATACTCGGTGTTTTGCCTTGTTAGGCAAAAACTTGAAAACCTTATATGAGCGGTTGTAGCACAGGTGCTACAAACATAACAGTTCAATCTTACCATATCTTGCGGATATTTGTCAATTTCCATCGTGGCAAAATCATTCACAATCATTGTACCATATCAAGTTTTTGAAAGTAAATGTTTGACTCGAAAGGTGGTGTTATTTTTTTGAAAATACGCTTCTAAACAGGTGTTTTCACTGAGAATACGGATCGGAATCCCCTGATCGAACACGACGATCGAATGGAGCATCCCGCGATAAAATTTTTGCACCACCGATGGAATCGAATCATTTAAATCCACATATATATGACGTTTGGGCGTTATGAGGGGGCGCTCGCCGTACCGCTCCAATAAGAAACGCATGAACGTGTAATGCCGATTCCGCCATTCTTTCAATAAAGAATACGCGAGAAATACCACCATCAACCATCCGTTCAAATGGGCAGGAAATATCATGAGAATGCTCAGAGCGAATAAAAACAAAACGATGCCCGATACAGCGATAGCCCGCTCCAGTGCCAGGCGAAAGGGCCACCGCAGGGAAAATAAGTAGTACATGATTTTCCCGCCATCAAGTGGCAAGATCGGAAGGAAATTAAATGATAAAATCATCCAGTTGAATTCGACGAAAGTCTGATACGTGTCTGGCGAAACCCAGGAAAAAAACAGAAACATTTTCGCGAGCAGGATCAACCAGAGATGCTGCACCGGGCCTGCCAGGATTACGATCATTTCCTCCCATAACGGACGTTTCCCGTGCTCATTGATTTCCGCCACCCCCCCGAAGGGAAGCAGGATAATTCTTTTGATATCCCAGGAAAAATACAAAGCAGCGATGGCATGTCCCATTTCATGAATGAAGACGATGAGAAAAAGGAGCAGGAGGTGGAAAAATTGGGCCTGGCTGATGGCGATGACAACGATGATCCAGAAAAGGGGATGGATGTGAACGTTACGAATGAATCGCCTTTTATTCAAATGAAATCACCTGAACCGGATCAATGAACTGTTTGTCTTTTTTAATCGCGAAATAAAATTCCCCTGTATCCGCACCCGTCGGTTTAACGACTCCAAGTGCCTGTCCGGCTTTGACTTGATCGTAATTTTTCACATAGATTTCCTTCAATTGACCGTACCATGATTCGCTACCATCGGCATGTTGTACGATGACGATCTTGCCATGATTTTCCTTGTTTCCCGCGAAGATCACAGTACCCTCAAAAACGGCAGCCACCTCCTCATCCCTCATCGTTTGAATGACGATTCCCCTGGAAGTAGAACTGAAATCTTCAAGGATCTGTCCATTAGCCGGTACAGCATATTGAACGTCTTCCTCTCGGGTATTCCTTGTCGCTCTTTCCGGTAAAAGGGCTAAAGGTCTGCCGAAAGTACTTTCATACCAGTCCGCCACCTGAGCGAATTGAAATTCTCTCTCCATAATCTCGGTAACGGCGGTACGGAAAGGATCGAGCTTCGGCGAAGGATCTTTAAAGAGAATCGCCGCAAGTAGTACGAGGGCTGCAGCGGCCAAAACTTTCATCAAGAAACGTTCCTTGTTCCATAAAGGGTGGAAACCATAATCGGTTGTCTCGAGTTTCGTATCATACATCGGTGGATAAAGACCCTCATAGGGATCTTTAACGGATCTTTCGGAACTCATATAGCCCATCATCATCCGTTCCCGTTTTCTTTTCGCGATTCGCTTCTTAATTTCCTTATGACGGTCCCGCATCGCCATCATCCTTTTTTCGTTCCTAAATTTTCTATTACATTGTATGACTTGTCCAAAAATGTATGACTAAATTACCGAACACGCGATCATCGTTCGATGGGTGGCGCTCTTTTTGAATAAATTTTTCTCAAGGTGGCATGCGGAAATAAAAAACGGTGTCGATTGGACACCGTAAGGAACGAAGGTTATGTAAATTCCGCAAATAGGGATGATTGGATTTTATACCCGGGCACCGAAAAATTTTTTAATCCGTTTAAACAGCCCCTTCGATTCCACATCAAGTTGCTGTAACGGGACCGATTCTCCGAGAATTCTCCGGGCGATGTTGCGATAGGCAATGCCTGCGACCGTGTGCGGATTCAATACGACCGGTTCACCGTGATAGGAAGCTTTCAATACTTCATCATCATCCGCTACGATACCGAGCAACTCGATCGCCAGGATATTCGTGACATCATTGACATCGAGCATATCGCCTTCTTTGACCATCTTCGTCTTAATCCGATTGATGATTAATCGGGGCGGTTCCATCGTTTCTTTTTCTAACAAGCCAATGATACGATCCGCATCGCGAACCGCCGAATGCTCGGGGGTCGTTACCACAATGGCTTGATCGGCTCCGGCTATCGCGTTTTGAAAACCTTGCTCGATTCCAGCCGGACAATCTATTAATACGTAGTCGAATTCTTTCTTCAAATCATTAACGATCGTCTTCATCTGATCCGCATTCACCGCAGTTTTATCACTGCTCTGGGCTGCGGGAAGCAAGTAAAGTAAATCATCGAACCGTTTATCTCTCACAAAGGCCTGGTGCAGTTTACAACGACCATGAGCCACATCTACGAGATCATAAATAATACGGTTTTCCAGGCCCAGGATCACGTCGAGATTGCGCAAACCGATATCGGTATCGACAAGGCAAACCCTCTTCCCTTGTAATGCCAGTGCGGTTCCGATATTTGCCGTTGTAGTGGTCTTCCCGACACCACCTTTTCCAGATGTAATAACAATTGCCTCACCCACGGTTTACTCTCCCCCTTCAATGTATCGATTTAATTCCGGCCGGATCGTCCGCAAAACAGGTAATCTATCGATTATTATCTCATTATCTTGATTAATATAGGCACATTCCGTTTCCTGACGTGTCACCTCATCCTCATCTGGTGTGCGGGATAACAAATCAGCGATTCGCAACTGTTCCGGAATCATTTTCCCGCAGACGATGACCGCTTTCCGGTTATTTGGATAGCCGGCATGGGCGATTCCTTTCAACTTGCCCATGATAAAAATATTTCCCGTCGCCACTACCATTCCGCCTGGATTGACATCACCAACGAGCAACAGATCCCCCTGAACTTTTAATACCTGTCCGGAACGAATGATGCGGTTTACCATATGTACCCGGGTTTCTTTGATCAACCGATCCGCTTCCTCTTTGGATAAAACATTCGCCTCGATCGTTTCGATCAGCAAATTCCGTTCTTTCATGACGATTTCTTCGACTCTAGCAATCTGCTCATCTGTCAACAAACGATTTCCTGTATGAATCCGCACTTTGATGCGGTGGTTTTCATCCTTGAATTTTTCGGCCAGTGCTAGTTTCGCATCCAATTCTTCAAGAACTTCTTCAAAGGAACACGCATCGGATAAAATCAATGATAACCCTTCCTTTGTGCCTTTGATCATCACCGTGTTTGTTCTGGGCATGCTTGTCTTTCACCTCATTACCTAAAAAATTCAACAAAAGGCGGGCCTATTCCTTTATTTTTTTACAAAATAAATAGTCTAACGAAAGGCAAAAGATAGAACGGAACAGCATTTCCTCTTCTTGCCCGATCGCACTTAATCCGACTGGAACATCCCCTCTTCTTCCTGTTTTTCTAGAAAAATCTCCGTTAAATATTTTTTTAGCGGAAAGGAAAAGAGTAGGAAAAACACGAAATTCAACGCTAATACAGGGACAAGGCGGAATTCGGCGAACGTCCTCAGATCCATGCTGGTGATCTGTAGCACTTTATTGAAGAAATAAACACCGAACTCCAACGCGGATATCGCCAGTAGGCAAATAAAATTCATGATTAGCAGATGATTGTGAATCACTTTCATCAACCGGGCGACGAGCCAGGTAATGGCTGGATACCAGAACAAATATATCCCTAAAATTTGAGTGAAAACGAGATCCATGAAAAAACCGAATAAAAAGGCACAAAGAAGACCGGCTTTCTCATCGTAGTAAACGGTCACCATGAGGAAAAAAATAAATAAAAAGCGGGGGACAAATATCCAATCCTCGGGAAATAACGATGCAGGGAAAATGAAGGCAAAGATGCTTTCTACGCCGAATAAGATGATTGCGATGACGGCGATCCACCATTTTCGATTCATTGACTCCACCTATTCTTCCGTTTCTTCTAATTCAGAAAGGTCTTCGAGTTGTGTGGCATCCCGCTGGATGACCAATACATGCTCCACATTGTTGAAATCGGCTGCCGGTTTGACATAGGCGGTTTGTGTTAAGCCGTATTGATCTGGCTCGATTCTTTCGATTTTACCGATATAGAGCCCCTTGGGATAAACCCCGCCTTTTCCGGATGTGATGACATCTTGACCTACTTCGACCTTTTTATCCGAGGGAATTTGTTTGATTAATAAAGTTTTCGTTTTTTCATCGTAGCCTTCGATCAAACCGTAGACATCTTGTTCTCCTTGAATCGCGACGTGAATACGATTGGTCCGATCATCGGTTGTTAATAACTGAACATCAGCGGTTATTTTACCTACATTATGTATTTTACCGATCATTCCATCAGCCGTCACGACCGCCATGTTTTTCTTGATTCCGTGGACCTCACCTTTATCGATCCGTAACATCTCATTCCAGCGATCCGGGCTCCTTGCGATCACCATCGCCTGGCGAGGTGTCATAGCCGCCAGATCTTCTGTCACGCCGAGGATGGCTTTCAACTCTTCATTTTCCTTTTTCAGGCGATCGTTTTCTACCTTAAGCTGAGCGTAGTTATCAAGATGTGATTTCAAACGTTTATTTTCTTCGTATGTATTTACTAAATCACGAGCATTCACGACGATTTCCTCAATAAAATGGGCGGGCTTGGCAAATACGATTTGCACGAAGCCCGCAGTGTCTTTAATAAACTGCTCAGGCCAGGTCAGTTCCTCCCGCTCCCGCAAGGAAAAGCCAATCAATGCCACGAGGATAATGATCCCTACAAGCAATATAATCAATCGTTTATTTTGGAAAAATTGTGGCATGATGTACACCTCTTTATCTCTTACCGTAAATCCTTCGCTTTACCTTTGAACAGATCAATATGATCCAATGCCATCCCTGTCCCGATCGCCACACAATCTAGCGGATTTTCCGCGATGATGACCGGCATATTCGTTTCATCACTAATAACCCGATCGAGATTGGTTAACAGGGCTCCGCCACCGGTTAATACGATTCCCCGATCCATGATATCGGCAGCCAGTTCCGGAGGGGTTTTTTCCAAAGTGTTTTTCACCGCATTAACGATCGCACTAACCGTATCCTTCAACGCTTCTGTGATCTCCTGAGCGCTAATTTCAATCGTTTTCGGTAAACCGGTGATCAGATCCCGACCACGGATCTCCATATTATCGATCTGTTCCGGTTCACTCGCTGAACCGATTTCGATTTTGACGATTTCTGCAGTACGCTCACCGATTAACAAGTTATAATTTTTCCGGATATAGTTGATGATGGCGGCATCCATATCATCTCCGGCGATGCGAATCGACTGACTCGTGACGATTCCGCCGAGAGAGATAATGGCTACTTCCGTCGTTCCGCCACCGATATCAACGACCATGCTACCAGTCGGTTCCCAAACCGGTAAATTGGCTCCGATCGCCGCAGCGAAAGGTTCTTCCAGGGTATAAGCATCCCGGGCCCCTGCTTGCCGGGTGGCATCAATGACCGCACGTTCTTCGACTGCGGTTATACCTGAGGGGACGCTCACCATGACATACGGTTTTCGCCCGAAGCTGGCACCCTTTGTTTTCAATGCTTTATTAATATAATATTTCATCATTTTCGCGGTCGTTTCATAATCCGCGATAACCCCATCGGCCATCGGACGTAATGCCACAACATTACCTGGGGTTCTACCGATCATATTTTTCGCATCATTACCGACTGCGACGATTTGTTTTGTATCCGTATGAAACGCGACGACAGAAGGTTCGCGTAAAACAACGCCTTTCCCTTTAATATACACGAGTGTATTCGCCGTACCTAAATCAATTCCCAGATCTCTTGTTCCAAATCCAAACATGAACGTATCTCCCTTTCTGATACTTGATCTATACTTTCAAAGTTGGTCTCTTCGTTTGCTCTTCCATTTACGCTTTGCAAAAAAATGATTTAAAAGCCGGCAAAACGCTTCGTTTTCTTAAACGATAACGAAAAGGAACTCATAGTTACAATTATAACGCAAAGAAAAGAAAAAAAATAGAGTTCGTCTTGACTGGATGAATACTGTAAAAAAATGACCACGGGGAGAAAAACCCATTTTATTATTAAATATAGCCTTTTTCCCGTAAACTAATGAATCTTTTTTCGCCGATGATGATATGGTCGAGGACATCGATCCCGACAATCTTTCCGCATTCTACAAGCCGCCTGGTTACCTCGATATCCTCTCTACTAGGTGTCGGATCGTTGGGTAGGAAAATCCCCCCTCAGAACCGTACGTACGGCTTTCACCGTATACGGCTCGCCGGTTGATGATGAATCTTGAGCGAGGCTACCGTTATTATTTTCACCAACTGAAAACAACGTGTCAATGTTCTAGCTAAAATTCTTTTTCAATTTTTTTAAAGACGCAAGCGATACAAACGGGAATAATTCCGGGTGTCCTTCTCGATTCATCTGTTGTAAGTAAAGGGTCTGGTCACGGACAACCATCGATTTGCGGATGAGCTTTTTTATGGATATGCTGCGTTTTTGCGCGAGCGTTTTGAGCATGCTTTTTTTCGCCAGATAGTAAAGCGGTGTGATCGCGTGAAAATTATCAGCATATCGATAATATCTCGCAAAAGCAAGTAGTTCCCGGTTATAAATGTCTATAATCTCGCGCTCGCTTCTATGAATGAGCATCCCGCGTTCTTTAGCTTGAAAACAGTCGAGGACCCCGTAACCTTTTTTGCGGGCAAAATCTACTAAAGATTGTTTCGGAATTTCTAACCGGATGATTTTTTCCCCGGAACTCTTCGTCATAGGATAGTGACGAATGGCATAACCGGAAAAGAGTACTGGGCGTTTTAGATCTGTTAGACAGAGGTCGAGTTGCGAATTTCCAAGATGAAACTGATACAAAAGCCAATTTTCTAACACTTCCTTGAATGCTTTCGCATCCGCTTTTTTTCCTTGTAAGCCGATTATAAATTCCCGACCATAGCGGATGTAGACCAATTCTTTTCCATCGGTTAATGAAAGGATTTTCTCTATGAATTCCATTGTATGGTCACCAAGACAAATTACCTTATTCTTACCGTTCTGTAAAATCCGGAATATATGATCACAATCATGAAAATAGATATTAAAAAAGAGACTTCGTAGTCGCCTGAACTGTTCCTTTCTATAGAATAAATTTCCCTCTTTTTTAGTGAATAAACCACTTTTTAGCAAACCGTTCAGTAAAAGTAAAAACCGCCGATCTGCAAATTTTTCCGCAAAAGTTTTCATCAATCTAGTTCGTGAGGATTCCAGCGACCAATTTTTTACGATTCCTTTCATACACCAGGTCATATGCGGGAATTTGGTTTTCACAGTATTCAGGACTTCGGGAAGTGGTCGATTCACTTGTAATTCGAGAAATAGCGGTGCAAAAACATTCGTAAGGATGAACAGGATCATTTCCACAACGAGCTGATCCTCTATCGAGTATTCTTTGTTTTTTCTTTGGTGACTTTTACCAAAACGGAACGCACCGTTACGGAAGCAAATGATGAGTCTTGAGATCAATTGAAGATCATATTCATCCGGGGCCTTTCCCGTTATATTTTTAAACGCTTCTATCCATAATGCCTCTTTATAAAACAGACGGTAACAATCTTGAACCAATTTTCCTCGCTCAACAGCATCCCCGATCACGGCCAGTTGACGAAATGGATCTTGCGCCATGTTCATGACTCCTTTCGTTTGGCCGTCATCAACCTGTCCCCCTTCCCGATCGGATCGGTACTACGAGGACTCCGTTGCCTTATGCAAAAAACCTTGCACTTAGGCAATCCCTGCATTATGCGCGATCATAGAAACGTGATGGTTAGGTATCCCTTTCGACGGTTTCCCCGCAAACCGGGGCTGAAGGACAAACCTTGCCATGGGCACACTCCGGTGCGGTGTCCCCATTTTGTCCTCACCACCTGTTAGCTATCGTAGGTAGTGGCGCACCCAACGCTCAACCGTCTAGGATTCAGGCAATCCAGCCTTTACCGTACATCACTTGGTCGAGGAAATAGCAACTAGATAGCTTCATCGCTATTTCCCTTTTCGCATCATGCTTTTGTCCCTCTATTGGGTTTCCCCGCAAGGTGAGATGCTGACCATGGAATATAGCAAGGAATTCCAGATTCTTGGCGAATCGCTATGATCGCGCACCGTGCAGGCGCACACCGGATGGGTGATTGTGGAGGCAGATAATCGAGGCGGCCGAGCGGCGAATCGCTTCACGGAATACTTCGCGCGGATGGACAATCGAGGTATTCAAACTGCCGATGAAGACTGTCTGTTTATGGATCACCTGATTTTTCGTGTCCAGATATAAACAGACAAAATGCTCCTGTTTTAAAAAACGCATTTCATCCATCACATAATCCGCCCCATCTTGCGGGGTTCGGATGACATACCGATCCGTATACGCGAGACTCATGATCCGTCTTCCCAGTTCAATCGCTGCTAAAATCTGGACGGCTTTCGTTTGCCCGATGCCGTTTATTTTCGTTAACTCTTCCAGGGTCGCTTCTTTCAATGCACGCAGTCCGCCAAATTCAGTGATCACCCTTTCTGCAAGCTGCAAGACGGATTCATTTTTCGTCCCGGTCCGTATCAAAATAGCGAGTAAATCCGTATTAGAAAGGCTTTCCGGTCCATAACGGATGAACCGTTCCCGAGGTAATTCCTCTTTCGGATAATCCCGGACCATGATCTGTTTGCTCATGGTACGACCTCCCTTTCCCGTTTTGCCGGATGGAGAGCGTATCATGAAAAGAGCAAGCCCATTTTTTTCAACGTTCTGTACAATCGTGAAATCGGTAAGCCGACGACGTTAAAGAAATCACCTTCAATGCTTCTGACCAACGTAGAGCCAAATCCCTGGATGCCATAAGCTCCTGCTTTGTCAAAGGGTTCCCCCGTCGAGATGTAATGATCGATATCCCCATCCGATAAGGCCCAAAACGTCACCTTCGTTTCCTCAACGAACACCTCCTGGTGATCTCCATAAACGACGGCCACACCGGTATAAACCGAATGAGTTCTCCCCGATAATTGTCGCAACATAAGAAAAGCTTCTTCATGATCTTTCGGTTTACCAAAAATTTTTCCTTCTAAAACAACAATCGTATCTGCACCGATGACAACAGCAGTTTGATCTTTTTCGCTTACTGCTCTCGCTTTCCGCAGTGCCAACTCTCTAGCCACATCCCGGGGATCAAGGGCTGGATCAACGTCCTCATTAATTTCAGCGGGAATGCAGTCAAAGGTAGGAGCGATCCGGGCCAGCAATTCTTTTCTGCGTGGAGAGGCAGAAGCAAGAATCAGTCGGGTCAATTCATTCACCTCTTTCGTATCAGGGGGAGATACGTATTTTTATCCTAACAAAAGGAAAGCAACCACTCAACGACAGGAAAATGATATTTCGATGACAAAAGATAACATCTCCCCTAGAAAATCGTAAAATTACAAGCTATTCATACGATGAACAGGGTGAAATCATCAAGTTTTCAAGTAAAACCGATTATAGACGATAAAAGTCCGTAGCGAACTGGAGCAAATGCTTCTGGATGAGGAACCAGTCGTCATCGCTTTTCGATTCCATGTATTTTTTCAGGGCTTGATAGGCATTTTGCAAAGAAGTTTGTAACTCCTGTAATTGCGTCGTTTCCAAAACGAACTTAGTAAGTTCCTGGTAATCATTCGCGAGCCCAGCGAATTCCTCGGCCTTAGGATCCCTTTCTAAAAAAATTTTTGTACAAATTTGCAGCATGGACTGATAAAACGGCAGACTCCGTTCAAGAAACTGCTTTTCATTTGCGGTGATCGAGTTCAATACTTTCTCATTGGTCGTCAATGCCTTCGGAAACATTTCCCGATAATACATCGACTCCCGTATGGCCTTCGCCTCGTCCAGGGAAGGCGCCACACCGGCCAAAACATGATACCTACCATCCACCTGAACATATGTTAAAGGGAGCTTGCTCTGATCGATCAGCTCCTTAAAACTCTTCTCATTTTCGTAGACTCCTTGTTGGAGAAAAACAAATTCGGTCTCCGGTAATAGCACCTGTTCTCCTTTTTCCGGTGTGGTCGTAACCGGAGCAGTAACTTCACCGCTTACCTCCTGTTCTTTACCATCCTTCACCATAACATTTAATAATAAAAGTCCGATCAATACCCCGACGATAATCGCAGAAATGATGGCCATAATCCAGCCTGATAACGGTTCTTTTCTACTATTTTTCAGTACTGAGAACGAACGCTTCCGTGAGCGCAAAGGGCGTTTTTTATGATTAAGCTTGATATAAGCGGGTTTTTTCCAGGGAAACACTCGATTTCTTTCTTTCTGGTAATTTTTTGTCGCAGATAACTCTTTCCGGGCGTCTTGCCAGTCGTATACTTTAATGCGCTTCCTGATATCCTCTTGTTCACTATTTATTTTGATCGTGATTTTCCCCGATGGCCGGGACTGCCTGTCCAAATTCCCCACCCCTTTGCCGGTTTTGTTTTATCCTATCATATTTTGTCCAAAAAAAAACAAGACTTTTGTCGTCTTGTAGCGAAAGGTTTCGGGGCTTTTCGGCAAAATTCTTCACGAATTACGCCTACCAATTAAAAGAATATAAACCGCCCGAAATACCACTGGATGATGACATCGGTGTAGAAGTAACTGATGATCGCACCCATACTGATAAACGGCCCAAAAGGGATCGGTTGTTTTCGTTTATGTTTTTTGCGAATAATTTTTACAAGACCGAATAATGAACCGAAGAACGATGCTAAAAATAAGGTCATCAATGTAGCTTTTGTTCCTAATATGATGCCGAGGACAAAGAATAATTTAATATCACCACCGCCCATACCGCCTTTCGAGATGATCGCAAGCAGGTATAAAATAGCAAAACCGAGCACTGCGGCGACCAGGGGATCCCACCATGGTTGCAACGGGAAGAAAACCCGCAATACCACGAAAATGATCAGAAAAACAAGCAAAACGGGGTCGGGAATGATCATATAGGCAAGATCCGATACCGTAATGATCACCAGCAGAGACACGAACAAAAGTCCGATTAATAAATTGGGCCCTAAACCATGTTTATAATAGGTAAAGGCAAATAAAAGACCTGTGGCTAGCTCCATCACGGGATAAAGAGAGGAAATCCGATCATCACACGTACGGCACCGTCCCCTTAAGAACAACCAGGAAAGAACGGGTATATTTTCAAACCAGGAAAGTTCCCGCTGGCAATGATCGCAGTGGGAATTGGGAAAAACAATGGACATGTTTTTCGGAATGCGCAAGCCTACAACATTAAAAAACGAACCGAATAATAAACCAAGAACAAAGATAAAACCAGTCCAGATCCAATCAAGCATATCTGTTCCCTCTATTGTCTATAATAAAATGTCGTTAACGTGACACTCATATTGATCGGTATGTCTGTTTCATCAGCTTCCAAGAGTTCCATCTCACCAGGCTTCGAAAATGAAAGAGAATCAACACGTACCAGGCGTTCGAGTTTTTCCAGTTCCTTTAAAAATTTCTGGGACCGTTCGAAATTCGGTGAGATGACATCCAGTTGTAAAGTGATTAACCGAACATTTTCCGGTAATCGATCGGCCACATCGGAAACCGGGGGGGGGTTACCCGGTTCTTCCAGATCCGCCGTATCGTCTTCAGAAGCCTTATCAAGATGAACCTCTTCATCAGCAGTTTCCTCTTGCTCCGCTACTTCACTTTCACTTTCTCCGCCATCGATCCGATCTTAATCGGAAAGTTCCCCTTCATAATTATTGAAAGCAATCGATTCGATTTGACTTTGCGAAACGATTTCGATTTCTAGTAACGATAACAGAAATTCATCTACTTGGCGGCTCAGGGGCAGTTTTTTAATGAGTTGATAGGAATCTCCATCCACTTCTGTTTTCTTTTCCTCTGCCGCAATTTCAGCGGTCAATTGATCGATCGTTTGCTCTAATCGTTCGACTTCCTGTTTGGAAGCTGCCACCTCATCTTTGACCGGTTTTACCCAGTAAAAATAGAGTAAGGCAAGTAATAAGAACAAAATGATTCCCAAAAGAACTAGATTCTTCTTATCTTCTAGCAGGTTATTCATCGCCGTCACCCCTTACCGCTAGTTCCCTCATGTTCACTTGCAAAGAAAAGTCAACAGAATACCGGGGCAGGATCGAAAAGATAACGGAATTATCCCCTTCACGAGATTCCATTTCTTCCAGTTGTTGGGTGGAAATGACATCTAATTTCACATCGTTAAAAAGTTCGGAGTGATCCAAATTGGCCACGTATTCCGCAACACGATTTAATGATTCGAATTCCACCTCAATATCGACGGCACCGGATGAAAAAGAATAGTATGTTAAATGACTTTGTTCAGGAAGAAGTTCCAGCAGTTCCTCGATGATTACGGAAGTGGGCAAGGTTAATCGTTCAACGAAATCTACTGCTTCCTGAAGCGTGATCGTTCGTTCTTCCTCCTCCATTTTTGCCAATCGTTCTTCCAGGACCACCTTTTCCTGTTCCATTTGTTCTAAACAGTGCTCGGCAAACTCCAAATCTTGTTTGGCAAGAAGGTTCTTTGTCAAATGGTGTTGGTGAGTATTTTAAGTGACTTCTCATGGTAAAA
>CALKAK010000018.1 GCA_937983015.1 uncultured Bacillaceae bacterium | reverse complement strand
TGGCGCCGATAAAGATGCTGAAAGCCTGCCAGATGATCATCAGCGGGATACCGAGGATGCCACCAAAAATGGAAGATGTGGTTAAGGTTACGAGTAAACCTAACAGAACCTCGCCCGCATATATATTCCCGTAAAGACGCAAGCCGTAGGAAAGAGAGTTGGAAAACTCCTCAACGATTTTTAATGGCAACATGAAACTTACAGGCTGGATATATGTTTTTAAATACCCCTTTGTCCCCTTCAATTTCACACCATAATAATGGGTAAGACCGATGACCATCACGGCAAGGGTCATTGTGATCAATGGATCGGCCGTGGGCGATTTCCACCATAATTTTCCATCAATAACGATGGCAAACGGTAACCCCAGCATATTCGAGACGAAAATATACATCAGTAAGGTAAAGGCGAGTAAATGGAAACGGGAACCCGTGTTCCAATCGAGCGAGCTGCGTACAATCCCCTTCGTGAAATCGACAACCCATTCAATGAAGTTCTGTGCCCCGGTCGGTTTCATTTCCAGACGGCGCGTACATACCATCGCGATGAAGAAGACGATCGCCGAGGAGACCAATATCACCAGGACGTTTGTGGGATTGAATGGGATGTTCCAGAGATACACCACCGGTTCCTCATGCGTCAACACATTCACCTCTCTTCCCTCTCATTATTTTTTAAAAATAGTAATCGCTGAATCTATCAAAATCACTATATAGGAAGATAGTAAACCGATAATCGTGGCAATCAGATGGAAATACTCAGGATTAAACAGGCTGATCAGGATCGCTATGCTGACCGAGGCAATTCGGGACACCATACCCGTGGCGAAAAAACCTTTTCCCTCTTTTACGGCGATAGGTAATTTTCTGGAAAATCGAAACAAACTCCATAAATTGAATAAACTGGCAATTCCGCCCAAAAAAAGACCATTAAAAATCGCTTTGTCAGCACTCAACACCCAACCAATTGCCAATATTCCAAATAATACGAGCATATGAGAGCGGTAACGACGAAACATGACTTCTGGTTCTGACATTTCGCATCTCCTATAACGCTTTTAAAGCGTTTCTATGTACGGGTAAACGTTGTATTCAGTTGTCGTCGATATTTTCGAAATCATTCACAATGCGAAAGGAAAAATTATTGTGGTATAATAATGAGGCCCTTTATCCGTAACACATGTTGTTCACACATAAACCCTTTAGTTCATTATAACGGTTTTCATGTGAAAAATCATTTGAAAACCCTGTCATGCACACTGATAAAAATACAATAGTTTTTATTCAATGTCAATTTTTAAAATTCGCTAACCGGCTAAGGCTATTGTAAGGGATGACCGATTATTTTCATAGTAAAATGCTTTCGTGCAAACCGTTTTTTGGATATACGATAAGCAGCTGGATAATACATAAAAAAAGGCGCTATCAGCCAATTGATGCTGAAGCGCCTTTTTTCAATTATTTCGTGCCGAATAAACGGTCGCCGGCATCCCCAAGACCTGGGACGATATAGGCATGTTCATTCAATCTTTCATCGAGAGCGGCTATGTAAATATCGACATCCGGATGTGCTTTTTGCAACGCTTCTAAGCCTTCCGGTGCAGCGATTAAACACATGAATGTGATATGTTTTGCGCCCCGTTTCTTCAACGCATCGATCGCGGCGATAGCAGAACCACCTGTGGCGAGCATCGGATCAACGACGATGAAATCCCGTTCCGAAACATCAGCGGGAAGTTTTACGTAATATTCTACGGGTTTTAACGTTTCCGGATCGCGGTAGAGGCCGATATGCCCCACTTTAGCAGCAGGGATCAAACGCAGGATCCCGTCTACCATACCGATTCCCGCACGTAAGATCGGGACGATGCCGATTTTTTTACCGGATAGAACTTTCGCCTTCGTTTTTGCCACAGGCGTTTCGATTTCGATTTCCTCGAGGGGCAAGTCCCGTGTTGCTTCATAGGCCATCAAAGTCGCGATTTCATCGACCAATTCCCTGAATTCTTTCGTTCCCGTATCCTTTTTACGAATATGCGTTAACTTGTGTTGAATCAATGGATGATCAAAAATATAGACTTTAGCCATGGGTCTCGCTCCTTTTTTTGGTTTTGAATGTGCTGTACCGTTTCCCGTGATACGGCCGGCCAAAACCACTTCGCTTCATTTTACAAAAAAACCCTTCGCTCGGCAACCTCTTCTGTCAAGTTTCATCATTATTTTACTACTTTTTCGTCAAGAAAAACCGTTTCGCTTCAATAATTCAAAGAATGATCATATTTTCACATTAAATAAAATCCCCGGCGGTGCTCCGTACACGTTGGCAGAGGGAACTTTCAGGAGCACCACGGCAGGGATTTATTCGTAGAGCGGATATTTTTTATTGAGTGCGGCGACTTTTTCACGGGCCTCTTTCAGGACCGTTTCATCATCGACATGTTTCAGCACCATGGCCATAATCTTGCCGATTTCTTTCATATCTTCTGTTGTGAACCCACGAGTGGTAACCGCTGGGGTACCGATACGGATTCCACTTGTGACCGTTGGCTTTTCCGGGTCGAACGGGATCGCGTTTTTATTTACGGTGATTCCCACTTTTTCTAGAGCCGTCTCCGCGATCGCGCCGGTAATTTTCAGGGGTCTTACATCGATCAGTAGGAGATGATTATCTGTTCCGCCGGAGACGAGCCGGAGACCTTCCTCTTTTAATGTTTCACCGAGAACACGGGCATTATCGACTACCCGTTGGATATAAGTTTTAAATTCCTCCTTCAACGCTTCTCCGAGAGCGACGGCTTTAGCGGCGATCACATGCATGAGCGGGCCACCCTGTATTCCCGGGAAGACTGCCCGGTCGATCGCTTTAGCGTATCCTTTTTTGCATAAGATCATCCCGCCCCGCGGACCACGCAGTGTTTTATGGGTGGTGGTCGTCACGACATCGGCGTAGGGCACCGGACTCGGATGATGTCCGGTCGCAACGAGCCCGGCGATATGGGCCATATCGACCATAAATAAAGCGCCCACTTCATCAGCGATTTCCCGGAATTTGGCAAAGTCGATCGTACGGGGATAGGCGCTCGCGCCAGCGACGATCAAACGGGGGCGGTGTTTTTTCGCCTGTTCGCGTACTTCATCGTAATCGATTTGTTCTGTCTCCGGATCGACACCGTAGGCAACAAAATTATACAGTTTGCCGCTGAAGTTCACCGGGCTACCATGGGTGAGATGGCCGCCGTGACTCAGGTTCATGCCTAGTACCGTATCTCCCGGTTTAAGGAGGGCATGATATACGGCCATATTCGCCTGGGCTCCGGAGTGCGGCTGGACATTGGCATGTTCGGCACCGAAAAGGGTTTTTGCCCGATCTCTAGCGATATTTTCAACAATATCCACGTATTCGCAACCACCGTAATACCGTCTCGCGGGATAGCCTTCAGCGTATTTATTCGTCAAGACGGAACCTTGTGCCTCAAGAACGGCACGGGAGACGAAGTTTTCTGAAGCGATGAGCTCGATCGAATTCTGCTGCCGGTTCAGCTCCTGTTCGATCGCCCGGGCGACTTCCGGATCTTGCCTATGTAGGATGGACATCAGGATCAACCCCTCTTACGTTCTTTTTTTTCGTAATTTTCATTTTACCATGGTTTCACGTATGGAGATAAAGAAAAGAAATAGCGGTGTCTAAAAAAATGTTTACTACGAATCTCTTTTTTATAAATACGAATTAAACAAGGGTTTTGCGGAGATGGCGTACATTAAACACGAAAATTAGCGGAAGTTGCTTGTTTTTTAGCAAAAGAAAGGGGGGTGATACCGCAATAAAAAAATTAAATCGCGAAATGATTCATACCCTTGCAAAACTTTTTCTTAATACTCCGCAAGTTATTAAAAAACCGCGAAAGATCTATTAAAAAACGCAAAAAACCTGCCATTCATTCCCCCTTCAATTGTGATCCTTCGATCGATACGTTCAAACGTTCCGGTTTCAAAAACACAGGCCATTCCTCCGCATGAAGAAATGGCCTGTTTTCGTTCATGATTCGGTTACCTGATCCAGGCGGTATACCGCGCGTTCCCCGCCGATCAGTTTCGGCCGTCTCTTCGCCAGTGTCACGTGGGCCGCACCGATATGTTTGAGCGATACACGAACCGGAACAACGACCGGTTTTAAATGCATACCGATCAACGTATCCCCGATATCGATGCCGTAGTCAGCCTGGATCCTTTCAACGACAACAGGCTCATCCATCTTCCGGTAGGCCACTGTTGCCATCGCTCCGCCGGCATCCCGTACGGGGATTACGGTCACTTCTTCGAAACCGTACCGTTCCATCACCCGGCGTTCCACCACAAGGGCCCGGTTTAAATGCTCACAACATTGAAAGGCGAGCTCGACCCCCGTTTCCTTATGGAAGGCGATCAGTTCTTCAAAAATCATACTGGCGATCTCCAAAGAACCGCTCGTACCGATTTTTTTACCGGCGACTTCCGATGTCGAACAACCGATGACCATCAATCCCTGCCGTTTTTTATCGATATGCGCGCGGAAATCGGCCAGAATTTTCCGCAGCTGATCGCGCCAAATTTGTAACTCTTGCTCCACAGTCTCACCTGCTTTCTAAAGTCAAACCATCGCGATACCTTCATGATCTATATATATCATGAGATGATGTTTCTTTCAGCATTCCTGAAATTTTAAGTATAAAACTTTTATTTATGATGCTTGCAATTTGAAATGGCTAATCGTATTATTTAAAGCCTCCGCATCTTTTTGCAGTTCCTGGATCAGTTTTTCGACCTGGTCAATGGAATGTTGTTGTTCGGTCGTGGATGCGGATACCTCTTCTGTTGCCGCAGAAGTTTCCTCGGCGATTGCCGATACTTCCTGGGATTGTAATGCGGTGTTTTTAATCATTTCGAGCTGCTCATCGATCAATTGCGAGATCGTTTGCACGGATGTGAACATTTGATTAACGACGCGGGTAACGGCATCAAGGCTCTCGTTCGCCGTGCTCACCTTATTGGCTTCTTCGTTTACGGTATCGACCTGTTCTGTAATCTGCTCAACGACCGTTGCCACATCGTTCTGCATGTTGCCGATCAATTTCGCGATACTTTCGACAGCCCGGGCGCTTTCATCAGCGAGTTTTCTGATCTCATCTGCGACCACGGCAAAACCGAGCCCGTATTCACCCGCACGGGCCGCCTCGATGGAAGCGTTTAAAGCGAGCAAATTCGTCTGGTTGGCGATATCCCCCACCATTTGGATGATCTTTTCGATTTCATGGGCGTTTTCCTGGAGACGGTTGACGGCCGCCAATGAATGGCCGCTTCCTGTGGCAACGTTTTCAATCCCCCGAATAAGGGAAGACAAGATGTCTTTACTATCCGCGATTTTGTTCTTCATCTCAGCGGCGATCGCTTCGGAATTTTTGGCGTTTTCCTGGACATTTTCGGCAATTGCCGTCAATTTCCCCAATGCCTCGGCGGTCTCCTGTACTAAAACGGCCGTTTGTTCCGCTCCCCTGGCGATTTCTTCCACCGTGCTTGCGATGCCATCCGCCCGTTCGGAAGCCTCCATCGATTTTTCCGAAATTATCTTCACCTGCTCGGACGTTTTACGGAAATTTTCTTCGATGGAGCGGATAATCGCACAGAAATTGTCGACTAGTTGGTTAAAGGCGATACCGAGGGCGCGGATTTCATCGTCCGATTTCCCCGGTTCCACTTTCTGACGCATATCACCTGCAGCTACTTTCTTGGTAGCCTCTTCCAGCCTTCTGATTCGATTGGTGAGGATCGGAGCACCAACAAACGCGAGAATCCCCGACCAGAGGATTCCTTCGCTCAAGACGATGATGATCGAAACGACCATCGGCAGCCTGTCTCCGAACAGATAAGGATGGACGACAAAAATAAAAAAAGCGCTTGTCGTGTATGTAATGATCGCGACCGTGAGTGTGAGAAGAGCTAATTTCATGCGGATGCTGAAACGAAATCTCCATTTTTTGCGAGCCATCCCGGTTCCCCCCTCCGTTTATTCCGTTAACCGGTATTTATTTTTTTTACGATCCGGTCGATCAAAGTTCGCAGTTCGTGAAACGTTTGCTTGTATAGCGAGACAGGGCCGCCAAAAGGGTCCGCGATATCCGGATCCGGTTCACCGGCATATTCCTTTAATGTGTATACCTTTTGCGCCGCATCAGGATACAGATCTTGGAGATAATTTTTGTGTTGTTCTGTCATCGTCAAGATCAAATCCGCCCACTCCACATCCTCAGTTCGCAACAATTTCGCCTGATGCTGAAACGGGATCTTTTCTTCCTCTAAAACTTGTTTGGCCTGCGGAGAAAGGCTTGCTCCATCGATGGCGAATAACCCGGCAGAACGCACTTCGACACCTTTGATGTTTTTACTCACAAGAATCGCCTCGGCCATCGGGCTACGACACGTATTTCCGCTGCAAACGAACAAGACTTTTATCATCATACTTCCGTCCTTTCTTTCATTATAAACAATTTTTTTAGAATATTAAAGCATCACCAAATTCTAACAATTTCATTTTTGGCCGATCCCTCAAGGGAATATTTCCGTCAAAAGAGGCCTAGCGATGGCTCGCATCATTTTACAATTATAGTAATCAGGAAAACAGTAATTTGAGACCGAAAAAAAACAAAATGGATCCGCCCAATGCCTCACTATAATTACCGAAAAAGCGCTGCATTTTCCGCCCCAATAAAAGTCCCAGCCAGCTCAAACCCGTAGCGAATAAACCGAATAAGACGAGGGCGGTTACCATTTTCGCTTCAAAAATACCGAGGGTTAAACCGAGCGTAAAGCTATCCAGACTGACTGAAAGGGCAAAAAAGAGGACCCCCAGGCCATGGGGAATGTGACTCGTTTTCTCCTGTTTGAAGCTGGATAAAACCATCTGAATGCCGATGAAAACGAGCAAAACACCTCCAGAATAGGCCGCCAAAGCCCCGAGGTGTTCCGAAAGAAATTTACCAAAGATACTCCCCGCAAGCGGCATCAATATATGGAAAAGGCCGACCGTCAGACCGAGTTGGAAGATCCGGCGTAAACGTAAGCGGTTCATGCCGATGCCCAGGCTGACAGAAAAAGCGTCCATTCCTACCGCAAATGCCATCAAGGAAAGGGAGTACAATTCGTGTAGACCATGCAAATGGATCCCCCCAAACATCCGGCGATTGTGGACGGGCTCTCTTTAACATATGCGCCAGTTCGGGGGTTTAGAAGAAAAAATCGGGAAATGTAGTGAGCGACTTTTTCCGTCGCTTCGTTATCGTGCTTCATCCCCTTCCACCAGAAAGCGGTATCCAGCCGCTTTCACGAGGCGGTTCATGATCGCTATCCCAAGGCCTTTTGCGGGAAAGGTCTCACTGAGGATCACATCGACATTCATTTTGTCAAAGGTACGCAAGCAGTTAAAAATTTGCCGGGCAACCGTTCTCAGGTCCGTGCAACTACCCGCACTGATTAAAACATCTGCTTTATAAAAATCCTTTCGTTCATCCGTCGTCAACACGCCTACACGCAAACCTTGATCCTGAAATGCAACTACTTTTTCTTGCAAGAATTCCGGACTTCCCTGTACTAAATACATCACGGCATTTGGCGCATAATGCTTGTATTTCATTCCGGGTGATTTCGGTTTTTCCTGCTGGCCGATCACACCCGGGTCGATTTCGACCGGACCGGCAACCCGTTCGAGCGCCTCTTTCGTCACACCACCGGGTCGGAAAATGATCGGTACAGAACCGGTACAGTCGATCACTGTGGATTCCACACCGACACCAGTAGGACCGCCGTCGATAATCCCGGCGATTTTACCGTTTAAATCTTGATATACATGTTCAAAGCGGGTCGGGCTCGGTTTTCCAGAAACATTTGCGCTTGGTGCGGCGATGGGAAGACCGCTCGCTTCGATGATCGCGAGGGCGATCGGGTGATCCGGCATGCGGATCCCTACCGTTTCGAGACCGGCCGTAGCCTTTTCCGATAGCACACCGGGCTTCTTTTTAAAAATAATGGTTAAGGGACCCGGCCAGAAAGCATCCATCAAACGTCTAGCAACTTCCGGGATCTCTGCCACATATCGTTTCACATCTTCTTTCCTGGCGATATGTATGATCAACGGATTATCCCCAGGTCGACCTTTTGCCCGATAAATTTTTTCCACCGCTTCATCGCAGAGGGCATTCGCTCCCAGACCATAGACGGTTTCTGTAGGGAAGGCAACCAGTTCATTTTTCTTTAGCCACGTTGCCGCTTCTTTAATTTGTGGACATGTTGATAAGTCTTCCACAGATTTATCCACTCTCCAGACGATCGTCTCCATTGATGTTCTCCTTCTTTTTATAAATTCGGGATGTTTTATTCATTTATTATAACGCATTTTCGCCAATTTACCTTATGCCCAGGAAAAAATATCCACTAAAACTATCCACAGCATGTGGACAAGTTGCCATTTATTGTGGATAAATCCTGTGCATAAGTTGACCTTTTTACCTATATTTCCCTGTTTACCCACAACCGGCCCTTCCTTTCCGCGTCGATCAAGAAATTTAAAAATCTTTCGTTCTCGAGGTTTAAGATTGCTAGATTGCGGCCATAATGACTTACTAGAAAAGACTTATTTCTTTGAAGGGAATGCGGGGAATGAGACGGATACAATCTTTTGTTCTGGGACTATTTTTCTTTTATATAACCTTGGGAACTGCCTTTAGTTTATATATGCCAAAAAGTTTTGCCGCAAGCGATGAGGTGACCGTCATCCCTGGTGAGGCGATTCGTTTACGAATCCTTGCCAACAGTAACGGTCCCCGGGACCAGGAAGTAAAACATAAAGTTCGCAATGCGGTGAATGAAGAGATTACCGAATGGGTACGTGATTTAACATCCATTGATGCCGCACGGAGAATCATCAGCGAGCGAATTGAACATATCGAACAAATAGTGGAAGATGTTTTACAGGCGGAAGGGATGGCCTATACCGCAAAGGTAGAGTTTACCCGTGTACCATTTCCGACCAAACTGTATGGCAATTTCCTTTACCCGGCGGGTGAGTATGAGGCCGTTTTAATCACCCTCGGGGGCGGTACGGGCACGAATTGGTGGTGCGTCTTATTCCCGCCACTATGTTTCCTCGATTTCTCCACCGGTTCCGCCGTTAGCCCGGGCTTCGAAAATGATGAGGAAGAAAGCGACGAAACATTCACTGTTATGGATGAAGAAAATAAACAAACCGATCATGAAAATGAAGATTCTGAAGAAGAAAGTGAAAACCAGGATCCGGTATACGTAGAAGAGGAAGGAGTCACGG
>CALKAK010000017.1 GCA_937983015.1 uncultured Bacillaceae bacterium | reverse complement strand
GGAATTTAACTCATCTATTTTTAACAGCATATTTGTAGAGGTTATCACATGTTTTTAGAAGGCAGGGTTGTAAGCAAGATTCTCGATTCGGGTTGTCGCCGTAAACACTGCAAGGGGAATAATCGAGGATAAGGGAAAACCATTTGTTTCTAACCATCTTTCCAGTTGTCATTTTTGCTTGATTACCTGACTCACGGGATTTGCGTGCAATTCTTCCTGTCTATAATCTTTTACCTGCAGCAACTGATCGAATTCTTTAAGAATCACTTTACCTTGGAAATCTTTCACTTCCAAAATTAATAGAAATCGTTTAGTCAAAATGAGGAAATCGATCTGGAAACGATGCGTTTCATCACATAAGCGCAAGTTATGAAAAATCCTGAATCGGTTTCTTGGTAGTAGTGACAAATAATAATGAACATCCTTTTTTCCCTGAAACCCGGCCAGATTTTGTCGGTAGCGAGAATCAATTTCCTGCTAGCGATGATGATCAGGTAGGGGCTATCGATATAACGCTTCATCTTGCAATAAATCTAGCGGCTATTCTAACGGTTTTTCGATTATGAAACCACTCCCTCATTTTTCACCTCCTTTTTATTCTAGCCAATATTTCCATACTTATCTACATTCACGGAAATAAAAAAATGCCCTCTTCCGTCCAAAAAGCGAGCGCTCACTCATAAATTGATTTTAAAAAACATTTCTGGTCCCCGTCTAAAACAAAACCCGATCCCCTTCCTCATCCCTCTCAGACAAAGAAAAAACGCAAGTGCGATCGAGGAATAACCCCGAGCACTTGCGTTTCCGTTCAAACTCTCAATTGATTCTCATTTTCTTACGCGGATGAACGGTTTACGGCGTCTTTTCTTCCCCTTACTACCGCCGCCTTTTTCTCGTTTCTCCGGTAACGGCCGTTCGCTAGAAATTTTTACCGGTGTCGTATCCGGTTCTTTCGTCAACATTTTTAAGGCCGCCGCAACAACGGTGATGCTGTCCTGCTCATAGAGCAGTTCTTCGGCCGCTTTGCGATACAGGGATAAATCATTTTGTTCGATCACTTCTTGCAACTTATCGACGATGACCCGTTGTTGACCTTCGAGCGCCTCGGCCAAAGTAGGTACCTGCATCCGTTTCATCCGCTTTTTCGTGGTGGCTTCCACCGTTCGCAAGTACCCCATCTCTCGCGGGGTAACGAATGTGACGGCCATCCCCTGTTTACCGGCACGGCCCGTACGTCCGACCCGGTGCACATAACTTTCCGGGTCTTGCGGGATATCAAAATTATAGACATGGGTCACGCCGGAAATATCCAAGCCGCGTGCGGCTACATCGGTCGCCACGAGCACGTCAATCAAACCACTTTTAAATTTCCGTAACACACTCATCCGCTTGGCCTGACTCAAATCACCATGAATTCCTTCGGCGGTATAACCCCGAATCGATAAGGCCTCGGCAAGCTCATCCACCCGTCTTTTTGTCCGGCCGAACACGATCGCCAGTTCCGGAGAATGAGAATCGAGCAAACGGGTTAAGGCTTCGAATTTATCCTTTTCATCGACCCGGACATAATACTGTTCGATCAACGGCACGGTCATTTCTTTCGCCTTGATACGGACCGTTTGCGGATCGACCATAAAATTCTCGGCGATCCGGCGAATACGCTCCGGCATCGTGGCGGAAAAGAGCAACGTCTGCCGATCCCTAGGTACCTGTCTTAAAATTGCCTCGATATCCTCGATAAAGCCCATGTTGAGCATTTCATCCGCTTCATCGAGGACGACGGTATGAATGCGATCGAGTTTAATCGTACCGCGTTTAATATGATCGAGCAGGCGTCCCGGTGTACCGACAATGACGCTCGGTTTCTTCTTCAAAGCCCGGATTTGCCGGGAAATATCTTGCCCACCGAAAACCGCTAGCACCTGTACCCGTTTATCGTAGCCGATTTTATGCAGTTCTTCCGAGACTTGAATCGCTAATTCCCGGGTCGGGGCGATGACAAGCGCCTGAATTCTCTTGTCATCCGGGTCTACCTTCTCTATAATCGGTATCCCGAAGGCGGCCGTTTTCCCCGTTCCGGTTTGAGCCTGGCCGATGATATCGTGCCCGGCAAGACAGAGTGGAATGGCCTGTTCCTGAATCGGTGTGGTTTCTTCAAATCCTATTCGTTTTAACGAACGAATCGTACTTTCACTGATGTGTAAATCCTCAAATTTTCCCAATCGCTTCAATCTCCTTTTGCGCAAAAAAATACTCTCTTCACATTCGAGAGCATCCAATTACTATTTATATTTTCCAAAAAGAATGCCTTAATATTACCATGATGTACCGTCCAATGCAATTTTATATTTCCATGCGGGTATTTCCGACCTCCCCTGGAAAATAGCCACAACGTGCCTCCACACCCTAAAACGAAACCGGACAAAAACTTCCGTACCGCCCTCACAAAGCGCATTCCGCTCCGGGGAAACTTTCATGTCCACCGGAAAACCGCACTTCATAAAACAACCAAGGTCCGATCATTCATCGTCCGCTTCAATCGCCGCGACGATTTCTTCCATTTTCATTCCCCTTGATGCTTTTACGAGTACCAAAGTATTGGCGTCAAGATTTTCTTTTAATTTCGCCACCAATTCCGCTTTATCATCGAAGGCAAAAGTGCGCTCCGCACCTAATTTTTTCGCAGCACCTTCGGCGATGTAAGCGCCCAATGGACCGTATGTATACACTTGATAAATTTTTTCCGGATCAATATAAGCACCGATTTCTCGATGAAACTCCTTTTCCTGCGGACCGAGTTCCAGCATATCCCCGAGAACGACGATCTTTTTCGTATACCCCTTTAAAGAAGAAACAAGATCCAGAACCGCCTTCATCGATGTGGGGCTGGCATTATAAGCATCGTTTAAAATCACCGAACCTTTCAAGCCAGGGCGGAGTTCCATACGCATCTCCGATAACTTGATTTGGGCGAAGGCCTCGTTCATCCTGGCAAAAGGAACCCCCCATTCCCGGGCAACGAGCATGGCCGCCAGAGCGTTCAGCACATTGTATTCACCCATGATCGGTAGATGGAACGTTTCTTCCGCCTGGTTTACACGGAAGCTGGAACCGCTGGCGTTGATTGTTATTTCGAGCGGATATAAATCATTGTCTGTTCCACGACCGAACGTACGCGTCGAAAAGGTCAGTTCCCTTTTCGCCAGTTCATTTTCGATCAAGGGCTCGTCCCCGGGGTACACGAATAAGCCGCCTTCTTTCAAGCCGTTCAAAATTTCCATTTTCGCCTGACAAATTCCTTCCCGGGACCCGAGTTCCTGTAAGTGGGCATCGCCGATATTCGTGATGATCACCGCATCGGGACGGGCAAGACGCGATAGGAAATCAATCTCGCCAAAATGATTCATCCCCATCTCCAGGACGGCAACCTCGGTATCTTTCGCAAGTCCTAAAATCGTCAGAGGCAGGCCGATATGATTGTTAAAATTCCCTCGTGTTTTTTGTACCTTAAACTTCAATGAAAGCAACCCGGCGAGGATATCCTTTGTCGTCGTTTTGCCATTGCTACCCGTTACCGCGCACACTTTAAGGTCCAGCTCTTGCCGGTATAAACGGGCGAGCTCTTGTAATGCTTGCAACGTATCCTTAACAACAAGAACCGGTTGATCTTCCGGAATGCCGGGGACATCTTCCTGCCAAAGTGTAGCCGCCGCTCCCCTTTCAAAAGCCGCTGGCACGAATTGGTGCCCATCATGGCGTTCTCCCTTCAAAGGAATGAACAAATTTCCCTTTTCCAGCGTTCGCGTATCGATGGACACACCTGCGATCACCGTATCGGCAAATCTCGAAACATCGTTCGTTGCTCCCACCATTCTAGCGATTTCCCGAATGGACTTTTTGATCATGGTAAAACCTCCGTGCATAAAATACTTTTCAGCAAACAACAAGTTCCCGTACGGACCGTAAAAAACCCGTTACTTAATATTCATTGGAGCATTTGTTCCATAACACCTAATAAAGCATTACTCAAAAGAAGGGTTGGACCGAGCCAACCCTGTTCATGCTCTCTTTCACCTGTTGTATTACGCCAACACTTAGCGATAGCCGTCGTGGAATCCCTTAATAAGAGAAAACAAAGGAAATCGTTATGTCAAACCAGGTCGACCATCATTATTTATAACTCACCCGTAAAGATTGTTTTTCTTTATACCGTTCCAAGCCAAGCTCGATCAGCCGATCGATCAATTCAGGATAACTGATTCCTGTATGTTGCCAGAGTAGCGGGTACATGCTGATCGGAGTGAATCCCGGCATCGTGTTCACCTCATTGATGAGGATCTCCCCGTTTTTCTTCAAGAAAAAGTCTGCTCGAATTAAACCGGAACAATCCAAGGCTTTAAAAGCAGTAATCGCCATTTCCTTCATCATTTCATACGTTTCTTCCGGTATATCTGCAGGGATCACAAGGTCCGTCGAATCATCTTCATATTTGGCCTCATAGTCGTAAAATTCCGCTTTCGGAATGATTTCTCCGGGGATTGAACAGGCCGGCTCATCATTACCGAGAAGTGCCAGCTCGATTTCCCGGCCGTCGACACCCTCTTCGATGATAATTTTGCGATCATATTGAAATGCTTCTATAAAAGCCGCTTCTAAATCCGCGCGATTTTTGCATTTATTGATCCCTACACTAGAGCCGAGATTAGCCGGTTTGACAAAACACGGATAGCCAATCACCTTCTCCGTTTTTGCATAAGCCCCTTCCCGATCCTGATCCCACTCATAGCGGGTAAAGGATACATAGTTGACTTGATTGAGTCCCGCCTGCGCGAAAATATTCTTCATAATCACTTTATCCATACCTGCCGCTGAGGCGAGGACGCCATTACCAACATACGGAATATTCAACACTTCTAAAAAGCCCTGTACCGTACCGTCTTCCCCATTCGGGCCATGTAATAAAGGGAAGACGACCGGTAATTCGTCACTTTCCACATGAGACACTAATCCTGCCGTGATCTGCAATGGATGACTCGTCTTCTGACCCGTTTCCAGGCGCAACTCTTCCATATCTTCCAAAGGGGCATCTAAAACATCCCGGCGCACCCAGGTACCATCCTTCTGAATATATATGGGATGGACTTCGTATTTCGCGAAATCAAGCGCTTGAATCACGGAAAAAGCCGTGCTAATGGATACTTCATGCTCCGCTGACTTACCGCCGTACAACACGATTAATTTCTTTTTCATAACAATCCTCCAAATTTCATTGACAATCTCCAATGTTATTATTTTACCAATGTTTTTCGGGACAAAAAAGGGGCTCCACTACTATCTATATTATTTTATGGCAAAGAATGTTTTTTCTGCATGAAATCAAAAAAAGATAAGGTTCAAAAATGAACCTCTCTTGCAAGCTCAAAATATTGATACGCATCTTGCAATCGCGAGCGGGACCCGGGCATTGGCCTTTTTATTCAAACGAGTTGGTCAAGATCGCGTTCCATTCGCGCTGCTTTTTATCAAAAACGAGTCGTCCTGTCGCCGGTTTTGTCACTTCCTGTTGAAAGGTTTCCACCATATCATCGATATCATAAAAATCGCCAACCACCCAGAAGGGAATCTCCGCCGTACTGCGTTCAACTTTCGCCATCGCGAAGGAAAAGACAACTCCTTCTGTCAAAACCGTACTCAATTGATGGAGAATCGTCGCCGGGACCCGCGGATAGGATTTCTTTTTTTGAAAAGGCAGCCACGACCGCTCCGGACGGACCTCCGCTAATTTTTTCACGAGAACGCCGCCCAAGATCGTATAAAAATCATTCCAGTTTTTATAATACGTCCGGTTCAACACCCCATCCTGTTCCGTTAAGTAAGCGAACTGGTTGTTTAACTCTTGATAGAAGGGTGGTGTCAAATGTCTTTTGGTATGCCCCAAAAAAAGAAGTTCCGCCAGTTCCTGGCCTTCCAGAGTATCTAAATTGAATATATCTTCAAAGTCAACCCAGCAAAAATGCCCCGTCTTGTACGTTTCGCTTTGCAAAAGATCATTGACACTTTCCTTCGGAATATAGTCCATCTGGGTGACATAATGGAAAGCTGGATTTTGATAATGATGTTTTAATAACAATAAATTGTTTAATGGTTCTTGTAAACAATGGGTAAAATCAGCAAAATCGTATCCCGAAGATAGGACATAACGATCACGGGAATTCACAACGATGTATACAAAATTATGTAAATGATTATTTCGTGCCATATCCTCATCTCCCTCTAAATCCTGCCCTATTTATTATGACGGATAACCTATAAAAAGGTTCCGTTTCGGCGAAAATGTTAAGAAAATGTAATCGTTTGTTAAATTATCTGACAATTAAACAGGAAATTATGGCGGAAGAATTTACGGTGGATCGCTCTTTTTACAAGGATCAAATTTTTTCTGTTGGTATTCTGTTTGTAGCTTTTAAAGCGTGAGAAGTGTTGACTATAATAAGAAAGGAAGACATTCACTTTTCACAAAAATTTGCTTGACACATAGGTAATCACGATTTGGATTCGTTATAATAGAAAATGTTCAAAAAGTACACCCGATGACCCTTCCAGAACGAGGGTTTTCGTATAAAACTATTTCTAAATCATGTTTACGGAAAGGGGGAGAGCGGTGACCAATTTGCTGAATACAGAACAATTACCGCTATTAGTCGTCAAGTACATTCGGGAAAACAATAAGCAAGAGCTCGAGGCCTTGTTACAGGAATTGCAACCGTACGATATCGCGAACCTGTATGAAGAATTACCGCAGAAATTTAAAACGCGTTTTCTACATTATTTAGATCATGCTTTGCTAGCCGATGTGATCCAACTTTTGGAAAGTTATGAAATGCAGTATGAAATTTTGACGAAACTTCCCCCCGGGAAGAAGAGTGATGTCCTTAACGAGATGGACAACGACGATCTCGCTTCCTTATTACATGAGCTGCCCCCGGAAAAGTCGGCGCCGCTCCTTGCAGCCATGAAGCGAGAAGAGT
Source organism: uncultured Bacillaceae bacterium (assembly GCA_937983015.1). Lineage (GTDB taxonomy): Bacteria > Bacillota > Bacilli > Bacillales > Caldibacillaceae > CALGAD01. Next base: position 10,146 of record CALKAK010000017.1, on the reverse strand, counting down.
CGGATATCGTCCAGAACATCATGCAATACCCGGAAGAAACCGCCGGGCGCCTCATGACGAACCGTTTCGTCTGGATCCGGACGTATTATACCGTCCAGGAAGCCATCGAAAAATTGAAATCCTTCGCAGAATACGCAGAAAATATCAACTATCTCTATGTCATCGATGAAAATCGCAAACTGGTCGGCGTAGTCTCCTATCGGGACCTCTTACTTGCCGACAGTAACGAAATAATCAAAAATATCATGTACGAACGGGTCATCGCCGTGTCCGCTTATACAGACCAGGAAGAAGCAGCGATGCTCCTGGAACGGTATGATTTTTTAGCCTTGCCTGTCGTCGATGAAAATCAAGTTTTATTGGGAATTATCACTTTTGACGATATGCTGAACGTCATCATCAAAGAAGCGAATGAGGATATTGAAAAATTATCCGCGACCGGAAAGGCGATCGATTTCGATACGAAACCGCTTGTTGCCGCCTGGCGCAGACTGCCCTGGCTTGTTTCTTTGCTGATCATCGGAATCATATCTGGTGGAATTATTAGCTTTTTCGAATCAACCCTTGATCGCGTTGTTGCCCTCAGTTTCTTCATGCCGATGATCACCGCTATGACGGGGAACATCGGTACGCAGAGCTTATCCATCGTGGTTCGCGGACTGGTCGGTAGGAAACTTGATAAAAGAGAGATCTGGCGCTTAGTTTTGCGGGAATTTGCCGTCGGACTGATTACCGGCGTCGTTTGTGGAATAGTGATTTCGCTCATCGCTTATATTTGGCAGGGGAATTTCATTTTAGGTATCGTCGTCGGTGTCTCGCTTTTTATCGCACTCATCATCGGTTCTCTTTCCGGTACAGTAATTCCCTTATTATTATACAAGCTGGATGTTGACCCGGCTGTCGCCTCCGGTCCGCTGATCACAACCTTGAACGACATCTTTTCCCTCGTTTGCTACTTTTCGATCGCTACCATATTTTTACAATATATTTTGTGAAATGAAACTGCCAGCAGGACTGGCAGTTTTTTCTTGCGGGACTGCAAGCGAAGGAAGAATGTAATCAAGATCTTGTTGCTCGCTCCAATATTAAAAAGGTGAAAAATAATGATCGCACCCTTCGATTTCTGCGCAGCGGTCCCATCTTTTTGAGATGATTTTCACAATATGTCCTTTACTTCTGCTTGTCCGCTTTTCCCTTCTGTAGACTGCTCGACATTGTCCCTCATAATCGCGAAAATTGGAAATCGCCTTTACCTTTATTATACGAGATATCGTCATTTCCCTCACCCTCCTTGCTGTTAGCGAACACTTGTGATTTTTTATCGCTTACTGGCGTTCCCTGAAAGTCCCGGGCCGGTTCGACTGCCAAAATCTTCATGTTCATTCGATAAGCTACATAGTATAATATAAATAGGAACCAGTATCCTCTTCCTTTCCTTGAACCACATACCGGTGATTCCTTCATTTTACCTGAACGAAATCCCGTCCATGAACAGCGATTTTCCGATAAAGTTTTGGGGATATCAACACTTTTGGTAACCTCCATTGACTGAAAACATTTTCAAGAATATAATATTTTATATAATAAGGCCTTTCTTTACCAAATTTTCTTTCTCTCATTCTAGTTATCCGTTGAACGTCGATTCGTTTACCATAAACATGAAAACAAGTGGGTGATGATCAAAGGCAGATTAACGGTTACCCGATTAATCTGAAGTTGTCGAAGTCATTTGTGGTTCGCATACTTTGTAAAACCTAATTTTTTCAGGAGGTGACTCCCACACTCACGGGCAACTGTGAGTAGGGAATTTGTTTGGACGATATAGTTGGCCAGAGTTTGTTCGTCGCTTTGCTTTTACTTTCCGCGTTTTTCGTCATTTCTGAGTTTGCTATTGTTAAAATGCCCGCATCCCGTTTGGACGAATTAATAAAAGAAGGGAATAAACGGGCGTTACTTGCCAAAAAAATAAAATCGGAATCAGAAGGTTTCGTGTCCCTTTGTCAGATCGGTCTGGCATTGACAGCTCTCGGTTTGGGCTGGATTGGTGATTCCGCTATCCAGATCTTTCTGACAGGGTTAGCAAATACAGAAATACCGGCGAGCCTCTCCTATGGGATTGCCACCTTTCTCGCTTTTATCACCATCAGTTTTATTTATATCGTGATCGGTGATCTGGCACCACGTCTTTGGTCGATCGAAAAGGCAGAAAATGCGATCTTGTATATCGCCAAACCCTTATCGATCATTTACAAAGTGATGTATCCGTTCGTATGGTTATTGAACCATGCGGCCCGACTCGTGGCCAGGGTTTTCGGCGTGAAAGATATCGCGATCAAAGGCAATGCCCTGACGGAAGAGGAATTGCGGTATATCATTTCAGAAAGCTTCAAAAGTGGCGAAATTAACCAGGCAGAGTATAAATTTGTTAACAATATATTTGAATTCGATGAACGAATCGCTAAAGAAATCATGGTGCCACGACCGGAAATCGTGAGCCTGGATATCAATGATACGTTAGCAGACTTCTTGAACATCGCCCGTCGTGAAAGATTTACCCGTTATCCGGTAACCGATGGGGATAAAGACCATATCGTGGGACTTGTAAACGTTAAGGAAATCCTAACGGCCGTTGCTTTATCGAAAAAAGATCCATCCGAAATTTCCATCCGCTCTTTTGTCCGCCCGATCATCCGCGCCATCGATACGATACCGATCGGCGACCTACTCGTCAAAATGCAGAAAGCGCAGATCCATATGGCGATTCTGATGGATGAATATGGCGGTACAAGTGGTTTGGTCACGGTGGAAGATATCGTCGAGGAAATTGTTGGTGAAATTCGCGACGAATTTGACCATGATGAAGTCCCGACCATCCAGCATATCGGTGAGAACCACTATATTTTCGACTCCAAAGTGTTGATCAGTGACGTAAATGAACTGCTCTCGCTGGATATTGAAGAAGATGTGGTCGATACCCTCGGTGGCTGGTTGCTGACACAAAAATTCGACGCTCGTCAAGGTGATACGATCATATACGGACCTTACGAGTTTACCATTTTAGAAATGATCGATTATCATATTGAATCGATCGAAGTGAAAAGAAGAAGTGAGGAACCGGAAGAAAAGCAACAATCGATTCTCTTTAAGAAGACCGAATCGTTTCAAGACCGAACCGGGCAAGCACCTATTGCCAACCATTGAATAATTGATGGTGGATAAACTCCCATAACGGGAGTTTTTTTATTGCGGAAATCCCACGCCATCCCCCGTCTTCAGAGTGGAGCGGCAAAAATTTTAAAATCATGCCATTCAGACATCCTCGCCAAATCGGTGAAATATCAGTATAATAAAGTGGAACAGGACCATGTGATTGCCGCTCAATACGTTAACGCAGTCCCTTTTTCCCCTTTCGAATGATTTTGTAATTATTTCCTCACGAAAATCGATTGTAACGGAAAACTTTCTCTGTTAACATAAATGAAGTATTACTATGAAATGTTTCCATTTAAAATTCGATATCAATGCTACTTGTTAATATAGAAACAGGTGACTTCAATGGAAAAAAAGGATCAGCAGCAACAAGAACGTTTTTATTGGAATCTGGCTTTTATCATCTTTCTCCTTTTCATCGCCAGTATTATCGCATTATATAGTGGACAAACCCAGGCAACTGTTCCCGGTAACTATGTGTTGCAACAGGTCGTCTGGTACATCATCGGTTCCTTAATCGTCGCTATGGCTATGTTCCTCGAACCGGATCAATATAAAAAACTGGCCTGGATTTTTTATGCGGTTGGTGTACTTTCGCTCATCGCCCTCCATTTCGCACCGGAAAGCATCGCTCCGGTAACCAAAGGTGCCAAAAGCTGGTTCAAAATTCCTAAAGTCGGCAGTATTCAGCCATCCGAATTCATGAAAGTGTTTTTGATCCTCGGGCTCAGCCGCCTGATCGACGACCATAATGAAAAATACGCCAGGATAAAAAATGTAAAAACCGATTTCTGGCTGTTGATAAAAATCGGCCTTGTCGCCATCGTTCCCCTGGTTTTGATCTTCATGGAGTCGGATATGGGGACAGCTTTGATCATCGCCGCCATCACCCTCGGCATGATCCTCATCTCGGGGATTACCTGGAAAATCCTTTTCCCCGCTTTTTTGGGTATTACCTTACTCGGTGGAGCGGTCTTCATGATCATCCTTTATTTCCCCGAATTGCTTGAGGGAGTAGTCCAACAGTATCAAATGAGCCGGATCTATTCCTGGCTTGATCCGTATAAGTACGCTCGCACTTCCGGATACCAGCTCATCTTGGCCTTACAGGCAGTCGGATCCGGGGGAATCTCCGGGAAAGGATTTATGGCCAAAGAAGTTTTCGTTCCCGACCGCCATACCGACTTTATCTTCAGCGTGATCGCCGAAGAATACGGTTTTATCGGGGCCAGCGCCCTAATCAGCCTCTTCTTTTTATTGATTTATCATATCGTCAAAGTAGCTCTGGAAACCGATTCACCATTTAATTCTTATATTTGTGCCGGCATTATCTCGATGATCACCTTCCAGGTTTTCCAAAACATCGGGATGAACATCCAATTATTGCCCATTACCGGGATCCCCTTACCGTTTATCAGTTACGGGGGAAGCTCGATGATGGCTACGATGATGGCAATGGGGCTCGTATTTAGTATCAAGTTTTATCATAAAAAGTACATGTTCACATCCGATGATGAATAGCGACACTTATAAGGCCGGTGGAAGAAGCTTTTCCACCGGCCTACATATTGTAATGCATTGGTCATTTCCGATTTTCTTTGGCAGGATACGGATAATGCAAGGGGAGAAATTCGTTCGCTCTCCCTAAATGTTCCCGCTTCTTTTTCTAAAGCTATTCCAGTCATATCATTATCCCGGTTTTGCTAAGGGATTCCGTCCCTTCCCCGAACTCTTCTGATCATTTCCCGGGTTATTCGCTTGAATTCTTTTCTGCTTCTGTCGATTTTTGTCGTTTTCACCTTCACTCCCAATCGCCCTCGGCACATTCATCGCAAGTTTTTCATCTTTTGCTGTCGCTTCGCTTATTTTTCAAGTGAATATGGTCCCATCCCGGAGTATTTTACCATTCCTTGCAGGGATTCGGACAATTTCGGGTTGTGGATCTGTATAATCTTTCATGTTACCCGTGCCGTTTGCATCTCGCTCCCTTATAGGACTTCCGCTCAACTTCTTAACACAAATTTTTCCAAGGCATGAGCGACCCCATCCTCATCCCAGCTTTTCGTCACATAATCGGCGACACGCTTTGCTTCCTCATGCCCATTTTCCATGGCGATGCTTATTCCCGATACTTTGAACATCGAAAGATCATTTAAATTGTCCCCGATCGCAATTGTATTTGTGAGGGGGATTTTGTAATAGTTTGCTAGATATTGTAATCCAAACCCTTTGTTCGCCTGTTTATTACCGACCTCTAGAACCTCGCCAGTACCGGAGGTAATCGAAATATCTTCCATGCTAGAAATTTCCCGATAAAATTGCTGGCGTTTTTCAGCGTGGAAGGAGTAGACGAAAAATTTGTAAGGTACGAATTCGGTGAAGGGGATTTTCCGGAGATCTGGTACGAGCCGCATATGATGTTGAGAAAACTGAATGCCGATTTTCAAATCAAAAATTTTCTTATCGAGGTGAGGATCTCTGGCCAGCAATTGATCGCGCTCTTCTTCGAGGAGATTTCTCCCCTCCTCTTTGCCGAAAATCCCTTCATTCGTATAAACTTCATGATACAAATTCAACGATTCGGCCAAATCCAATAGCTTTTGTAAAATCTCACTTTTTATGGCTAACTGCTTTAATATTTTTCCGTTGTAAATCGTCGCCCCGTTTCCGGCAATAACCGCTGCCTCGATCTGATTTTTTTGTAAAATCCCTTGAATATCAAGGAGTGCCCGGCCGGAGCAAATAGCGATACGATGCCCCTGTTCCTGTGCGCGATAAATCGCCTGACGATTCGCCTCGCTGATCGAACCGTCAATCGCTAGTAAAGTTCCGTCCAAGTCAATCGCGATTAATTTCATGTTAAAACCCCCATATATAAAATAAACTTGAATGCAATATGAATCACATTCAAGTAAAGCTCTCCTTTCACGAACCCTTTGTAGAAACATGTAGTATCAAAATAAGGACTTCTTTGAGCAAACCTATATCTATTGTAGGAAAAAAACAACAAAGCGTCCATAGCGGTTCGTGACGGTGTAAACATTTTCATTTTTCGATCGTATGTTGATACGTACTTGTTATCGGTTTAGGACAATTCCGATTGAAATTTTTTGTGTGCTCGCTTTAGTTTATGTTTTTGATTGGCTGTAATCGCAAATTTTCCGGATGAACCTTCTATCATAAATGAAACTTACTTATTCAATTATATATAATTTGTGGATTCTTAAACTATTCCGGAATATCACACGATGATTTACCTGGTGACGTTAGCAATACCTTCACGATTTTTTCCAGGATTACTTCGCATTTTCCGTGTTATTCGCATGGACTATGATTAACGTGAGGGGTAAAGGAAAAGGTTTATCTATGTGTATTATCGATTTTGTTAGATCGTGTTGAGAATTAGTTCCTTGTTGATTCCAATCATATAAATTTCTTGTTTTCGTACGACATCCTCCCGCTAACAAGGGTTTCTACCAAATATGGTAGGTTCATATTTTGATCGAAACGATTATTTTTTTTTCGAAATCGCTTTAAATCATAAAACGGGTAAAGAATCGATACCTTAATGGTTTTAAAACAAAAAGTAATGACGGTAATTTTGTGACATGATGAACAATCTTAGCGAAAACCTTGGGACGGTTGTACAATGTAAAACTCTTGAAACCGTCCCGAAACCATTAAACAAGCTACCGTTACATTTCTGCTTCTTTAACAGTCGTACCTTTTACTTTTTTAAACACAAGCTGCCAGGCGATCATTAATAGCAATGCCCCCATACCGACAAGAGTGGAGATTAGCTCCGGATAAATCATTGCAATTCCGATAACAAAGGATATGATTCGCTCGAACCAGCTCAAACGCCGGTACCAATATCCGATCATACATGCACCAACCGCGATCATTCCGAGTATCGCGGCAAAGCCGATCCACAACGCTTCCCAAATCGTTGTATCGATCAACAACAACTGCGGTTGTAAGACAAACATGTACGGGATAAGGAAAGCAGCAATCGCCAGTTTGGTCGCGTTGATACCGGTCCGGATTGGTTCCCCACCGGAAATTCCTGTCGCAGCAAATGCGGCCAGCGCGACCGGTGGTGTAATATCAGCCACAATTCCAAAATAGAAGACGAACATATGGGCCGCAAGAACCGGGATCGCAAACGCCAATTGATCATTCAATGTTAAGATCGCCGGTAGGGCAATCGTTGATGTGATGATGTAGTTCGCCGTTGTCGGTGACCCCATGCCGATGATGATCGAGGTGATCATCGTGAATACTAGAGTCAACATTAACAAGAAAAACGGTTCAGAAGTGATGGATGAAGCTAATCCAACAATACTATGTCCGAGTTTCAAACCTAAACCGGTCTTTGTTACCACACCAACGATGATCCCGGCACAGGCTGTTGCAGCAGCAACTCCTAGAGCATTACGGGCACCATCTTGTAAAGCGATGGAGATTTTCCGCAAATTAATACGCGTATCTTTCCGGAATAAGCTTACGAGAACGGTAAACAGAATCCCGTAAATGGCTGCCCGGGAAATACTCGTCCCCAGGTCCATAAATACGATAATCGCGATAATCGGTGTCAACAAATAAATCTTCTTGAAAACATCTTTTTTCGGCGGAATCTGGTCTTCTGGCAAACCAACGAGGCCGGTCTTTTTCGCTTCTAAATGAACCATGATCCAGATTCCGGCAAAATATAACATTGCGGGGATCAACGCCGCTTTAATAATCTCTAGATAAGGGACACCGGCAAATTCAATCATCAAGAAAGCTGCCGCACCCATTACAGGAGGCATGATTTGTCCACCGGTAGATGCCGCTGCTTCTACTGCACCAGCAAAGTTTTTATTGTATCCGAGTTTCTTCATCATCGGAATCGTATATGAACCGGACTGAACCACGTTCGCCACCGAACTACCCGAAATTGTTCCTTCAAGGGCACTAGTAAAGACAGCCACCTTCGCCGGACCGCCAGTACGTTTACCGGCGATAGAAATCGCCAAATCATTAAAATAGTTACCAACACCCGTCTGCATTAAGAAAGAACCGAACAGAATAAACAGGAAGATAAAGGTCGAAGACACCTGTAACGGTGTACCGAGAATTCCTTCGGTAGTAAAGAACATCGTTTTAATAAGCTGATTGAATGTCAATCCTTTATGAATGAGCATTCCTGGCATATAGGGACCCAACATGGCATAAGCCAAAAAGGCGATCGCGATAATCACAAGTGGTAAGCCGACAACACGACGGGCCGCTTCCAAAACAAGTAAAATCGCCATACCACCGATGATCATCTGTGCCGTATCGATCCCACCTACCATCTGTACCAACTCTTCATAGTAAATGGGCCAGTAGGCACAAACGATCAATGACAAGAGCGCCAGGATGTAGTCGTACCAGGCAATTTTATTCCGCGGCGAATTTTTACGCAGTGGAAACAACAAGTAAATCAACACGAGAGCAAAGCCGAGGTGGATCGTCCGCTGAATATATGCGGTATAAGCCCCGAAATACCCGGTGTAAAGCTGAAAGAGAGAGAAAGCGATCAGGATGATGACGATCACTTTTGCCATCACACCGGATAAATGCCTCGTCCGGGATTCCGGATCGTATTCTTCCATTAACTTCTGCTGTTCCTCCGCGGAAAGCTGAATATCATCCATCTTGCCTGACATCGATTTTCACCCCTTTTAAAGCTTGCCACATGGTCAAATCTTCAACTTTGATCGTGTAATATTCACCGGGAATGAAATAATCATTGAACCAAACTTGATTTTCCCCCTCTTCTCCCCAAACGAGGCGATGCCGGGAAACCGTTTTTCCGTTGCGAATTTTGATATACGGAAAACGATTGTTCATGTTTTTAATATGGTATTTACCGTCTTCGTAAGTAAAAATTTCTCCTTCCCGGGCGTTGTTCGGCATGCCGATCCCGAATTGTTCAAAGATAAACTCGTACTGGACGATTTCATTATCTTCCGTCACGCGATATTTTTCGACTACATCGGTTAAATGAATGGAGTGGGTAAAAATGATCTGGAAGGTGTCACCGGTGTCTACCGGTAGATAGGCTACGATTTTATCGGTGTTGCGGTAGTAAAAAACCACAGCTTTTTGGATAGGGAGTTTGAAAAAGAGATACAGACCGCAGGCAAGTATTACCGTTACAAGCAGTGAAAAAACTGTTCTTTGCACGATGATTCAATCCCAACGTAGTAAAGATTGGACGGCTGGAAAAGCGTACTTATATAAAGGAATCGGCCCCGGGCACAGAACACTGGCCCAAGAGGCCGATTAATTCCAAGGAATTGCATGCAAGTAACCCAGGAACGTTACCATTGAACTGCAATTACATATGATATTCCTTGGCAAATAGGAATAAAAATTTCCAATAAAATTTCTTTTAAATTCTTAATCCAACACGCCGACTTCTTTATAATACTTCTCTGCACCAGGATGGAGCGGGATCCCGACCCCATCTAAAGCCGAATCGATGGAAATAAACTTGGCTTTATCGTGGGTCAGTTGATCGACATTTTCAAAGATTGCTTTCGTAATATTATACACATCATCTTCAGAGAGATTTTCATTAACGGCGATCATCGCCATGACCGCAACGGTCTTCACGTCTTCTTCCAGGCCATACGTTCCAGCCGTTACAACATCCTCAGCGTAGAACGGGTACTTTTCAATGAGCGCATCGATCTTATCCTGCTCAATCGGCAGAATTCTTACCTTATGGGTTGCTGCCAAACCTTCAACCGCACCAGTAGGTGTTCCTGCTGTGATAAATGCCGCATCGATCAATCCATCTTGAATACCGTCTGTCGATTCACCGAAGTCAAGATTTTGCGCATCGATATCATCCATCGTTAACCCATGAGCTTCGAGAATTTGTAACGCATTCACATACGTACC
>CALKAK010000016.1 GCA_937983015.1 uncultured Bacillaceae bacterium | reverse complement strand
CATATCGGTCAACATCGCGGTGGGTATTCGACATTTCGTTTTGATATTACAGATCATGTCCGCTTTGGCGGCACAAATATTCTCGCAGTGAAAGTTGATAACACGATTGTTGATGATGTTTATCCACAAAAAGCGGATTTTACTTTTTATGGCGGTATTTACCGGGATGTAAACCTCGTTATCGTCCATCCGGTACACGTAGATCTTCTTGATTACGGTTCGCAAGGGGCTTACATTGTCCAGGACCAGGTGACGAAAGACCGGACGGCATTAACTGTAAAAACGAGACTGGCTAATGCGACGGAACAAGAAAAGAAAGTACGGCTCTGGATCGATATTTTTGATTACGAAGGAAAAACGGTAACTTATGCCGCACGAGAAGTCACGATACCGGAAAGGGAAACCATAGTGGCTGAGGTCCCGGTTGTACTGGATAATCCCCATCTATGGCATGGTAGAAAGGATCCATATTTAATTTATGCGATGCAAAAGTGTCTCTCATCAGTTTCAATGATGTGCTTGATGAGGTGATTGTTCCTTTTGGTGTACGCTATTTCAGTGTTGATCCGGAAAAAGGATTCTTCTTGAACGGTGAACCGTACCGCTTGTATGGTGTATCGCGACATCAGGATCGGCAAGACAAAGGTTAGGCCATTTCCTGGGAAGACCATCTGGAAGATATGGAATTGATTAAAGAGAACGGCGCTACTTCAATTCGACTCGCTCACTACCAACACGATCAATTTTTCTATGATTTATGCGACCGGGTGGGCATGGTCGTCTGGGCGGAAATTCCTTTTATTTCCTGTTATGGGGGAAACGGATGAAGGTGGTGAAAATGCTAAACAGCAACTCATCGAGTTAATCCGCCAGAATTTCAATCATCCTTCCATCATGTTCTGGGGAGTACAAAATGAAATTCAAATTGGTGGAGAGAAAGCAAAAGTTCGGCGGGTTGTCAAAGAATTGCATGAGCTGGCTAAAAAGGAAGACCCGACCCGCTTAACGACCCTGGCCAATGTCATGTTTGTTTCCGATACGGATGAATACAATTCTATAACGGATCTAGTGGGCTACAACAAGTATTACGGTTGGTATAACGGTAAAGCAGTAGATTTTGCTGGCTGGCTCGGTCGATTTCATGAGCAAAATCCCGAGGTTCCGCTCTGCATTTCCGAATATGGAGCAGAAGGGATCAGCGAATATCATACCGACCATCCGGAAGTACGGGATTACACAGATGAGTATCATGCTCTCTATCATGAGATAGTCTGGAACATTTTCTCGGAGCGGCCGTTCCTCTGGGCAACCTATGTCTGGAATATGTTTGACTTCGGCTCAGCGATCCGCGATGAAGGCGGTGTTCAGGGGCGAAACAATAAAGGGTTGGTTACTTTTGATCGTAAAATTAAGAAAGATGCCTTTTATATGTACAAAGCCCACTGGAGTGACGAGAAGTTTGTTTATATTACCGGCAAACGTTATGTTGATCGCACCGAGGAAAAGATTACCGTTAAGGTGTATTCCAATTGTCCGAAAGTCACGTTAGGGGTGAAAGGTGTAACCGATAAACTATAATTGACAGTTTTCGATAAATAAGAATTTACACTTT
>CALKAK010000015.1 GCA_937983015.1 uncultured Bacillaceae bacterium | reverse complement strand
CCGATTTTCACTAAGGGGGCTAATTAAAGTCCATATAGAGTTTGGAATTGTGGCAATAGCCCACTATAGTGAAGGTATTCCTCCAACGAGGGCTATCTGCAGATGAAAACAACAAACGCAAGTGGAATCAGGGGAAAAACCTCCAACCACTTGCGTTTATTTTTGGGCTTTTTGGACAGTCCCTTTTCATCTTTTAAAAAATAAAGCCCGTTGCCTGAGGATAACCGGAATGGATGATCGTCATGATGGTGAAAAAACCGAAAACAAGAACGGTAATTACAGCTAGGACCAACCCGTGGTAGTTTTTTGCTTTAAATGTGGAATAGGTTGCATACAGAGCTAATAACGTAATGAGACCGGTGATGATCACGAAACCTGCCTGGAAGGCCATCTTACATCCTCCTATGTTCGTTATTGTTGCAAAAGAAAGAAAATTGTTTCAATTGATATTTTACATATTGAAAGGAACAATGTCGAGGAAAATCCTCGCTCATTGTCATGCCTCGCTTTTTTTGTGTACAATAGTAGAAAAGATAGAATAGAAGGTGATCGTTTTGAAATGGATCCAGATGCCGCTGGGAGCATTGCAGACCAACTGCTATGTCCTTTATCATGATGAACAAGCACTAGTCATTGATCCGGGGGATGAAGGGAAAAAACTGATCAATTGGCTTGAGAAAAACGCTTTGCAACCGGTAGCGATCCTATTAACCCATACCCATTTCGATCATATCGGTGCGGTTGACGAATTGCGGGAAAAATACAAAATTCCCCTTTACGTACATAAAGAAGAAAAAGACTGGTTACAAAATCCCGTGTTGAACGGTTCCAGCCTCTTTTTCCCTGACAAGCCGCTGCGAGTGGAGGGACCGGACCGCATCATCGAAGGTGAAGGCGAGTTAACGATCGGCCCCTTCCATCTTACGATCCTGGAAACACCCGGTCATTCGCCGGGGAGTATTTCTTTTTATGATAAGGGGCGTGGGGTGATTTTCGCAGGGGATACATTATTTTTCGGCAGTATCGGTAGAACAGACCTTCCCGGGGGCGATCACGAACGATTGATCCAGTCGATCCGCACGAAAATCTTCACCCTGCCGAAAGAAACGACCGTTTTGCCGGGTCATGGTCCAGGAACGATCGTGGGTAGGGAGATCAATGAGAATCCGTTTTTTCGATGAAGGATATAAAAAAACTTTCCCGAAGCCGTGTGGAACAGGGAATTCACATAGAAGTCGGGAAAGTTTTTTTATTTGAAACATATGTTTTTAGCTCATGAAAAACGATGTGTAGACGCTGAATGCGACGAAGAAAATCGTTAAGTACGCTCCGAAAATATACATGTACATCCGCTCGGAAAGGCGCAGATACCCGAGGAAAAAGAAAAATCCGGTTTGTGCTAAAAATAATAAGCCCATGATCGGATATTTACCGACAAAAAACATCGCACTGAAAATCGCTGTCCAGAAGCCCAGCACGCGGAACATGCGATCCAAATTCGTCTCCCCCTTTGTTTGACCTGATTCTACTATTTCCATTATAATGATTGTTCTTAAAATTGTAAACTATTGCAACACGGCGTCTTTGGCCACGGCAACTTGATAGGAACAAGATTCACAACCTTTGAACATATTGTCCACGGTGACCAATTCGACGTCGTCAAATAGGGATTCCAGTAAACCTTTAATAAATGCGATATGCATGCGGCATGTTTCTTTCGGATGTTCTCTCGCGACTTCTTTAAAGGGGCAGTTATAGATTTGTAATTCGAATTCTTTTCCTTTTTCTTTTACATATATATCGGGGTGAAATCCGAGGAGCTGGGCGGTTTCTTTCAAAATATCTAGCTTTTGTTCAGTGGTGATCTGGTCCTTTAAGAGTTTGTTATCGTTTAAATGTTTTTCCATTAATTTTTTCCCATACTGGTAGCCGGTGTCATATAAACTTTTTTCAGCCTGCGGACCGAGTTTTAACATCGTCTCCAGTGCGATTTTAGCAAGGAGGCGATAATCGCGAAATGGGAAGCTTAGCTCGATCACATCATCTGATAATCGATAGACACGACTCGGTCTGCCGCCACGACCCGTTTTTTGATTTTCCGATTTTAGCATACCAACATCTTCAAGTTTCGATAAGTGGAGTCTTGCCACGTTCGGGTGGATGGAGAATGCCTCAGCTATTTCACGGACATTGACTTCTTTGTGCTTTCGCGCGATATAATTGTAAATCGACAGTCTAGTCGGATCCGATAAAACATTCGTAATTTTTAAGATATTCTCCAAATTTTTCACCTCTTTTCCTCTTTACATTATTATAATATAGTTTTTTACTAAATAAATGAGGAAAAACTAAATAACAGAAATTTGTTAGAAATTGTTCACAAACTCACATTCAGGCGGCTTGTTACCATGACTGAAGAGGATCTCGTGTCGAAAATTTGTAAAAATCTTTGTCGTTTTTTAAAAAATCTTGCAGGATTTGGCCACGTTTTGTCGTATTAAATAGTTAGCAAAAGGGATAAGGGGATGGAATGGCGGATGATCGAGGAGATTGTCTCTGCCCTGTTAAAAAAAGCCATTCTTTCCCGTGCAACGGATATTCATTTTTTCCCGCGCCATGACCGGATCGATATCTATTTCCGAATAACGAATCGGCTCGTTAAAAAAGAGCAAGTTTCCCTGCAAGAAGCGGAACGGATGATCGCTTTTTTAAAGTATAAAGCGGCCATGGATATCGGCGAAAAGAGACGGCCGCAAAACGGCTCGTTTTCTACGTCGATTGCGGGAAAGCGTTACGGATTTCGCTTATCCACCTTACCTTCCCAATTTGCGGAAAGCCTTGTCATTCGCATCATCCCACATGATGATTACCTTCCTCTGGAACGACTGTCCCTCTTTCCTGGACCGCTGCGAATTTTTAAGAGATTACTAACTTTTTCCCACGGTCTCCTCATCTTTACCGGCCCAACCGGTTCTGGCAAAACGACAACCTTATATTCCCTTTTACACTATTCCTCTATACATTTAGGAAGAAAAGTGATCACATTAGAAGATCCCGTGGAAAAAAATCACGATTCCCTTTTACAAATTCAGGTGAATGAAAAAGCGGGGATCACCTATAGTGCGGGGCTGAAGGCCATCTTACGCCATGATCCCGATTTGATCATGGTCGGTGAGATTCGTGATGCGGAAACGGCACGGATCGCCGTTAGGGCGGCCTTGACCGGTCATTTTGTACTGACGACGATGCACACGAAGGATTCTATGGGAGCTCTCTATCGTTTGCTAGAATTCGGAGTGAGCCATGAGGAGATGGCCCAGACGATAATCGGCATCAGTGCACAACGACTCGTGCAACTGATGTGTCCCTGCTGTGGTGAGAAGTATTGTTCCTATGATTGTTCAATGATACGGTTAACAACGGTCTACGAACTTTTATATGGCAGAGAACTGGAAAAATGTATCCGCAGCATCAAAGGAGAACAAATGATACCGCGTTACCCGCGACTTAAGGACATTCTGGCCAAAGCCGTTGCCTATGGCTTCATTAGCGTAAAAGAATATGAAAAATGGGTGCATCAACTTGATTAAGAAAAAATGGTCGCGGGAAGATCAGGCCGTCTTTTTAATACGTCTAGGTCGTTTATTACAAGAAGGGTATGCCCTGAACGATGCGCTGCGGTTTTTGATGTTCCAGTTCCCTGAGAGGATGCGGGGGGAGTTGCACGAGTTTTTTATAAGAAAATTACAGGCCGGGGAACCGTTTTTCAAAATCCTTTCTTCCTGCTGTTTCCAATCGACAGCGATCAGCTTTTGCTACTTTGGGGAACATAATGGGCAACTTGCTAACATGTTGAAAACAGCAGGGGATATTTTGCAGAACCATCTGAAACTAAAAAAGAAACTTTTTCGATTATTGTCCTATCCGTTCTTTTTACTTTTCTTTACTCTTATTATATTAGTGTTATTTCAAGTCATCGTCTTGCCCCAGTTTCAAAGTTTCTTCAATTCGTATGCTATTCATCCTTCTGGTTTGCTTCGCTTCCTCTTCTGGTTAAACGAACATCCTTACGCCATCATGTATTGCCTGCTCGTTACCGGTCTTTTTCTCCTCCTTTTCTATCGGTTTTTTTGGTATCCGCGCTCGAGTTTCCAGAAACAAATGTTTTTATCCCGGCTCCCTATGATCGGTCAACTATTCAGGCTCTGGAATACTTATTATTTCTCCTTCCATTTAGGTCAATTATTAAAAAACGGCTTATCACTCGGTGATTGTCTAGAACTTCTTGCCGATGATCCGGAAAAAAGAGATTTAAAACACGCGATTCTCATCATTAATCGTGCGCTACTTACGGGAAAGGAATTCCCTGGAGCGGTCAGCACGATTCCTTTTTGGCAAAAGGAACTGGAAGCGATTATCCATCACGGTCAGCTATACGGGACACTGGATCGGGAATTAATCAATTATAGTGAATTTTGTTTTGAACTCATGATGGAAAAAATAGCAAGGTTGATACGAATTTTGCAACCGGTTTTATTAAGTCTCATCGGTTTTTTGATCATTTATTTGTATCTTTCAATCTTTCTTCCCACTTTTCAGTTGATTGAAAACATTTAGTTTTACGGTGTGATGTCAAGGACCAAAACAGTTGAATTGGAGGTTTGCGATGAAAAAGGAACAAGGTTTTACCCTCGTTGAGATGATGATCGTTCTGTTCATTATTTCGATTTTGTTGGTCATCACGATCCCGAACGCGTTGAAGCATAATGAGAGTATTCAGACAAAAGGTTGTGAAGCTTTAGTGCATATGGTGGAAGCGCAGGTGCAAGCGTACCATCTGGATCATCAAACGATGCCGGATTCTGTAGATGAATTGATCGATGGGGGATACTTGGAAGAAAAACCGATCTGTCCAGATGGGAGTGAAGTGGTTGTGAAAGATGGGCATGTGTCGGTCTCAGGGACGTGAGGGGATGAACGGTAAAAATTTCCAGGCCCAAAAAGGGTTTACGCTGATCGAAGCGTTGCTAGTCCTGACGATTTTCATGTTAATAATTACTACTTTATCTACAGGATTTTTTTCACTCAATGAGTCCATGGAAGAAAAACATTTTATTAAAATGCTCGAACGAGATCTTCTTTTCGGCCACACATATGCGATCACGAACAATCAAATCGTCATGTTTCTGTACCGATTTGAAGAAAATGCCTATTTGTTAAGCGTTAACCAACGAGTATTAATTAAACGCCAGTTGCCGGAACATATCTCATTTCTACCGGGACAGGAAATGAATTATTTTTATTTTTTACCGACTGGCAATATCAATAAATTCGGTACGCTAACCTTTTATATCAGAAATCACGCGTACCAGGCGATCTTTTCAATTGGTAAAGGACGGTTTCGCATTGTTCAAGCGGGCTAGTAAAAGTTCGGTGGGGAGTGTATATCTGGAGATGCTAATTGCCTTTTTTGGTTGGTTGATTCTTTTAGGTACGGTTTTACCGGCATTTTTCCATATACAAATGGAAAGGAAGACCTTACTTGTTGATAACGAAGCACAAATGATACTGGCTGAGCAGTTAATTAAATGGACGCAAGGTGAGCCGTTCGATGAAGAAAGACCGGGAAATTATGCCGATGTTTATGCGATCAAGATCGTGCGGGAAGGAGAAACGCAAGCTATTTGCGTTATCTATCCGAAGCCGGGCGTACACGAAGGGGAAATTTGCCAACCACTCCCCGATTAACGGCTATACGTTGATCGAAATGCTTCTCGCATTCAATCTATTCATGCTGATTTCTTTGTTCCTACTAGCGGCTATATCTTTTCTTCGTTACCGAGAATGCGGGGCGAACCTGAGCACCGAAATGACGTGGACACTTTTCGTTCAACAAACGAAAAAAGAATTGTTTACAGCTCAACAAATTGAACTTTCTGATGAAAAGATAGAATTCGTTATCGAACGAGGAAAGCAAAAAGAAACCGTTTCGTATGAAAAATATAATAATTTATTGCGACGGCGCGTGAATCAAACCGGTCATGAGGTCCTTTTGTTCCATGTCAAAGCGTTTAAAAGTCGAGTTGTTCCAGGGGGGATAGAGCTAGAGATTCAACATGAGAATGGAGATATTTTTGAAATCGTTGTTTATCTTCCGCAAACGATTCCCATTATCACTGAATAATGGGGGGTATATCCTCCCGTTCACTTTCTTTCTTATCTTTACTTTCACAACCCTAACGCTTTATGCAGCCCGTGAATACGTGATGGAAAGACAGTTTTTTATGCAAGCGGAAAAATTTCGCCGGCTCGAGTTACTTCTCTTTTTCGCCGAACGGGATTTAAAACGAATCCTTGCAGAAGAAAAGGAATTGTCTTCGGGAAAAATGGAGTACTCCTTCGGATATGTCACCTACAACGTGGAACAAAGGGAAACAGAGCGCATCACGATTGCGATCGGTTGTTATACAGTGGATGGTGGAAGCTTACAGGGAATTCTCGTTTATGATTTGGAAGCGGGAGATTTTATACTATGGAAGAACAAATAGATTTTTAACCCGATTCCGATCTACCCTGTTTAGCAACGTGAAAAATGGGAAATCCTGATAATGAGTAATTCAGAAGCGGGGATGGAAAAAATGAAGACGAACGATTACGTAAAATTTTTAACAGAAACGATCATTTCGCATCTCGACACGCCAAAAGATGTACGCGAAGAAGCGAAAAAGATGCGCAAGCAACAAGATGAAGCATTGCTTTATAAAATTTTCGGTACCATGCCGTATATGTTCATGACCGGCGTAAAGATGGCGAAAAAAAGGCGCGGTATCAAACCGCCGCTCGATGAAAGTGAAGAAATGAAAAAGGGGCTGCACTAATGAGCAGCCCCTGAATTATTTGCTAATACCGGAAGAAAGCGTTCTTCGGTCAAGTATAAAAGTCCACCGTTGATCACTTTTACTTCAATTCTTGGTTCGTACTGGATTTTCAGCGCTTCTTTTTCTTTATGATAATTTTCCGGTAATTCTTCCCGATCCTCGTAAAACCGTTCCAACAACCGGACATCTTCCTGCCAACGCCGCCGTGCAACATGGGCCCACGTATGATCGTCGTGGATAATTTCCTGACGGATTCGTTCTTTGATGCGGCGGATCCCGCTTCCTGGTTTAATCAGCGGCGAGATGGTAAAGGAATAGTCCGGAATTTTCGCGCTAAGTGGGATGTTTTGCTTCAACAGTTCACCATGGAAATGATCGATCATCATTCCGTTTATGAGGTGTAAACCGATGGAGCGAAACATATCCTTTTTTCGATCACAAAGATAACTAATTTTCATATTCAAATTTAACCACGGGTAAAGCGGGGTATTCCGCCCGTTTTGTCCTTCCGGTATTTCATAGAGACGGACGAACGCTCCCATTTCTCTAGCCCGGTTAAAAATTTGCATCAATCGCGGTGAGCCAAAATGGATTTTTTCCCCCTTTTGTTTGCCGTCACCGCTAAAGTCGGTAATCAGAGACAAACGAGCCGGTTGCGGTTTCTGGCCGGTTTTTTCCACATAATGCCAGTAGAATGGCCGGTTCATGATCGCTTTATCCATTTCAATGGTGAGATCGACGGTTAAATACGTCGGGGTATTTTCTACGATTTCACATTCTGCCGCCCGGAAAAACCGTTCGAGAAAGTTATGAACCTCCACTTGCCGCATCGATACCGGCCTCCTTTATCGTTTGGGTTAATTCGATCATCGCGGTTAAATTTTCCATTTTCACACGCATTTCTCCCTCGGAAGTTGATTCCAGGAAGATGTCGCTGAGCAACTCTTCAAAATCACCAAAATCCAACCGGGTTAAAATATCTTCCAGTTCACCGATTACGAGTTCGAACAGGTTGATTTTTTCATAAAGTAGTTTTAATATATGTTCTTCAATTGTATTTTTCGTGGCAAAGTTATAGATATAAACATCATTTTTTTGACCCAGGCGATGGACCCGGCCGATCCGCTGTTCAAGACGCATCGGGTTCCAAGGAAGATCAAAATTGATCACATGGTTACAAAATTGTAAGTTAATCCCCTCACCACCTGCCTCGGTGGCGATCAGAACCTGCGCCTTTGTTTGGAAAAGTTCCCGCATCCAATCTTTTTTTCCACTTCGAAAACCACCACGAAAAGGCACAGAGGATATGCCATGTTGTTTTAGAAACCACTGTAAATAGAGTTGGGTGGCTCGATATTCGGTGAAAATGATCACTTTATCATCGATCGTTTGAATGAGCTCTAAGGCTTTTTGTGCTTTTGAATTAACCTTAATGCGATCGATGCGTTCAAGGACTCCTGCGATGAACGTCTCTAATACGGGAGATGGTGGATCGCTTTTAGCAAGCATATTTTTACAGGTTAAATAGACGGCTTCTTTACTACTTGTGGCTTCACGCTGCAGCGTTAATATACTGAAAGCGTTGGTGAACACAGGGGGATCACTTTGTTTAAAGGAGCTGATGAAATCGTATAACTCCCGCTCTTCCGGGGACAAATCGATCAAAACCGTATCAACGATTCGCTCCGGCCACTTGAAATCGGTATCTTTCCGGCGATTACGCACCATGACTTTGCCGATCAATTTTTTGAGATGGGGTTCTTGTAATTTGCCTTTATCCTTCTTATAGTTTTCCATGAATTCTGAATAGCTACCTAAATGACCCGGTTTTAAGAGGGAAACGAGATTGAAGATTTCTTCGATTTTATTTTGGATCGGGGTTGCGGTTAGTAATAGACAAAATTTCTTTTTCAAGTTTTGTACGAATTCATAGTTTTTCGTGCGGTGATTCTTTAATTTATGGGCCTCATCGATAATGACAAGATCATAATCGATCTCGGTAATCACCTCTCGATGGGGACTTCTCTTCGCGGTATCGAGGGATGAGACCATCACATCCACATCTTCCCAGCGATAGGACTTTTTGTAGGCGATGGCCGGGATCGCAAATTTCGTATTCAATTCATAGACCCATTGCGAGACGAGGGACGCCGGTACCAATATCAACACCTTTTTTACAAGTCCTCGAATCATGTACTCTTTTAAAATTAAACCGGCCTCGATCGTTTTTCCGAGCCCCACTTCATCGGCCAGAATCGCGCGCCCGTTCATTTCCTCGATTACTTGCCGGGCCGTTTCGATTTGATGGGGAAGGGGACTGAATGCGGGGAGGTATTTCGGAGCGACGAGTCCGGTGAAATCTTCAATGAGCAAATAACGTTCCGCTTCGAGGGCCAGGTTGAACATTTCCCACTTGGCCCACGGTCCATCATTTTCGATTCTTTTTAAAAACGGTTCGGTGAAGGAATCATCGAAGATTATGGGAATATCCATCGTCACGGCTCCTCGAGTAAACCTGGATTTGAATTCATCATGGATAACCTTATTATGGCCTGCAGGAAAAAATTTATGAGTGGCTGATCATCGTTCGAGAGGTCCTCATTTGCTAAAAACTTTGAAGTGAAGTTGTGACTTTTGGGTAAAATAAAACAGGGCAGGACTTTTTTCCTACCCTGGCCTAGCATTTTCAATTACCAACTTTTATCTTCCCGGTCCAGTTTTTATAGCCGCCTTTTAATTGATATAAATCTCGGTAGCCATTTTTATATAATATTTGCGCGGCGCGACCGCTGCGAGATGAACCTTGACAGTAAAGATAAATCGGTTGATCTTTACGCAATTCTTTTAATCGCATTTTTAATTGTGTGAGCGGGATGTTCCGTGCACCGAGAATATGACCGCTTTCGAACTCATTTGGTTCTCGGACATCGATTAATTGGGCTTTGCGATACCCGCGGCGAAATTCTTCTTGATCCAATACGGTGAGAATACGTTTTTGTTGAATGAAATTGTAAAGCCAGTATATGGCTATCGCGAGTAGTAGGCCTAGTAATATGTAAAGACCTGTCATGTTCATTTTCTCCTTTCTAAGCATGCTCCATCTGTAAAGAGAGCGGTTGTAAGGTTTTTCGATCGGTAGTCCGGTGCCAGGTTTTATTTTAACATGAATTTCGTGAGAGGGTTGTTCGATCTTTTGTCATGAAGAGTTGCGTTTTCTACTTGACATCAAGCATAACACAATATATAGTAAGGACAGACGGTTATTAACACAACATATTGATTTTTGGAATGGGGATGTTGTACTGAAGGTTTTTTCTATCAAACTACATTTTACATGAAAAAATTAGTAGTTGTAAAGGAGATGGATTAATGGCTCTTGCTGTGAACGAAAAAATGGTCATTAACAAGGAACGTTTGAACGAGGATATCAAGCAATTTCCCCAGGTGCATCCGATCACGGAGGATATGAAAATAACGTTCAGTGGTGTTTCGCGGCTCGTTATGCTTGATCGTTATTCGTTCAAAGATACGGAAAAACTCACTTTGAAAAGTGGTGACTTTGTAGTTTTAACCATCAAGGAAGATCCGAAGTTTCCTGCCCGCGGTCTCGGATTTATCCTCGATATCGATTGGGAGGAAAATAAGGCGAAAGTTCTCGTGGAAGAGGAATATCGCGGCAACCTTGATGATCCGGAAGAAAGGGAAACAGGAGTGATTGTTCGTTCCCTCGATGTCATTGAAAAGCCCCTGGAAGTTTATTACGAACAAATTGCATTACGTAATGCGCGGGGGTTGTCCGCAGCCGAGAAAACCGAAGAAAAACGCCGGGAATGGTTTGAGAAATTTTATCAAGAACTGTCTTCATTGAATTTTGTTCCGGCCGGACGTGTTTTATATGGGGCTGGCTCGGGGAAGGAAGTAACATACTTTAACTGCTATGTCATGCCGTTTGTCCACGACTCCCGCGAAGGGATTTCTGAACATCGGAAAAAAGTGATGGAGATCATGAGTCGGGGAGGTGGCGTGGGCACTAATGGTTCGACTTTACGGCCACGGAACACCCTGGCCCGGGGAGTAAACGGTAAATCGAGTGGTTCCGTATCATGGCTTGATGATATCGCTAAACTTACGCACCTTGTCGAACAAGGCGGCTCACGGAGAGGTGGAAACTAGCGCGCCTCTCGTAAAAACCCCGTGAATTGCTGGAAACTCTTCACCTTCATGGTCAAACATGAAGACATCCCTGTGAACCACAGCATAGCCTGAAAAGGCAGGTGCGATGGTTGGAAAATCCACAGGGGTGATGAAGACGACCAGCAGCCAAGCTCCTAAGTTCTCGCGAGAGAATAGGGAGAAGGTTCAACGACCAAACACTACTCGAAAATTTAAAGGGGAGAATTCCCGTGAATTTGTTAAAATTAAGTAAGAAAGAGATTAACTACACCCTATTCGGACTAGTTTTAGGCGGCGGAACTTACCGAAAAGGCGTCATCCAGATGGAGCGGAAAGAAGAAGAAAGAGCGTTGATTGAATGGCTGGAAAACCTGGCAAAATCACTGCGACTCACGTATCAAGTAATGGAACATGAAGAAACATATCAAATAAAAATCCGCGTACCGAGTCGGCGACATTTTGAAAATAATCGACTCGTGACGGCAAGTTATAAAAAGGTCGCATCAAAATATGCTCTGCGCAGGATCACACCTTTTGGTTTATTTCTATGGTTTTTAAGTGCCGGGAAAATCAATGTATTTATAAAAGATGAAGCAGTGAAACGCTATGGATACTTAAAAACAGAAGCCTTTAATAAAAATGAACACGTTCAGATGCAAAAAATGTTTCAGGAACGATTTCTGATTGAAACGAAAATACACCAGTTTCGCCAAGGGGAAAAAGAAAAATACCGAATTTATTTCAACGCCACCAATCTACGTAAATTCATCGATCTCATCCGGGATTATATTCCGCTTCTGCCGCCACAATTAAGACAAACCTTTAATATGCGCTATGAAAGCGATGGGGACGGTGCAAAACTGGCCGAAAATTATAATTTCGAGTAGTGTGTAGGAATCAAGCGATTCCGAAGCGCGGGGGCACTTAAAAAGTGTAAGAGATGGTCTGAACTCCAGGGTGACCTGGAGAGTTGATGTAGCGAATCAACGCAACAACATTAGCGCAAATGATCATGCTTGCCGTCTGGCATCCTGATATCGTGGAATTCATCATATCCAAAATGCAAAATCCACACGTATTACGCTATTTAATTAAAACAACGAAAGATGAACAAATTAGAAAAGCCGCCCGTGACAAATTAAAATTCATCCCCTTGACCGAACAAGAACGGACGATGTATGAGGCGATCGTCAATTTCAAACATATTCCAGGTTACGGTGGATTTACCGAGGAAATTATCCGTGATGCGGAAGAAAAATTGCGCGATGGCGGTCGCTATGAAGTGCATAACCCGGACTTTTTAACAGGTGCCAACATTTCGGTTTGTTTGACGAATGACTTTATGGAGGCGGTGGAAAAAGACGAAGAGTTCGCACTCCGCTTCCCCGATGTTGAAAATTATACGGAAGAGGAAATGAAGATTTACAATGAGAAATGGCATGAAGTTGGCGATGTCCGTGAATGGGAAAAGATGGGCTATAAAGTGCGGACGTACCGGAAAATAAGAGCTCGCGATCTCTGGAACTTGATCAACATCTGTGCTACATACTCAGCAGAGCCTGGCATCTTCTTTATCGACAATGCGAATGAGATGACGAATGCGCGAGCTTATGGACAAAAAGTTGTGGCCACGAATCCATGCGGCGAACAACCGCTGGCACCGTATTCGGTCTGTAATTTAGCGGCGATCAATCTTGCCAACATGGTCGATAAAGAGAAAAACGAAGTCGATTTTGCGAAACTCAAACGCACCGTGGAAATTGGCGTCCGCATGCAGGATAATGTCATTGATGTCACCCCGTATTTCCTCGAGGAAAATCGCAAACAAGCACTTGGGGAACGGAGGATCGGTCTCGGTGTCATGGGACTGGCTGACTTGCTGATATATTGCAAGAAACGCTACGGTTCACCGGAAGGTAATGAATTGGTGGATAAAGTCTTTGAAACGATTGCGACGACCGCTTACCGGGCATCAATCGAGCTGGCGAAGGAAAAAGGAAGCTTCCCGTATCTAGTTGGAGAAACAGAAGAAGAAACCCGCCGATTGCGCGAGGCGTTCATCAATACCGGTTACATGAAACGGATGCCCGAAGATATCCGCCAAGATATTTTAAAATATGGAATCCGCAATTCACATTTATTAACGGTCGCCCCGACAGGAAGTACGGGTACGATGGTCGGCGTTTCCACGGGATTGGAACCGTATTTCTCCTTCACTTATTACCGGAGTGGCCGTTTAGGTAAGTTCATCGAAGTGAAAGCGGAGATCGTACAGGAATATTTGGAAAAACATCCAGATGCGGATGAAAACAATTTGCCCGATTATTTCGTAACAGCGATGGAATTAACCCCGGAAGAACATGCTGACGTGCAATGCATCATCCAACGCTGGGTCGATAGTTCGATCAGTAAAACGGTGAACGCCCCTGCTGGATATACAGTGGAACAGGTAGAAAAAGTATATGAACGGCTTTATAAAGGTGGGGCTAAAGGTGGTACCGTCTATGTTGACGGTAGTAGGGACACACAAGTATTAACGCTCACCGCCGATGATGAGCCAAAAGTGAAACAGCAAGAACTACCGATTTTTGAAGAGGAAGAAGAAAAACCGAAGGTGATTCTCGTAGATACGATTAAAGAACTGTCGGCAACCGATGTCACTTACGGCTCGGAAATCGGTGATACGTGTCCGATCTGTCGCAAAGGGATCGTAAAAGAGATCGGCGGTTGCAACACCTGTGATAATTGTGGTGTTCAGTTAAAATGTGGCTTGTAATGAGAACGAAAGGTCTCGAGCAGGATGAACCTGATCGAGACCTTTTTCATGAAAAAAAAGCGGGAATTTGTTCCTTGATCTTTTCAAATGAGGGATTTTCCGGTACTTAAACAGGCGTATTCCGTCTAAATATTTATAAATAAGACCGAACGGGGGAGATATGATGGAAGTTGATGGCGTCTTTTCCGGGGGAGGCATTCGCGGGATCGCATTTATCGGCGCCATCCAGGTATTAGAAGAGCGGGGCTTTCACTTCAAACGGGTTGCAGGCACGAGTGCTGGCTCACTCGTCGCAGCCCTCCTGGCCTCCGGCTTCAATAGCGAGGAAATGTATCGGGAAATCCGCAATATATCGGCGGGGGAATTACTCGATAAGCGAAAATTACAGATTCCTTTTCCCATATTACGCTGGTTGCCATTGTACTGGCGCATGGGGCTTTATAAAGGGGACCGACTCGAGGAATGGATCCGGATGCTTCTGGAAAAAAAGGGTGTTCGCACGTTCAGCGATCTCCCGCCTGGAGTTTTAAAAATCGTTGCTTCGGATCTTTCTAACGGGAAAATTCTCATCATACCCGATGATTTGCATCATTACGACTTATCACCAGAGTCTTTTCCTGTGGCCCGGGCAGTGCGCATGAGCTGTACGGTTCCATATTTTTTCGAACCCGTCCGCATGAAATATCGCAATCAGATGGCAGTGATTGTTGATGGAGGTGTCCTGAGCAATTTTCCGATGTGGCTTTTTGCTGGCAAAAGAGGAAAACAGAAACGCCCTGTGATCGGAATTAACTTAAGTCCCAAACTCGATGAATATCCGGCTAATGAGATTACTAATGCTTTAGAATTATTCGAAGCCTTGTTTAAAACGATGAAAGATGCCCACGATAATCGATATATTTCCCGCCGGCATGCGAAAAATATTATTTTTTTGCCGACAAAAGGAATTAGTGGTCTCGATTTTTCTGATGATGATGCTCAAGTTGAAAAACTGATCGCAATTGGTCGTGAAGAAACGATAAAATTTTTAAAAAGCTGGTATTTTTAGAGTAGCCAAATTACTGATGAATGTTCCGTATGGGTGGTGAATGGATTTTTCCAACAAAAAAGACTGGGTCTTACATATCTAATGTAGAGCCCGGTCTTTTTTCTTGCCTTTCTTCCCTTCGATAACGGTTAAATGCGAAGCGTTGCGGCGGCGGATTGTACGTTTGAACTTGTCTTGCTTTCGTACAGGCTGCTTTTTTCCGTATTTTCTCTGGGAATATTTCGCTGCTTTCATATAGGCACGACGTTCACCAGAGCCTTTGTTTGTGTTTTGGCGCTGCAACGAATTCCGGCTTCCGGCGATCAAATGGAAAATGAGTAAGAAGAAACCGACAACGGTAGCCGTGATCACTAAACTTGTTAATAAAGCCATAGGGTTGTTAATCAACATGGAAATAAAACCGATTACGGCCAGGACGACAATCACAAGAAACAGCGGGTGACTACGTTTATAAAACACGCTGGAACACCTCCATTTAGCTCTATCAACAGGGAACACGGAAACCCGGG
>CALKAK010000014.1 GCA_937983015.1 uncultured Bacillaceae bacterium | reverse complement strand
TTATCTTCCGGATTTATTCACTAAATTTATTCGCTAAAATTTTGCAGGACGATTAAAGCTCCCGTTCGGGGAGCTTTTCTTTATGATTCTTGATCTTCCATTCGGCTTTTCCGCCCTTTTTCTTCCCGGTAAAATTCATGGAACATTTTCATCAAGGCCCTTTTTTCTATACGGGAAACATAGCTCCGGGAGATGCCGAGTTCTTTGGCGATTTCTCGCTGCGTTTTTTCTTTATTCATACCCAGGCCGAATCGTCCGATGATCACTTCCCGCTCCCGCTCATCAAGGACATCGATGTATTTCTTCACTTTATCCAGTTCCATATTCAGCTGGATCGTATCGATCACATCTTCCGTATCGGTCTTTAATACATCGATCAGACTGATTTCATTGCCTTCCTTATCTTGTCCGATAGGATCGTGCAAGGAAACATCCTTTTTCGTCTTTTTTAACGTCCTTAAATGCATGAGGATCTCATTTTCGATACACCTGGCCGCATATGTAGCCAGTTTCGTTCCTTTGTCTTCGGAGAAACTTTCAATCGCCTTGATGAGCCCGATCGTGCCGATGGAAATCAAATCTTCCTGATCCTCCCCGGTATTTTCAAATTTTTTGACGATATGTGCGACCAGACGTAAATTATGTTCGATCAATACATTCCGGGCATGGCGATCGCCCCTGGCCATCAGCTGCAAATATTTTTTCTCTTCTTCAGGGGATAAAGGCTGAGGGAATGCGTTGTTTCGTACATAAGATACTAAAAAAATAATTTCCTTAAAAATTAGCGCCAAACCAGAGAGCAAGCTGGACATGGACACACCTCCGGATGAAAGTTACAGTTATATACCTATGTCTTTTGACCGAGAAATGTGTCTGTCCAGGGTTTTCACCTATTGAAATGGTAAAAGTAAAAAATAAACTCCCGTTTTCGTGTTGCGGGAGTGCGGGAGCGATGATCGGGCATTAATTTTGATTGCGATACGAATATCCTGTTCAGGAATACACCCGAGATGCGGATGGTTTTGGAAAAATTTAGCTATAATTCGCACGGGAATTACAGGGAGTTGCCCTAAGCAGTTTGTGCGGTTTATCTACGTGAGGTTCGGTGCAAGAAGCATAAGGTTTAAAGGGAAAAGGCTAAACAGGGACTTCTTTTGACTCATAGTGATTGCATTTATTGTTTAGAAATCGCCGTTTGATTTCCTCTTCGATCAGTTGAATAAATTCAGGTGATAAATTCAGTTCGAGTGCTTTTCGGTACGTTTCCAGCAACAATTCATCGGATAATCGTTTCATTTGCTTTAATACATTCACCTCCTGTTATTAGACATAAAAAAATTTGACGTGCATAAAATAGTAGTTTATTACAAATCTGTAAATCTACTTTAACAAATCCACCAATAATAGACAACCACCTCTCTTATCCACGCAGGGTGTTGATAAGTTGTTTATAAAATGTTGATAATTGCTGTGAAACGTCGAAAATCAACTGGGGAAATGTGAACAATCTTATCCACAGTGTAGAAATATGACCGAATTTGTCGAAGGATTTTTTGCATGTTGCTAATTTCTCAATGTACAAACATAAACTTGTGAAACCCAGTACCGGTTCTATTTTGTCTGTTCACAAATTGCGAGAAATTCGGTATGATAAACGGTAGATTATAATGAGGTGTAAGAGATGTTGAAAAGGTTTTTGCCAAACGATTTTAAACAATCGATTTTCGAAATCACTCCAGAATATTTAAAGGAGCACAATATCAAGGGAATAATCACGGATCTTGATAATACCCTTGTTGAATGGTATCGCGAAGAGGCGACTCCCGAGATCGTAGAATGGTTTAAACAAATGCAAAAAAGCGGGATAGCCGTAATGATTGTATCCAATAATAGAAAGAAAAGGGTAGCGAATTTCGCTAAACCTCACGGCATCCCTTACTTATACGATGCACAAAAGCCACGCGGAAAATCCTTCAAAAGGGCCCTGGAAATGATGAACTTAGATATTGAAAACACGGCCGTTATCGGCGATCAATTACTGACAGATATCTTTGGTGGGAACCGTCAAGGTTTTCATACGATTCTCGTCACGCCCGTGACCAGTTCGGATGCGATCTGGACAAAATTGAATCGCAAAATCGAACGGCTCATTCTCCGCTGGTTTAAAAAGAAAGGGTTGCTGAAATGGGAGGACATGAATGAATGACACAAGAAAATTTGATCTGTATCGGTTGCGGGACGAAAATACAAACGGATGACCCGCATTTACCAGGTTTTACACCAAAAGTCGCATTGGAACGAGATGCGGTGCTCTGTCAGCGCTGTTTTCGTTTGAAACATTATAATGATGTGGTTGATGTGGAAATTGATAACGATGAATTTTTAAAAATTTTACACGGCATCGGCGAAAGTGAAAATCTCGTCGTGAAAATTGTCGACATCTTCGATTTTAACGGTAGCTGGTTGCCAGGGATCCATCGTTTTATCGGCGATAACGATTGTTTGTTGGTCGGTAATAAAGTCGATCTCTTACCGCGCTCGACGAATAAAGAGCGCCTGAAAAAATGGCTAAGGCATGAAGCGGAATCCCTCGGATTAAAACCGGTAGATGTCATTTTAGTCAGCGCCGAAAAAGGCTATCATATTAGCGAAGCCATGGAAAAGATCGAATACTACCGTAAAGGAAAAGATGTATACGTCATCGGTTGTACAAATGTTGGGAAATCAACGTTCATCAACCGAATAATCGAAGAGGTAACCGGTGAGAAAGATCTGATCACCACCTCCTTCTTCCCGGGAACGACACTAGACCGGATTGAAATCCCGCTTGACGATGGGAAAGCGATTTACGATACCCCGGGAATCATCAATCCTCACCAAATGGCCCATTTTGTATCAAAGCAGGATTTAAAGATCATCACACCGAAAAAGGAAATTAAACCGAAAGTATATCAACTGAATGAAGGCCAAACCTTATTTTTCGGGGGCTTAGCCCGCCTAGATTTCGTTAAAGGTGCGAGAAATTCCTTTGTTTGTTATCTATCAAACGAGCTCAGGATTCACCGCACTAAGTTGGAAAGAGCCGATGATCTGTACCGAAGACAAAAAGGGGATTTACTATCGCCTCCGGATGCCAGTTACGCGGATGAATTCCCGCGGCTTGTTAGCCAGGAATTTTCTTTGAAAGCGGGTAAGACGGATATCGTCTTTTCCGGCCTCGGCTGGGTGACGGTGGCGAATCCTGGTGCGGTCGTAAGAGCTCATGTGCCAAAAGGTGTTCATGTTTATGTACGGAAAGCATTAATTTAATGAAACAGGAAAGGAACGATCCTCATGTTAACGGGAAAACAAAAACGATTTTTACGTGCGAAAGCCCATCATCTTGAACCGATTTTTCAAGTGGGAAAAGGCGGCGTCAATGAAAATATGATCAAACAGATTAACGATGCCCTGGAAGCCCGGGAATTGATCAAAGTGTCCGTATTGCAAAATGCGGAAGATGATAAAAAAACCATCGCCGACAAACTCGTTTCCGGTACGAATGCGGAACTTGTCCAGATCATTGGCAATGTGATCGTTCTTTACAAGGAATCCCGCGAAAAAAAGCGAATCGTCTTGCCGGAGTAGGTTGATCATCGTGCGCAAGGTCGGATTATTAGGGGGAACTTTCGATCCGATTCATCAAGGGCATCTGATCATCGCCGATCAAGTTTTATGGAAACTTTCGCTCGATGAAGTACGGTTCATGCCCAATGCCCTTCCCCCGCACAAAAGAAAAACGACGACGACCTCTATAGAAGACAGGCTAAAAATGATTGAATTGGCGATTCAAGATCATCCGAAGTTCCGAATCGAGACGATCGAACTGATGCGGGAAGGAAAGTCTTTTACGTACGATACCATGGTTCTATTGAAAGAAAGAGAACCCGATACAGAGTTTTATTTTATTATCGGGGGAGATATGATCGATGATTTGCCAAACTGGCACAGGATTGACGAGCTTCTTACCCTCGTAACATTCGTCGGGGTCAACCGTCCTGGCTTTAAAGGAGAAACGGAATATCCACTGATCAGGGTGGAGATACCCCTGATCGCGATTTCTTCATCGCTGATTCGCGATAAAATAAAAAGAGGCGAATCGATTCGCTATTTAGTACCGGATGAAGTGATCCGTTTTATAAAGGAGCATCATTTATATGAAACGTGAACAGGCGTTAGTGATCATCAAAGAACATTTACCCGAACGGCGTTATATTCATACTTTAGGGGTTTATGAGACGGCACGGCATCTCGCAGAAAAATATGGTGCCAGTGTGGAAAAGGCGGAACTAGCCGCGATTTTCCATGATTATGCGAAGTACCGCCCTGAAGATGAAATGCGGTCGATCATCATACAGGAGGATTTGCCGCAAGACTTGCTTTTATACGACCCGCAAATTTGGCATGCACCGGTCGGTGCTTACTTAGTGTGCAAAGAACAAGGGATTAAGGATGAAGAGATTTTGAATGCGATCAAGTACCACACGACCGGACGGGCGAATATGACCTTGCTGGAAAAAATTATTTTTATCGCCGATTATATCGAGCCGAACCGCAAACCCTTCCCGGGGCTTGAAGTGGTACGTGAACTCGCTGAGAAAGATCTCGATCGGGCGGTTTTTCAGTGCGCTGCCAATACGATCAACTATTTAATTCAGCAAGAGATCGCCATTTACCCAGATCTATTACATACGTACAACAGTTATTTATTAAAAGAGGAGGGATAAGCGTTCATGTCGGTTCAAGATTTATTAAATATCGTTGTAAAAGCAGCGAATGATAAAAAGGCTGAAGATATTGTTGTTTTAAATTTGCAGGGTCTTTCCTTTGTTGCTGACTACTTCGTGATCTGTCACGGGAATACCGATAAACAAGTGCAGGCGATCGTCCGGGAAATCGATGAAAAGGTATCGGAAGCGGGGTTCGAAGTGAAAAATCGGGAAGGTTTGACGGACGCACGCTGGGTGCTCGTCGATTTAGGGGATATCATCGTCCATGTTTTCCACCGCGATGAACGTTATTATTATAACCTGGAAAAATTATGGGGCGATGCACCGGTTGTCGATCTTGAAAGTGGACTGGCCCAATGATGTATGAAAAATTCGCCATGCTCTATGACGCTTTGATGGCCGATGCACCATACGACCGATGGGTGGAGTTCGTTTTGAACGCACGAAAACTATGGAATCCGTCGGCAAAATCCGTCTTAGATCTCGCCTGTGGGACGGGGGAGATCGGCGTTCGTTTAGCAAAATTAGGATTTAATGTCACTGGGGTGGACCTGTCGGCCGATATGCTCACGATAGCCCAACAAAAGGCATCTGAAACCGGTGTTGACATTCCCTTTTTCCAGCAAGATATGAGTGAACTGGAATTACCGAATCGTTACGATATCATTATTATTTTCTGCGATTCGTTAAATTACCTGGAACGGGAAAAGGAAGTCGTCGAAACGTTTCGCCGTTGCCAGATGTTGCTCAATGACGATGGCTTGCTTCTTTTTGATGTTCATTCGCCAGCCAAAATCGAAAAGGGATTTATCGACAAAACGTTCGCCTATAATGGAGAAGATGTCTCGTATATCTGGAATTGCTTTCCCGGGGAACACCCGTATTCCGTTGAGCACGAATTGACGTTTTTTGTTTATGATGAGCGGACAGGAAAATACGAACGGTTCGATGAATGGCACAAGGAACGGACCTTTCCGATAGAACAATATCGTGACTGGTTGGTGGAATGTGGTTTCTCGATTCTTTCAATCGCCGGGGGATTTTCTTTTGAACCGGTGAGCGAGCATGCGGAACGGATCTTTTTTTGTGCACAAAAGGTTTCCGGCCAAACCGGGTAAAAGGTAAAAGTCAGGGACTCTCCTCCCTGATTTTTATTATTTTATACGAGGAACGTCCAGCAGGATTTTTGGGAAACATGGCGAATAAAAAACATATCACTCGCTTTCAAAGTATATTCTCGCTTCCTCTGCATCTTTACGTGCTTTTTCTGCGGTAGCGGTAAAGACCGCTTCAAATAGTTCCGTTAGTCGTCCTTCCTCTAATACTTTAATTCCCTCTCCTGTGATTCCACCTTTTACCAACACTTTTTCCTGTAATTCCTGGAGAGTATAATGGTTTTTTTCTAGCAGTTTTGCCGTACCGATCAGCATCTGGCTCGCCAATTCCGTTGCGAATTGTTCATCGACATTCGCTTTCTTGACGGCACCGGAAACCATTTTTTGCAACAATAAACTTAGAAACGCCGGGCCACAGCTCGCAATATCGGCGGCGATTCGCACGTGTCGATTATCAATTTCGACAGGATTACCAACTTTTTCTAGTAACGTGCGGACCGTTTTTTTCCATCGGGGATGGCAGTTTTTTCCGAACGTCAAAAGAAAAGTACCCGCTAGTGCCCGGTTGGTGATACTCGGGATCAACCGGATCCAGGAGGCAGGAAACCATGTTTCCAGTTGCTCGGTCGTGACAGCGCTCGCCAGGGAAATGAAACATTGATTTTGGGAGAGATACGGTTTTATTTGCTTCAGGATCGTAAACAGATCGTTTTGTTTCACACAGAAAAAAAGGATGTCACTTTCAGTTACGATTTTTTCTAGCTTATGATAATAGGTAATGCCGGGATGTTTGTCCAGTAATGGCTGTGCTTTTTCAGGGGTGCGATTTGTGATCCCGATCGTCTTGTCCGTGACGGCTTTACCGGTGATTAAGCTTTCGATGAGAACCGTCCCCATATTGCCGGTACCGATGAAGCCGAGCCGCAAACCAATCCCTCCTTTACATGACAACTCATAAAACTTTATGTAAGGAAGTGACGTTTTATGACCAGGATCAGTTTTTTTCAAAGATTGATGGATAAAAAGCACTGGTTCTTTTTCGGTGGGGGGATCATCTTATTTTGCGGATATTATTTTCTCGACGAAAGGGAAGAATCCGGACGGGTTTATGAAGTGATGGAAAGTAACGAGGTTGATGTCGCTCAAGAAGAAATCCATAGGGAGGAAGGTGAATCCGAAACAAGTGGCGCAGAAGAACAATCCGTGATGATGGTCGATGTGAAAGGGGCTGTTAAAAAACCAGGAGTGTATCCGGTCTCTGAAGGGGAACGCGTAGTGGATGTAGTGGCTAAGGCGGGAGGACTAACAGAAGATGCCGATGATACGAAGATCAATCTCTCGCAAAAGGTGAGCGATGAAATGGTCATTTATGTTCCACGAAAAGATGAAGATTTGGGTCAGCTGAGCGTAGGAACATTTACTAATAGTACAGGTGGCAGCTCTTCGTCCGGGAGTAATAAGGTAAATATTAATACGGCTAGTCGCGAGGAACTACAAACGTTACCCGGTATCGGTCCGCAAAAGGCGAATGCGATTATAGAATACCGTGAGAGCCAGGGGCCTTTTCAAACCATTGAGGAAATCATGAATGTGTCCGGTATCGGTGAAAAATCCTTTGAAAAATTGCAAGATTTGATCACGGTGAAATGAAAAGGGATTTGACGGGGCATATCCTTCCTTTTAAACTAGAAATAACGAATGTACAGAAAAGAAAGAGGGATCGAAATTGGAACGTATCGATTGGAAACAGTACTTTATCGCGACTAGTTTTTTGCTTTCATCGCGCAGCACTTGCACGAGACTTGCCGTCGGTGCCACCATCGTTCGCGATAAACGGATTATCGCCGGGGGGTATAATGGATCCATTGCTGGCGGTGAGCATTGTATCGATAAAGGTTGCTATGTCGTGGATGGCCATTGTGTGCGTACGATTCACGCGGAGATGAATGCCATCTTGCAATGTGCGAAATTCGGAGTGCCCACAGAAGGTGCGGAAATTTACGTGACACATTTTCCTTGCCTTCCCTGCACAAAATCGATCATTCAGGCGGGAATCCGCAAAATCTATTATGCCGAAGACTACAGGAATAACCTGTTCGCCCTGGAACTGTTAAAAGAAGCCGGGGTTAGTGTCGAAAAGGTCGATTTTGATTGGAAACATTTAACGAACGTGATCGCGGAGCGGCAGCGCGAGATTGAAAATAAGCATCGTGAATCCGCTCGATCGTCATCGACCGATTCTTCGTCCAAGTAATTTTCGTCTCAAGGGAGGGACCGAGAATTTTTCACGGTTTTTTTGCGTACATTGCGTTGACCTCCCTTATTGCCCTGATCGCCTATCATTTTTTCCCCATTGGCTTGTTTGCGGTATGGTTTCTCCTGTATTTGTGGAGAGAACGTTTTTCACAAAAATACTTGACAATTTTTGTGATAAGTTTTACTCTTTGGCTCGTCTATTTTTTCTTTGCTTTTTGCGAAAAGGCATTGCCCCTTTCAGGGACAGAGGGAAAATTTCCGGTTGAATTTAAGGAGTTTCCCCTAATCGATGGTGATCGCCTACAGGCCATCGTCCGCCATGAAAGCGGCGAAAAGATGCAGTTGGTGTATTATTTCGCTACTGAAGAAGAAAAACGACGCTTCGAACGATTACTAATACCAGGTACCGTATGCCGAGCAAGTGGCGTAATCGAGGTGCCCCAAGGTCCCACGAACCCGAACGCCTTCGATTATCGATTGTATTTGCGAACAAAAGGTGTTGACTACGTGTTGCGCGTCGATCAACTTGAATCTTGTGTACATGGAAAACGATCGGTTTTCGCTGATCTACTGGTGTTGAGGAAAAAGGGGATGGACCAGATCGATGCATATTTCCCGGATGATGCAGCACCGTTTGTCAAAGCGCTCTTGTTCGGTGATACAAGCGAAATCGCTCCCGATGTGATGAGTGCCTATCAAAATTTAGGGATTTCTCATTTACTCGCCATATCCGGCACACATATCACGATCTTGACCGTTTTTTTGTACGTTCTTTTCGTTCGTTTCGGATTCACGAAAGAGACGACGAATACCGTACTCTTAATTTTTTTACCTGTCTATAGCGTGCTCGCCGGTTCATCACCATCCGTGAATCGTGCGGTTTTTATGACGTGGATGATACTGCTTTTGACCAGGCGGCGTTTTTCCCTCCATCCCCTTGATGCACTTGGTTTTACCTTCATATCGTTCATTGCGTTCAACCCGTATTCACTCTTTCACGTCGGTTTTCAACTATCCTATCTTATTACGGCAGGCCTTATTTTATCTCGTAAGATTTTCGCCACATTCAGTTCCCCGTTTTTAAAGATGACGATCGTATCTTGGATCGCGCAGTTGCTGAGCATTCCCGTTCTCCTCTATCACTTTTATGAATTCTCTCTTCTTGGTTTTGTTGTCAATCTCCTGTATGTTCCCTTGTATTCCCTGATCATCCTACCCCTAGCCTTCCTGACCTTTTTGCTTCTAGTCATTGTACCAGAAATCGTTATGCCTTTAGTCACCTTCCTAACTTTTCTGATAAAAGTAGCGAATATATTGGCGGAATGGCTGCATACTTTTCCACGTTTTACGATCATACTCGGGAAACCGGATGATATTGTTTTTCTCACTTACTGGGTATGTTTTTTAGCAGGGGGCATTTTATTTGAGAAAAACTGGAAAGCATTTAAGAAAATCATCGTAGTGCTTATACTTACACCTTTTTGCTTGCATTCATTACTGGGGAAATATTCGCCCCGAGGAGAAGTAACCGTGCTTGATGTGGGACAGGGAGACAGTATTTTCATCCGCCTACCCTTTAACAAGGGGAATTACTTGATCGATACCGGTGGAGTCATGGATTTCAACGAGGAAGCATGGAGAAAGCGTAGAAAACCCTTTGACCCGGGTGAACATATCGTGGTTCCCTTTTTAAAAAGTAGAGGAGTGAGCCATTTAGATAAATTGATCATCACTCATGGTGACTGGGATCATCTCGGCTCCGCCGGAAAAATCGTCTCTTTATTGCCGGTTGATGAAGTTGTATTCGGTAAAACGTCCGATCGAAAAGAAACGGAACTCGAATTGATGCGATTTTTACAAGAAAAAGGGGTTCAAGTATCAGAAGTGCATCGGGGCTTGTACTGGAAGGAGGGTGAACATTCGTTTTATATCCTCGCACCGGAAAAGAATTCCCGATCCGGTAATAACGCGTCGTTGGTCATCTTCACGGAGTTAGGTGGGCACCGTTGGTTATTTACCGGTGATCTGGAAGGGGAGGGGGAAGTGGAGTTAATTTCAAAATATCCTGATCTTGCAGTCGATGTGTTGAAAGTGGGTCACCATGGAAGCCGAACATCATCATCGTCTGTTTTTCTAGACCGGATCACCCCGGATGTGGCGATCATTTCGGTCGGGAGAAATAACCGGTTCGGCCACCCCCATGAGGAGGTACTGGAACGTCTGGAAGAACGGAACATCGCCATTTTCCGCACCGATATTCACGGCGCGATCACGTTTTTCTTTTTGCGTGAACACGGTACATTTTCGTATTATGCGGAAACTGATGATCACCCTTCTCATTAAGGTGCATATAATGTTAAAAGACTGCCGGATCGGGCAGTCTTTGTCACTTTGTAAAATGACAATGAATTTTTTTGAAGGGTTTATCAAGAACTGGCGATTTGTATCAAAGTTGCGATTAGGAAAATCGAAGCGAAAAAGCCAAAAGACACGATAAATCCGACGACCGAATCGACAAAGTCGTTACGTTTCGATTGTGGATCGAGTTCGAATTCGTTCATTTCATCCCCTCCCCTTTGTTTGCCATAAGTATACTGAAAAATCGGAAAAAGGTCTACAGTTTTAATCCCTTCCTGATTTGTCAACTCTTGTCACAAATAAACCTAGATAAGACGGGGAAAAAATATAAATACACCGCTGGGGAAATTCGTTTCCGGGACGAATTTTTTCAGCGTTCACTATAAAATGGGAATTGGTTGCTGTAACCAATTCCTCTGTTTTATTTTTAGAAGTGGTGCGTATTCCCTTGTCATGGTCGTTTTTTTCTCTTAGGATAAAATTAAGCAAATAAGAACAAGGAGAATCCATTCGTGTTTTTAAAAATATGGGAAGAGATTAAAAACAAAAAGTTTGCACCGCTTTATCTATTATATGGAAAAGAGGAATTTTTAATCGAGGAAACGAAAAATTTAATTATTCGTGAGGCGCTAGAAGACGATACGATCGATCTGAACCTCAATACATACGATATGGAAGAAATCAACGTGGCAGTGGCGATAGAAGATTGTGAAACGATTCCTTTTTTCGGTGAGAGAAAAATTGTCATCATCCAAAATCCCTTTTTCCTAACCGCGGAGAAAGGGAAGGAAAAGATCGAGCATGACCTTCCCGTGCTGGAAAGTTATATCGCGAATCCGGTTCCGACAACGATTTTAATCATTATCGCTCCTTACGAGAAACTGGATGAACGGAAGCGCCTGACGAAAGCCTTAAAAAAACAAGGGGTCGTACTCGATGCGCAGGAGCTTTCAGAAAAGGATACCGTACAATGGATCCGGCAATACATTAACGAACGGGGGGGTAGGATTCAACTTTCGGCAGCGGAAAAGATTTTCCAGATGGTTGGACCACATCTAGGGTTAATTCATCATGAATTAAACAAATTATTATTGTACGCAGATGGCGTCGAAATCGATGACGGGATGGTCGAGGAACTTGTGGTCCGCTCCCTAGAGGAGAATATTTTTTCCCTGATTGATCATGTGGTTAAGAATCGTCTTGACCATGTTCTGGAAATTTATTCTGATCTATTAAAGCTCAACGAAGAACCGATTAAAATAACTGCCCTCATCGCTTCCCAGCTGCGGCTCCTTTATCAAGTCAAGACATTGAGCGAAAAAGGATACGGTCAAAACCAGATCGCCTCCCGTCTAAAAGTCCATCCCTACCGGGTTAAATTGGCAATGGGAAAAGCGAAGCGGCTTTCCTTACAGAAAATTCTGCAAAT
This sequence comes from uncultured Bacillaceae bacterium, assembly GCA_937983015.1. Lineage (GTDB taxonomy): Bacteria > Bacillota > Bacilli > Bacillales > Caldibacillaceae > CALGAD01. Next base: position 22,975 of record CALKAK010000014.1, on the reverse strand, counting down.
GATCGAAGATTTAGCCGAAATTGATTATCAGATGAAAACAGGTGGAGGCGATAAAGAAAAACTACTCGAGTTGTTCTTTGTAAAACATATTCATTAATCTAACAAAAGGAAAAAGGTCCGGTTGATTCCGGACCTTTTTCATGTTATTAACACGGTTTGTATGTAAAAAAGCATATGATTTCCTTCATGTTCGTTCACATGAAAACATATGCTTTTTACGATGAAAAATCGGCTAGAATTAGCTGCTTAACTTATTTACTTTTTGATAGAGACGTGATTTATAACGGTTGGCTGTGTTTTTATGGATAATGCCCTTCGATGCTGCTTTATCTATTTTGCGAACAGCGATTTTTAATGTTTCTTTTGCCGTTTCTAGATCGTTGTTCAATACAGCTTGTTCAACTTTTTTCATGTACGTACGCATTTCGGATTTTTTAGCCTTGTTTCTTAGACGGCGTTTTTCATTTTGTTTAATCCGTTTAATCGCTGATTTAATATTGGCCAATTTATTCACCTCCTACTGTCCGAGCCGGGTTATCCAATCCATAAGGATCATCACCTAGAACAAAAGTAATTTTACCAGACGTTCAGAAAATATGCAACAACAAGCGTAGATAAACAAAGAGAATGGAGTTTTGGAATTTTGGTCATACTTAACAATTGAAGGAAAATTTTCATGAAGGGATCGAACAAGATGGGAGCTGAAATGAAGGAATTTTCCGTTCGCACCGACCTGGCGGTTGAAGCTCGGGAGTTGGTGCTTGAAGAAGAAGAAAAACGCGGGAGAAAAACAGAGGCGATCAATGGTGTCATCATTAAGGAACGGGATGAAAACGGGATTTCTATTTCCGAAGTGACCATCACCCCGGAAGGTGTGGAGCGAATTGGGAAAAAAGCCGGACATTATTTAACCATCACCAGCCAGGGGGTGCGGAGACAGGATGAGGAACTGGAAGCGTGCACGGTTCAAGTCGTAGCTCGTGAACTGGCTAATTTTTTAAAGCGTAAAGGAATTGCCGAGGATGCCGGTTGCCTGATCGTCGGCCTCGGAAACCGTTACGTCACTCCTGATGCTCTTGGGCCGTTCGTCTGTGAAAACGTCTTGATTACAAAACATCTATTCGATTTATCATGGGAATCGGTAAGTGAAGGATATCGTCCGGTCAGTGCGATCGCGCCGGGCGTAATGGGGGTTACCGGTATTGAAACGAGCGATATCATTTTCGGAGTTGTGCAAAAAACAAAGCCGGATTTTGTCATCGCCATCGATGCCCTTGCATCCCGCTCCCTAGAAAGGGTCAATGCGACCATTCAAATTACCGATACAGGAATTCATCCGGGTTCTGGTGTCGGAAATAAGCGGAAGGAAATCAGTGAACAGACCCTCGGTATCCCTGTGATCGCCATCGGTGTTCCGACAGTTGTCGATGCCGTTTCGATCACTAGCGATACAATAGATTACATTTTGAAGCACTTCGGGCATGAATTGCGCGAAGGAAATCGACCATCTCGGGCCCTGGCGCCCGCAGGATTAGTTTTTGGCAAGAAGAAAGTGTTGACAGAAGAAGACCTCCCCGATGAAGAAAATCGTAAAACTTTTCTCGGAATCGTGGGTCTTTTGAACGAGGAAGAAAAACGGACCTTGATTCGTGAAGTTCTTGCTCCGCTCGGACACAATTTGATGGTAACCCCTAAAGAAGTCGATCTTTTCATCGAACGGATGGCTAATATCCTGGCTTCTGGTTTGAATGCCGCTTTGCATAAGGCTGTGAACGACGAGAATGCCGGTTTTATGACCCATTGATCTTGCAAGCTACGATGAATATGGTCTATCTTTTCCCTTTACTTTCATAGACTCTAATTAAAGGGATGATAAAGGGGGAGATTCATGTTCCGCTTCATCTTGAAAACGGCGATCTTGCTTCTTATGCTTTTATTCGGGATCATTATCGGTATGCAAGAAGCCCGTACAGGTATGTTGAAAATGGCCGGCTATGACGATCTTCGTTTTAATCAAGTACTGGAAATAGAAGAAAATGAGGGGGGTGAACTAGAAGCGACCGTATTCGGTGAGGAAATATCCGCAACCCATTTAGAAGAAAAGAAGCGGATGTTGGAAGAGATGAATCTCAATCATACGTTAAACGAAATTATTCGCGCGATCAATGACTATTTAGTCAAATGGATCGTACGGCTGATTCCATAGACTAAGAAAAATCCTTGACCCGAGGCGAAATCATTTTCGCAATGTTCGGGTCTTTTTTTCTAATTTTTTTCGGCTGGAACTAATAATTGAGTTTTTGGGAACCAGGGAAATATGCTATAATCAAACCTGGTACTTTTTCGATCATACATATACGTATACAACATCGCATCTTGTGGGACGAACCATTATAATAGAATTGGTAGAGAAAGGATCGTACACGGTTTACATAGTGAGGTTCAGGAGTGACAGAAATGAATCGTGAAGAAAAATTAAATCGACAAAAACGGATCCGTAACTTTTCAATTATCGCGCATATCGATCACGGTAAATCAACGTTAGCGGATCGTATTTTAGAAAAAACAAATGCATTAACGGAAAGGGAAATGCAAGATCAGTTACTGGATTCCATGGATCTGGAACGGGAACGGGGAATTACGATTAAATTGAATGCCGTCGAATTAACGTATACCGCAAAAGACGGTGAAGAATATATTTTTCACCTGATCGATACCCCGGGGCATGTCGATTTCACGTATGAGGTATCGAGAAGTCTTGCGGCCTGTGAAGGAGCCATTCTCGTGGTTGATGCGGCTCAGGGGGTCGAGGCCCAGACTCTAGCGAATGTTTACTTAGCGCTCGATCATGACCTGGAGATTATTCCAGTTATCAATAAAATCGATCTGCCCAACGCCGATCCTGATCATGTTCGTCAAGAGATTGAGGATGTAATCGGCATCGACGCCTCGGAAGCGATTCTAGCTTCTGCAAAACAAGGAATCGGGATAGAAGAGATTCTAGAACGGATCGTCGAAACGGTACCGCCACCCGAAGGCGATCCAGATGCTCCGCTAAAAGCTCTGATTTTTGATTCCCAATACGATCCTTATCGCGGGGTGATCGCCGTCATCCGGGTCAAAGAAGGCTCGGTTAAAGTTGGTGATACGATTCGCATGATGTCGACGGGGAAAGAGTTTGAAGTAACAGAACTCGGTGTATTTACACCGAAGGAAGAAAAGCGAAACGAGTTAATGGTTGGAGATGTCGGGTATCTCGCCGCATCGATCAAAGACGTTAAGGATACCCGGGTCGGTGATACGATCACCCTGGCGGATAACCCTGCGAAAGAACCTTTACCAGGTTACCGGAAACTGAATCCGATGGTATTTTGCGGGATGTATCCGGTTGATTCTGGTAAATACAATGATCTGCGCGAGGCTTTGGAAAAATTACAATTAAATGATGCCGCCTTACAATTTGAACCCGAAACGTCACAAGCCCTGGGATTCGGTTTCCGTTGCGGGTTTCTGGGATTACTGCATATGGAAATTATTCAGGAACGGATTGAAAGAGAGTTTCGTATCGACATTATCACGACGGCCCCGAGCGTCATCTACCATGTCTATAAGACGGACGGGACAAAGGTAGAGGTCGATAACCCTGCGCGAATGCCGGAAAGGCAATTGATCGATCGTATCGAAGAGCCGTATGTGGAAGCGAATATCATGACACCGAATGACTATGTCGGTGCAATTATGGAATTATGCCAAAAGAAACGCGGCATCTTTAAAGATATGCATTATCTAGATGAAGTACGTGTCCAGATCATTTACGAAATTCCTCTATCGGAAATCGTTTTCGATTTCTTCGACCAGTTGAAATCGAGCACCCGGGGTTACGCCTCCTTCGATTACGAAATAATCGGTTACCGGGAATCCAATTTGGTGAAAGAGGATATCTTGATTAACGGTGAAAAAGTCGATGCGTTAAGTTTCATCGTTCACCGCGATCAAGCTTATCACCGGGGACGGGCGATAGTGGAGAAATTAAAAGATATCATTCCCCGACAACAATTTGAGGTACCGATTCAGGCGGCCATCGGTTCTAAGATCATTGCCCGTTCAACGCTTAAGGCGATGCGGAAGAACGTACTCGCTAAATGTTACGGCGGTGACGTTACCCGGAAACGGAAGCTTCTGGAAAGACAAAAAGAAGGGAAGAAACGGATGAAACAAATCGGATCTGTGGAGATTCCCCAGGAAGCGTTCATGGCCGTCTTAAAAATCGATGAAGATGATAAATGAGCGAATACCATTCATTTTTATGGACTGTCCTTTCCAGAAGGACAGTTCTTATATTCAAAAAAGGTTGTGGTGATATGGCCGGTTCGATGTACGTTCATATTCCTTTTTGTACCCATATTTGTTACTACTGTGATTTTAATAAAGTTTTTTTGCGAGGGCAGCCGGTAGATGAATATTTATCGGCTTTACTAAAAGAGATACAAATGACCTTTGATCGAATCCCTCCGGAGCAGATGAATACGATCTTTATCGGTGGCGGAACACCGACAGCATTGACAGCCCGACAATTGGCGTATTTGCTCGAAGGGATTCACGATCACTTCAATTTGGCGGAAGATTATGAGTTCACGATCGAAGCGAATCCCGGTGATTTGACGAAGGAAAAGTTGGCGGTATTAAGAGAATACGGTGTGAACCGGTTAAGTATCGGTGTGCAAAGTTTCCGTGATCGGTTGCTTAAAAAGATCGGTCGTGTCCATCGGGCAAAAGATGTTTATGAGTCGATCGACCTGGCCAAAGAAATGGGCTTTTCAAACATCAGCATCGATCTTATGTACGCGTTGCCTGAACAAACGGTGGAAGATGTTCGTCATGCGCTTGATGAATTTTTCAAACTCGATATTCAACACTGTTCCGCCTATTCACTCATTGTGGAACCGAAAACGATTTTCTATAATCTGATGCTGAAGGGGAAACTCCGTTTACCTTCCCAGGACCAGGAAGCCGATATGTACGAATTGATCATGGAGACGATGAACGAGCACGGCTTTTTCCAGTATGAAATCTCTAATTACGCTCGTCCTGGCTATGAAAGCAAACATAACCTCGTCTACTGGAATAATGAGGAATATTACGGTTTCGGTGCCGGAGCCCATAGTTATCTGAATCAAGTGCGGCGTTCCAATATCAATCCGATTCGCAAATACATTGAAAGACTCGAACAAGATCATTTACCCATTCGTCAAGAAATTTTTATTAGTAAAAAAGAGGCGATGGAAGAGGAAATGTTCCTCGGCTTAAGGAAAAATGCCGGCGTCTCTATCACCGCATTTATCAACAAGTTTTCCGTAGACCCTCTGGAATACTACAAAGAAGAGATTCAACGCTTATCAGAGCAGGGTTTGTTAGAACTTGCGGATGATTCCATCCGTCTGACGAAAAAGGGACGGATGTTAGGAAATGAAGTTTTCATGGCGTTTATCGGCGATTAACCCCTTATTTCCAAAATGCGAATATTTTAATGGAAAGCCTTTAAGATAATAAATAAACACTTCACATTTATTGACAGATAAAGGCTAATTTGCTATTTTAGAAAGTAGATTAGCACTCTCGGCCAGCGAGTGCTAAAAGGAGTGAGGGGATTGTTATCAGACCGACAGTTAAAGATTTTACAGGTAATCGTTGACGACTTTATCCGTTCGAATCATCCCGTCGGTTCACGGACATTGGCGAAGAAAAAGGGAATTTCCTTGAGTTCCGCAACGATTCGCAATGAAATGGCGGATCTAGAAGAGCTTGGCTTGATTGAGAAAACTCATGCATCATCTGGCCGGATCCCCTCTGAAAAGGGGTATCGTTTTTATGTCGACCATCTGCTATCTCCGGCAAAAATCGATACCGTTGATATACAGAAGATTCGCTCGGTTTTTGAAGATAAGATTTTTGAAATCGAGGAAATCATTCAGAAATCAGCTTCTGTCCTTTCAGAGTTAACGGAATATACCGCAATCGTTCTCGGGCCGATTTTTAATGAAACGAAGCTGAACCATTTCCAAATTGTCCCATTGAATGATCGTACGGCGGTGGCGATCATCGTTACGGATACTGGGCATATAGAACATCGGGTTTTCACCTTGCCAGAATCGATGGATGGTTCGGCATTGGAAAAAACCGTCAATATTTTGAACGAACGGCTTTCAGGTATTCCTCTTATCCAATTACAGGAAAAATTGGAAAAAGAAGTACACGACCTTTTTCGTAAATACATCGACGATTACCAGACGATTTTTTCCGCGATGCTCAATGTGTTAAATATTCCTCTAGAGGAAAAAATATATTTTGGCGGAAAAACGAACATGTTAAAGCAACCTGAGTTCCAAGATATTCAACAATTACAACAGATTCTCGACGTACTTGAAGAAGAAAAATTCGTTGCTTATATTCTGAAAAATATTCCCTTCGGAATTCAGGTGAAAATCGGTTCAGAAATTGATATTCAAGAAATGCACAGTTGTAGCTTGATCACCGCGACTTATCGCGTAGGTGAAAAAGAAGTTGGCAAAATCGCCGTTCTAGGTCCGAAAAGAATGCATTATTCTCGGGTTATCTCGATCTTGAATTTATTTAGCGATCAACTCACCAGTGAATTGACAAAATTATATCTTGAATAATGAAACCGATTCGCATGTTAATTCGTATTGTAGATGTCATGAAAATTGGTCAGCAATTTTCATGACTATTATTTGTTTATTTTGTTATCGGGTCGGTGGGTATGAGAATTGGAGGTGGGACCGTGTTCGAGGAAAAAAATATACATAATGAAGAATTGAGCGAAGATAAAACAGAGCAGGAATCGATGGTAGATGAGGGAAATCAGAAAGTTAATCAAAATGCGGGAAACGAAAACGATCCGGCCGATCAATTATCTGAAGAAGAGACGAGTAATGAAGCAAACAAAGATGATCTGGCAGGAGACGGCGAAGAAAAGGGTGGCGAACAGGAAGTAAAAGATGCCCCAGAGCAGGAAGATGAGGTGGCTCGTTTGAAAGTAAAAATAGAGGAATTGGAAAAACGATTAAAAGAAAAGGAAAACCGTCTCCTCCGTTTGCAAGCAGATTTTGATAACTATCGCAAACGTACCCGGAGCGAAATGGAAGCCTTTAAAAAATATCGCTCCCAGAATCTGGCCCTGGAATTGTTAAGTTCCCTGGATAATTTTGAACGGGCTCTGAAAACGGATGTACAAACGGAAGAAGGAAAGGCCATCCTGAAAGGAATGGAGATGGTGTATAAAAGCATTTTAGCCGCTTTTGAAAAAGAAGGGATCAAACCAATCGAAGCTGTCGGTCAACAATTTGATCCAAATTATCATCATGCGGTCATGCAAGATCACAATGATGAGTATGAAGCGAATATCGTAACCGAGGAATTGCAAAAGGGATATATGATCAGAGATCGGGTATTACGTCCCTCGATGGTCAAAGTCAATCAGTAATGGATTTGGAAACAGGAGGTAATGGTTCATGAGTAAAATTATTGGAATCGATTTAGGAACAACGAACTCATGTGTTGCAGTCTTACAAGGTGGTGAGCCGGTAATTATTCCGAACCCGGAAGGTGGCCGGACGACACCATCCGTTGTTGCTTTTAAAGATGGTGAGCGTCTTGTCGGTGATGTGGCCAAACGGCAGGCCATCACGAACCCGAATACCGTTCAATCCATTAAACGATATATGGGAACCACCCATAAAGTGAACATAGATGGTAAAGAATATACACCGCAAGAAATTTCAGCGATCATTCTCCAATATTTAAAATCATATGCGGAAGATTATCTCGGTGAACCGGTAACCAAAGCGGTTATTACGGTGCCTGCTTACTTTAACGATGCTCAGCGGCAGGCAACGAAAGATGCGGGACGTATAGCCGGACTGGAAGTAGAACGGATTATCAACGAACCAACAGCCGCCGCTTTGGCATACGGTCTCGATAAGATAGAGGAGGAGCAAAAGATTCTCGTCTTTGACTTGGGTGGCGGTACTTTTGACGTATCGATCCTTGAATTAGGTGATGGGGTATTCGAAGTTATTGCCACAGCTGGTGACAACCAATTAGGTGGTGATGACTTCGATGAGGAAATTATCAAGTATCTCGTTTCTGAATTCAAAAAAGAACATGGAATCGATCTTTCCCAAGATAAAATGGCGTATCAACGCTTAAAAGATGCGGCAGAAAAGGCGAAAAAAGAACTTTCCAGTGCTACAACAACACAAATTTCCTTACCGTTTATTTCAGCAGGTCCTAGCGGCCCATTACATTTAGACATGACATTAACAAGGGCTAAGTTCGATGAGCTCACCAGTCATCTGGTAGAGAAGACGATGGGACCGGTACGTCAAGCGCTAAAAGATGCGAATTTGACTCCGGCTGATATCGATAAAGTGATCCTCGTCGGTGGTTCGACAAGAATACCTGCCGTACAGGAAGCGGTTAAACGGGAATTAGGTAAAGAACCGCATAAAGGTGTCAATCCTGATGAAGTAGTAGCCATGGGCGCTGCTATACAGGGTGGCGTGATCGCCGGAGATGTTCAAGATATCGTATTGCTTGACGTCACTCCACTTTCACTCGGTATCGAAACATTAGGTGGAGTCATGACCGTGTTGATTCCGAGAAACACGACGATCCCGACATCGAAATCTCAAATCTTCTCTACCGCTGCGGATAATCAGACCACGGTCGATATCCATGTGTTACAAGGTGAACGGCCGATGGCGGCGGACAATAAAACACTCGGTCGTTTCCAATTGACGGATATCCCACCAGCACCGCGAGGCGTACCGAAAATCGAAGTAACCTTTGATATTGACAAGAACGGTATCGTTAATGTATCCGCCAAAGATTTGGGTACCGGTAAAGAACAGAAGATCACGATTCAATCTTCGTCCGGATTATCTGAAGAAGAAATCCAGCGGATGATTAAAGAAGCGGAAGAAAATGCAGAACGCGATCGGAAACGTAAAGAGGAAGCGGAACTTCGCAATGAGGCCGATCATCTTATCTTTACAACGGAAAAGACCTTGAAAGAAGTAGAAGGTAAAGTCGATTCCGCTGAAATTAAGAAAACGGAAGAAGTGAAAGACGCTTTGAAATCCGCTTTGGAGAAAAATGATATCAATGAAATCCGTGCGAAGAAAGATGAATTGCAACAGATCATTCAAAACATTTCCGTGAAATTGTATCAACAGACAAGTCAACAAGCCGGTGGCCAGACGCAACAAGGGGCAGGAACCGGACAAAACAAAAAAGACGATGACAATGTCGTCGATGCGGAATTTGAAGATGTAGATGACGATAAATAATCCCTTTCAGGTGAATAGATGGATTTTTAAAAAGTCAAAGTCAGGATTTCTTGACTTTGACTTTTTATATGATATTTTTACGTTGGATGTAACCGAAACGAAAGAACTTGGCATATTGCATGGAAGTTCGGAAATTGTTAGAATTATTCTCATGATATTCAGGAGTGGAAAAGATGGCGAAGAAAGATTATTATGAAATACTCGGTGTCGATCGCAATGCGACACAAGATGAGATTAAGAAAGCCTATCGGAAATTATCTAAAAAATATCACCCCGATATAAATAAGGCCCCGGATGCAGCTGAAAAATTTAAAGAAATTCAGGAAGCATACGAAGTGTTGAGTGACGAACAAAAGCGGGCCAATTACGATCGTTTCGGCACCGCCGAACCAGGACAGGGATTTGGCGGGTATGATGGGACCGATTTTGGCGGTTTCGGTGGTTTTGGTGGTTTCGGTGATGCCTTTGATTTCGATGATATTTTTGAAACCTTTTTTGGCGGCGGTACATCCCGAAGAAGAGCAAGTGCCAATGCGGCGAGACAGGGGGCCGACATCCATTATTCTATGACGATTACATTTGAAGAGGCGGTATTCGGTAAAGAGGTTGATATTCAAATCCCGCGTGAAGAAGAATGTGATACATGTCGAGGTAGCGGTGCTAAACCGGGAACAAAGCCGGAGACATGTCCTTACTGTCATGGAACCGGCCAGATCACTACCGAACGAGAAACAGCTTTCGGCCGATTTATTAACCGCAGAATTTGTCATCATTGTAATGGCACCGGTCAGTACATCCGACATAAATGTACGACATGTCGTGGAACCGGTCGGGTGAAAAAACGGAAGAAGATCCATGTAAAAATTCCGGCAGGTATTGATGATGGCCAACAACTTCGTGTGCCTGGACAAGGAGAACCGGGAATCAACGGCGGACCACCAGGTGATTTATATATTTCGTTTACGGTCAAACCCCATGAATTTTTTGAAAGGGATGGCGACCATATTTACTGCACGGTACCGATCACCTTCGTACAGGCGGCACTCGGCGATGAGATTGAAGTGCCTACTCTCTACGGCAAAGTCAAACTGAAAATACCTGCAGGCACCCAAAGCGGGACGAAATTCCGGCTGCGCGGAAAGGGTGTGAAGAATGTCCGCGGGCAAGGTCAGGGCGACCAGCATATCACCGTGAAAGTCGTTATCCCGACAAAATTAACCGAGAAACAAAAACAGCTGTTACGTGAGTTCGCGGCGATTAGCAATAACTCGTATGCTGAAAGTGAACTTTCCTTTTTTGAAAAGGTGAAAAAAGCGTTTAAAGGAGATTAATGCATGAAATGGTCTGAAATCCGTATCCATACTACCCATGAGGCGGTAGAGCCCATCGCCAATATTCTTTACGAGGCCGGGGCAAATGGTCTCGTGATTGAGGATTCTTATGATCTGATCAAAGAACGGGAACAAAAATATGGCGAGATTTATGAATTAAATCCGGAGGATTTCCCGGAAGAAGGGGTCGTCGTAAAAGCATATTTTCCGATCAATAGTTTTCTGGGGGAGACGGTCGAAGAAATCAAAAACGCGATTAACAATCTTCTTCTTTACGAGATCGACCTCGGTCCGAACGAGGTAACGATTAGCGAGATCAACGAAGAAGAATGGGCAACCGCTTGGAAAAAATACTACCATCCGGTTAAAATATCGGAAAAATTTACGATCGTACCGACCTGGGAAGAATATGAACCAGCGGCCGATGACCGGTTCGTCATCGAACTGGATCCTGGCATGGCCTTCGGTACCGGCACCCATCCGACAACGATATTAAGCATCCAGGCACTAGAACGTCTCGTGAAACCGGGCGACATCGTTTATGATGTCGGTACCGGTTCCGGAATATTAAGTATCGCCAGCAGCTTGCTCGGGGCAAAAAAGGTCCATGCGGTGGATCTGGATGAGGTCGCTTTAAAAAGTGCCCGACTCAATATCAAGTTAAATAAAGTACAGGATCGTGTCTATTTAAAGCAAAATAATTTACTCGATGGTTACGAAGAAAAGGCGGATGTCATCGTTGCCAATTTGCTTGCCGAAATCATCGTGCGTCTTGCTGCCGATGCCTTTCGGTTGTTGAAGCCGGGAGGATATTTGATCGCATCGGGAATTATTAACCAAAAACGCAAAGAAGTGGAAAATGTCTTAAAATCTACCGGCTTTTCAATCTTTGAAACTGTGTTTATGGAAGATTGGATTACCATCATAACCCAGAAAACGGAATGAAACAGGGTGGATCGCGGTGCAAAGATATTTTATAGATCAAGATCAATATGAACACGGTAAAATCCGCATTCAAGGTGATGATTACCATCATATCGTTCATGTCATGCGGATGAAGCCTGGAGATCAAGTCGGGATTGTTTTTCCGGATGGGAAAACAGCGATCTCGGAAATCATGGCGGTCAATGAAGAATTTGTCGAATTAAAGATCGACCGCTGGGATGAGAAGCAGCGCGAATTACCGCTCGATATAACGATCGCTATCAGTTTGCTCAAGAAAGATAATTTTGATATGGTAGTGCAGAAGGCGACTGAATTAGGTGCGAGCCGGATCATCCCCTTAATGATGGAGCGAACGATCGTCAAATTGGAAGAGAAAAAGGCGGAAAAAAGAAGGGCGCGCTGGCAAAGAATCGCAAAAGAAGCGGCGGAACAAGCGGAACGGAATAACATTCCCGTCATTGAAAAGATCACAACTTTAGAAAAGCTGCTTTCGAAAAAAGCCGCCTTCGATGCCTTTTGTGTTGCTTATGAAGGGGCGGGACGTGACGGGGAGACCGCTCGATTCGGGAAAACGCTCCGGCAACTGAAAGAAGGTCAGTCCCTTTTATTCGTATTCGGTCCGGAAGGTGGCTTTGCTGAACGGGAAATCCGGTTATTAGCGGAACAGGGAGCCGTTTTTTGCGGTCTCGGTCCCCGGATTTTACGGGCAGAAACAGCCCCGCTTTATACATTATCTGCAATTTCCTTTTATTTTGAATTAATGAGGTGAGTGATGATGACACCGACAGTGGCTTTTTATACCCTTGGGTGCAAGGTCAATCATTATGAAACGGAAGCGATCTGGCAACTGTTCAAAAAAGAAGGATATGAGCGAGTGGATTTCAATCAACTGGCCGATGTTTACGTGATCAATACTTGCACGGTAACCAATACCGGTGACCGCAAAAGCCGTCAAGTGATCCGTCGTGCGATTCGCAAAAATCCGGATGCGGTCATCTGTGTAATGGGCTGTTATGCCCAGACAGCGCCGCAAGAGGTGCTGGAGATTCCGGGTGTGGACGTTGTGATCGGCACACAGGATCGGACAAAAATACTTGATTATATTGAACAATACCGGAAAGAACGCAAGCCGATCAATGCCGTACACAATGTCATGAAGAATCGCACCTTTGAAGAGATGGAAGTCCCCTATTTTACGGACCGGCATCGGGCCTCTTTGAAAATTCAAGAAGGGTGCAATAATTTCTGTACCTTCTGCATCATCCCCTGGGCAAGGGGCTTGATGCGTTCCCGGGATCCGGAAAAGATCATCGAGCAGGCGCAGATCCTTGTGGATAATGGCTATCGGGAAATCGTTTTAACAGGAATACATACCGGCGGTTACGGTCAGGATTTTAAAAACTATAATTTAGCGCAATTATTGAGGGATATTGAAAGCCGTGTGAAAGGATTGAAGCGGCTGCGTATTTCTTCAATTGAAGCGAGTCAGTTGACGGATGAGGTGATTGATGTCATCCGCAATTCGAACATCATTGTTCGTCATATGCATGTTCCTTTACAATCCGGTTCGAACACGGTATTGAAACGGATGCGGCGGAAGTATACGATGGCTGAATACGAAGAGCGGATTTTGAAATTAAAAGAAGCTATTCCGGGTGTTGCTATCACCTCCGACGTGATCGTTGGCTTCCCGGGGGAAACGGAAGAAGAATTCATGGAAACGTATGAATTCATCAAGAAACATAAGTATGCTGAACTGCACGTTTTCCCTTATTCAAAACGAGCGGGAACACCGGCAGCACGAATGGAAAATCAAGTCCCGAAAGAGGTAAAAGAGGAACGGGTCAGACGGCTAATCGAATTATCCAATCAACTGGCAAGAGAATATGCCGAGCAGTTTAAAGGAGAAGTGCTGGATGTGATTCCGGAAACAACCTATCGGGAAGACCCGGAAAGCGGGCTCTACGAAGGGTATACCGATAATTATTTGAAGGTCGCATTTCCTGCTACAGCGGATATGGTCGGTAAGATCGTCCGGGTTAAAATCACGGAACCAGGCTATCCATATTGTAAAGGAGAATTTGTCCGTGTTATGGACGATGACCTCCCGCTTCAGAGAAGCGAGGCGATGTAAAAGGGCCTTTTGGCCCTTTTTTATATTGACAAAAAAAGGGAATATGCGATGATAAAACTGAACATAATTCACAAATGAAGATAATTTGTAAAGGAGAGCGGAAAATGAAAAGCATTGCAGCGTACATCGATCATACGCTACTAAAACCTGATGCGACCCTTGAGGAAATTGAAAATTTGGTCAATGAAGCCAAACGGTATCGTTTCGCTTCTGTATGTGTGAATCCGACATGGGTCAGTTATTGTGCGAATTTGCTTGCAGGCACGGATGTTAAGGTTTGTACGGTCATCGGTTTTCCGCTTGGAGCGACGACACCAGAGGTCAAACGTCTGGAAACCGTCAACGCCATTGAAAACGGTGCCCAGGAAGTAGATATGGTTATTAATATTGGTGCATTGAAAAGCGGTAAGTACGACCTGGTAAAAAGTGATATCGAAGGAGTTGTCGAAGCGGCAAAAGGGAAAGCCCTTGTGAAAGTGATCATCGAAACAAGCCTTCTCACGGATAAGGAAAAAATACAGGCATGCAAACTGGCAAGGGAAGCCGGTGCTGATTTCGTCAAAACATCTACAGGTTTTTCCAGTGGGGGTGCCACCGTCGAAGATGTAAAATTAATGCGCTCAACGGTTGGTCCAGACATGGGAGTTAAAGCATCTGGCGGAGTACGGACATATGAAGATGCGAAAAAAATGCTCGCTGCAGGGGCGACGCGAATCGGAGCAAGCAGCGGGGTCAAAATCGTTGAGGAAGAAAAAGCACAAAAGAAGTAAAGGGATTGCCCATTTTTTGCTGTGAGCTATTTACTTTTTCCGTGAAAGAGCTCGATAAACCGGGCGAAAGGTTGTGCGATCGGCAAAAATAATAAAGAAACAGCGACATTAAATATCACACTGGCATGGGCGAGCTGCCTTTCCGGGATCATCTCAATCTGACCGACCCATGTGGCTAATGCATCGATCAAAGGAAAAAACAACAAAACCCCGAATACATTGAGCCAAATATGGGCGTAAGCGGCAAGTCTGGCTTCATGTCCGCTTCCGATACTGGCGATATAGGCATCCACACATGTGCCGACATTAGCCCCGAGCATGATGCCGATTGCACTAGCCACACTGAAAATGTGATTGTGTACGAATCCCATGGCGATACCGATCATCGCCGTACTCGATTGAATGATCGCGGTGACAAGACATCCCGCTAACACCGCAAATAAATGAGAAGCATCGATTTGGGAGAACATATAGTTAAATTGGGGATATGTACTCAAGGGAAGCGCGAGCCGTTCAAAGCCGAACATCGCGAAAAAAATCGCTCCCAACCCGTAAAAAAATAAGCCAAGACTTTTCAGCTTATGCCATGGTAATAACAGGCAGATACTCCCCATGATCAGCAAGGGAAATATCAAAGTTTCTGTTCCGTAGGCGAGAAATTCCAGTGTGATGGTCGTACCGATATTCGCACCGAGAATGATCCCGATAGAGCGAGAAAAAGAAAGGGCACCGATAGCGATTAACCCAATCATAATAATCATCACCGCCGAACTGCTCTGCAGGATCACGGTTACGAGGATTCCGAAGAACATCCCGATGACCGGGTTCTTTGTAAAAGTTCGTAACCAATTGCCGATTCGCGCTCCGGCGATATCGAAAAGTCCTTTTTTCATGACCGCCATGCCGGCAAGAAAGAGAAAAAGATACATGATAAATTGAATGAGTATTAGCATGTCCCCACCCCTTATTTTCCATCTATATGTAAAAAACGGTGGGACAATTATCGAAATGCGATTTTTTTCGGACAAGTTCTTGCGTATTTTCCAGCCGGGATAGTTGACCAAAAGCATAAGGTGTTATATAATGTCATGGTAATGTTTTTTGTTATCCTGCAGGTTTTTTGGAGGGAGGGAAAAGAATGTCAAAAACAATCGTTCGCAAAAATGAATCTCTGGATGATGCTTTACGTCGTTTCCGTCGTGAAGTTTCCAAAACAGGTACTTTACGCGAATTAAGAAAACGGGAATATTACGAGAAGCCAAGTGTAAGACGCAAGAAAAAGTCTGAAGCTGCTAGAAAACGTAAGAAATGGTAAGAGGGTGTGTACATGAGTCTTCTCGATCGTTTGAATCAAGATATGAAAGAAGCGATGAAGAGCAAGGACAGGCTTCGCTTAAATGTCATCCGGATGATTAAAGCGTCTTTACAAAATGAGGCGATCAAGCTCGGTAAAGAACTGACGGAAGACGAAGAACTGACCGTTCTGAATCGCGAAGTAAAGCAAAGAAAAGACTCCCTCCAGGAATTCGAAAAAGCAGGTCGGACGGATCTAGCGGAACAAGTGAAACAAGAGCTTGAATACATTCAGCACTATCTGCCAGAGCAATTATCGCAAGAAGAGCTCTTGAGAATCGTCAGAGAAACGATCGCCGAAGTTGGGGCGACATCTAAAGCAGATATCGGAAAAGTGATGGCGAAAATCATGCCGAAAGTAAAAGGGAGAGCCGATGGTTCTCTCGTTAACAAAATCGTGCGTACAGAATTAAAATAACAATCGGGGCTTTTTAAGCCCCTTTTTTATTTGCGAAGAAATCTTTTTAGTAAGATTTATGAAATACATACACAAGGACCTAAGTAGTAATACCGTCACCGAATTTTCTTGTAAAAGGAAAAAAGGTGCTATTTCCTCCTTTCTTATCATAGATTTGCTATGAAAGGGGGATTTTTTATGCCGATTTCGCTTTCTAGAAAATTCCAGCAATGGGTTTCTGCAAAACTTGATCTACCCGAAGACGTGATCATGGATATTCCCCGCATTACGATGATCGGTCATTTGCATCTATACATAGAAAATCACAGTGGCCTCCTTTCCTTTTCCCCTGAGGAGATTCGCGTTTTGTTAAAACATAATCACGGCCAGATGATTATAAAAGGTAAGGATTTCGTTATAAAAACGATTTTGCCTGAGGAATTACTTCTCGAAGGGACGATCGAAATGGTCAAATTTATCAAGGAGTAATAAGGGGAGAAACGATGAATAACGATAAAATCCGGAAACTATCAGGGTTCGTTACGTTAAAGGTGACGGGATCAGGTGGCGAAAGGTTCATCAATGCCTTGATTCGTGAAGGGATCTCCGTATGGAACATCGCGCGACTTGAAAAGGAAGTATTATCGATGCAAGTTTTAGTCAGGGATCATGCGCAGATCCGGGATGTTGCTACTGAATATCTTATTCATGTCGAAATTCTGGACAGGTCCGGCCTGCCTGCATTTTTACAAAGGGTAAAAAGCCAGTGGGGATTTATCATCGGGATAATTTTGGGACTTGGTTTACTATATTTTCTCAGCAACATAATCTGGCATGTAGAAATTCGCGGAGCGAGTCCGGAGCTGGAATATAAATTGATGAAACAACTCAGGGAACTCGGAGTGTATGAAGGTGGTTTAAAGTTTCTCGTCGATGACCCGCAAGCTTTGCAAAAAACATTAACGAGTTTGAACGAAGAGATAACCTGGATCGGTGTAGAGAACGATGGGACGGCTTTTTTCTTCCAGGTTGTGGAAAAAGAGCGTCCGGAAGTTGAAGGACCGGAGCCTCCCCGGCATCTCGTCGCGAAGAAAGAGGCGGTTATCGTGGATTATTTCGTTGAAAAAGGGGAACCGGTCATCAGTATCAACCAGTTTGTCAAACCGGGCCAGATTCTCGTATCCGGTCTGATCGGACAGGAAGATGCACCAGAAGTTGTTTCTGCTAAAGGAAAAGTCTGGGGCAAAACCTGGTATAAAAGCGAAGCGCAGGTTAAGATGAAGGCGAAAACCGAACGTCTTTCTGGTAATAAATACGAAAAACGTTTCTTACAAATCGGTTCATTACGAATTCCGATTGCCGGAATGACTTTTGCGGACTATAATAATAAGGAAGTCAATGAAGTGATTCAGCGCTTAAAAATACTGGATTGGCAATTACCGCTAGCCTTTGTGGAGCAAACGGTATATGAATTGGAAACGGTTGAGTTAAAGTATACGGAAGATGAGGCGCGAAAGCTCGCTATAGAAATCGCACAAAAAGATGTACTGAAAGATCTATCAACAGATGCGAAAATCGTGAACCATAAAATTTTGCATGAACGGATGGAGAATGATACATTTAAAATATCTATTCTTTTTGATGTGGTAGAAGATATAGCAGTGGAACAAATGATACGATAGTTGAGGAGTGTTGTCATTATTGAAAGATATGGAAATCCGGCTCCATTCGCTCCAATATCCGTTAGAACTCTTCGGTAATTCCGACCAACACTTGAAGATGATCGAACAGGTTCTACAAGTGAATATTCTAGCCCGTGGTGAAGGCATTAAAATTTCCGGAGCAAATGAAGAGGCCGTACAAAGTGCTGTACGGGTCATCCAAAGTTTGGCCGAATTGCTACAGAACGGGACAACCATCGGTCCCCGGGATGTTGCCCTGGCGCTGCAAATGGAGAAAAAGGGCACGATAGAATACTTCGGTGAACTGTACAAGGAGATCATCACAAAAAACGCAAAGGGTAAAGAGATTCGTGTAAAAACGATTGGCCAACGGGAATATGTGAAAGCCATTGAAACCCACGATATGGTTTTCGGTATCGGCCCGGCGGGAACGGGGAAAACTTATTTAGCGGTTGTCCTGGCCGTTAAAGCGTTAAAAGCGAACCAGGTGAAACGAATTATTCTGACCCGTCCAGCAGTGGAAGCCGGGGAAAATCTAGGTTTTTTACCCGGCGATTTAAAAGAAAAGGTTGATCCGTATTTAAGGCCATTATATGATGCCTTGCACAATGTACTCGGTGTTGATCATACGAACCGATTGATCGAACGGGGAACAATTGAAATAGCCCCGCTAGCTTATATGCGCGGTCGCACCCTTGATGATGCCTTCGTGATCTTAGACGAAGCGCAAAACACAACAGAAGCCCAGATGAAGATGTTTTTGACCCGTTTAGGTTTCGGTTCGAAAATGGTCATCACCGGCGATCGTACACAAATCGACTTGCCGAAAGGTGTACAATCGGGATTGCTCGTGGCGGAAAAAATTCTGTCGCAAATTCCCGATATTGCTTTCGTCTATTTAGAACAAAGCGATATCGTTCGTCACCCGCTTGTAGGAAAGATCATTCAGGCCTATGATCAATATACTAAGAACAAAAAAGAGGAGAACAAAGCCCGTTGAAACAGCGGGCTTTGTTTTTTTTCCTCCAGAAACGATTGCACCATTATTAGAAAATAAAAATTTGTCAATCCTATTAAAAATATATTATTTTTATGTGAAAGTCGAGGAAAGAGATGAATTTTTAACAAAAAATTGGTATATTTTACATAATCAGTTTGCGAAAAGGAGTGAGAGCGACATGCGAATCAGAGAAATATTGAAAAGAGAACGGATCTTAAACCAAAAACTCTATACCTGGCTCGTTTTGTCGCTCCTCGGTGCGTTCTTGTATGCGGCGATGTATAACAATGTAAAACCGGAAATCTTAAATATAAATAAATTGGAAGTGGCAGAGCAAACGATCCGTTCACCGATTACAATAGAAGATAAAGAGAAGACTGAGGAACGAAAAAGGGAAGCGGAGGCGCTCGTCAAGCCCGTCTATGTAGTAAAACAGGAGTATATGGAACATCGGGTGGATCTTGTCAGCTCGATTTTTGATGAAGCCATAGAAGTACAGAACCGCGTGAATGAAATGAAAAATGAGGAAGGGGAAATCGCCCCCAATGGGGATGGAGAAACAACGGTGCCACAAGAGCCGACAACAAGCGAGAAAGTGACGATGTTAAAGGAAAGTTTGACAGAAACGATTGTCAATGATCTGTCTTCAACGACGTTAACTGCATTGGTTACTCATTCCCAAGAAGAATTGCAGATCGCAAAAGATGCAACCGTTACCGCAGTACAAAAGGTTATGAGCACCAGGATCCCTGCAACAGAAGTGGAAAACGCAAAGAAAAGGGTGGAAGATGAACTTCGCTATATTTCTCTTCCCCAAAGTTTAAAAAATGCTGTGATCGAACTCGGACGGTATGCCGTCATTCAAAACGAATTTTATAGTCCGGAAAAAACCGAAGAAGCGCGAAAACAAGCTGTGGAGAACGTCGAGCCCGTTCTCATTCTCCAGGGACAGGTAATCGTTGAAGAAGGAGAACTCATCACAAACGAGATTTATCGTCAATTAGAAATTGTAGGGCTTGTCAATACCGAGGAAAGTAAAATTCCCTTCATCGGTCTCTTCTTGTTCATCATGTTATTGGTCAGTTTTATTTACTTTTATCTTTCCAATGAGCAAACGAAAGAAGTTCACGAAAAGAACCATCAACTTACCTTGTTTACCACCGTATTATTGATCACCATCCTCTTGATGAAGGTTTTCAGTTTAATGCCGGTACCGTATGTCGATACGGGCTATCTATTTCCCGTGGCCATGACCAGTATGTTGATCCGGATCTTACTCGATGAAAAACTGAGTATTGTCGGCACGGTCATCATCAGCATTTGTGCTGTCTTGCTTTTCAATGGCGAGGTTTCGGGAGTTTTTCATATTACGGCAGGTCTTTATGCGTTAATCAGCAGTATAAGTGGCGTGATCTTTTTGACAAATCAAAACCGCCGTTCTAAAATATTTGAGGCCGGACTCTTCGTTGCGCTGATCAACATCATCACATTAACGGCCTTCATGTTCATGCAGAATATCCAGTTTTCCAATACGATGCAGTACGTCTTTTATTTTGCGCAAGGGGCCATATCGGGCGTAACTTCCAGTGTATTAACAATCGGCTTATTACCGTTTCTCGAAGGGACATTCGGGATCCTCTCGACGATAAAATTAATCGAACTGTCGAACCCGAATCATCCATTATTGAAAAAAATTTTAACGGAAGCCCCGGGTACTTATCATCATAGTGTGATGGTCGCTAATCTTGCTGAAGCTGCCTGTGAAGCGATCGGTGCGAATGGACTATTAGCACGGGTAGCAAGTTACTATCACGATCTAGGCAAAACAAAAAACCCACATTATTTTGTTGAAAATCAGTTCAACAAGATCAACCCGCATGACCATTTACCTCCGGAAAGAAGCAGGGATATTATCCGTGCGCACACGACAGATGGGGCGAAAATGTTGCGCAAGTACCGGATGCCGAAGGAAATCATCGACATCGCCCTGCAACATCATGGCACAAGCCTATTGCAATACTTTTATGTCAAGGCCAAAAAGACTGATCCGGAGGTGAAAGAAGATGATTTTCGATATCCAGGACCGAAGCCGCAAACAAAGGAAGCTGCTATCATCATGATTGCGGATAGTGTGGAAGCAGCGGTGCGCTCGATGAAGGAACCGGATATGGAAAAAATTTCTGAGTTGATTCGGAAAATTATTCAAAGTAAATTAACCGACGGACAATTTAACGAATGTGATCTCAGTTTAAAAGAACTCAATCGTGTAGAACATACATTAAACGATACATTGCAAGGGATCTTCCATCAGCGGATCGAATACCCGCAATTACAAAAGAATGAATCTATATATCAAGGGTGAGAAAGATGTCATTGAACATTGAAATAAATGATGAACACGATTTTTTAAACGAGCAAGTTAAAGAGAAAATTGTTGAACTCCTGCAGACCGCTTACGATTATGAAGGTTTGTCCGATGAATGTGAACTTTCTCTATCCTTTGTCGATAACGCCACGATCCAGGAGATAAACAAGGAATATCGGGGGATCGATCAACCGACGGATGTCATTTCTTTTGCCCTTGAAGAAGGTGAGGAAATGGAAATTTCCGGTGTCGATCTTCCCCGGATCCTTGGCGATATTATCATTTCCGTTGAGAAGGCACATGAGCAGGCTGAAGAATACGGCCATTCTTTCTTAAGGGAGCTCGGTTTTCTAGCCGTCCATGGTTTTTTACACTTGTTGGGGTATGACCATATGACGGAAGAGGATGAAAAAGAGATGTTCCGTAGACAGGAAGAAATCTTGGAAAATTATGGATTGACGAGATAGGGAGCCCAATGAAACGGCTGATTCGATCGTTTTACTTTGCCTTTTCCGGTTTGCGAGCTGCTTTTCGCACGGAACTGAATCTGAAAATTTATAGAGTCATTACCATCCTCCTCCTCATATGTAGCTTTTATTTCAGGCTGGCTACCTGGGAATGGACGGCGCTCCTGTTAACGATCGGCATCATGTATGTATGTGAACTCTTCAACACAGCGATCGAAAGGGTCGTTGATCTTGTAACCGAAGAGTATCACCCTTTGGCGAAACAGGCCAAGGATATCGCAGCCGGTGCCTGTCTCTTTTTCGCCGGAATCAGCGTCATAATTGGAATCCTTATCTTTTACCCGAAAATTTTTCGATAAATCAGGGCCCGTTCTTTTTACCTGTAACCGTTAACAAACGGTTTGTTTTGTAGTAAAATAATCATACGAAACGGAAAGGAAGATCGAAAATGGATCTAGAACATTTATACGAACAGGCTCTTGCCGCAAGGGAAAAGGCTTACGTACCGTATTCTAAATTTGCCGTAGGTGCTGCCCTTCTTACAAAAGATGGAAAAATTTATCGTGGATGTAATATTGAAAATGCCGCCTATAGCATGTGCAATTGTGCCGAACGAACTGCATTTTTCAAGGCGATTTCCGAAGGAGATACCGAGTTCGTCGCACTCGTCGTTACCGCGGACACCGATCGGCCAGTTCCACCTTGTGGCGCCTGTCGCCAAGTAATGGCCGAATTTTGCGATAAAGATATGAAGGTCTTTTTGACGAATATCAAAGGAGATATATTCGAAACGACGGTAGAAGAATTATTACCTGAATCATTTGCAGCGGAGGATATGCATGGAAAAAGATCGTGAAAATCATGGTTTTAAATCCGGTTTTATCTCGATCATCGGTCGACCAAATGTCGGGAAATCCACCTTATTAAATCATCTTGTCGGGCAAAAAATCGCCATCATGAGCGATAAACCGCAAACGACCCGGAATAAGATCCAGGGTATTTTAACCCTCGATGATGCGCAAATGATTTTTATCGACACACCGGGAATGCACAAGCCGAAACATAAACTGGGCGATTTCATGGTGAAAGTTGCGACGAATACGCTGAACTAAGCCCAGTGCAACATTCAAGCGGCTTTTCATTTCCGTCCAACCAGCCGGATG
>CALKAK010000013.1 GCA_937983015.1 uncultured Bacillaceae bacterium | reverse complement strand
ATAACGAAACACATCGACATGAACGTAAAAACCGGCCGTTTAATCGAAAAGTCGCTAATATGCATCGAGACACTCCCTCATCGAACCGACTTTGTAAAATCCATATCAAATTCAGTATAGAGAATCACTAGTTTTTAGGCAAATAAAAAAAATTGGCAATAAACAATCCCCTTTTCAAGGGAAGCAATTAGTTGTCAACATGAATCCGAATGAACGATCAGATTGTACGGGTCGAACCCAACTTTCTAGTTTCGATCTCGAGAGTCTGAAGTCACAGCGATGACAAATGACCTGAAAATCCAGAACTTTGCTTATTGGCAGAATGAAGTTACCAAAAACAAGTAAAAATTCCCGAAAATAGTCGTTAAATGAAACGAGATGTTCGGGGAGTTCCCTGAAAATCCTTTAAAATAGAAAAAATTTTTGATATCCCACTTAAACCTGGCTCAAAGTTCCGCAAATCCCTTTCGCAATGGAGAAAAAACTAAAGGAGAAAAAACTCCTTAAACTTCACGAAACAAGTCGGGAAAGAAGCGATTTCCATCATCCCCATCCGGTACGTTATAATAGGGTTTGATGATCATGGAGGATCTTCCTACCTCAGAAAATTTCATAAAGGAGCATGAATTCGTTGCGTACGATACCGATTTTATACGAAGATAATCATCTATTAATTGTCGAAAAACCGGTCAATGTCCCTGTACAGGAAGACCGTTCCGGAGATCCAGATCTATTGAGCATTTTAAAACAGGACTTAAAATCGCGTTACAACAAACCGGGGAATGTGTATTTAGGTCTCGTTCACCGGCTCGACCGTCCCGTCGGTGGGGTGATGGTGTTCGCGAAAACATCGAAAGCTGCATCGCGTCTTGCCCGCACCTTACAAGACCGACAATTCGAGCGAACCTACTTGACGGTCGTTAGAGGCGTGCCGAAACGGAAAAAAGCGGTCTTGAAAAATTATTTATTAAAAGACCGGCGGAGGAACCTAGTTTCCGCCGTTCCGGCCGGAACAAAAAATGCGAAACTGGCGATTCTGGAATATGAAGTCCTCAATCATGATGACGAGCTCAGCTTATTGCATGTTAAACTTTATACCGGCCGCTCCCACCAAATACGGGTACAACTGGCTACGGTGGGCCACCCGATTTATGGTGATCAAAAATACGGTACGAACATCAATAAACCCGGCCAACAAATCGCTCTCTGGGCTTATTCCGTTCAATTCCCGCATCCCGTTCGCGACGAAATCATTTCCATTCACCAACCACCGCCGAATACCTTCCCTTGGAATTCATTGACTGCTAGTATCGCCTTACCAGGCGGGTTTCTTGAACCGTTGGATAAAGACCAAAACAAATGATTAACTCTTTTCCTATAAGCGGGAAGCGGTAACCTGTTCATCCGGCACAGGATTCTACTACAAAAAAATGACAGGGGAAATTGCGAAATCGCTAAATCCTCCTGTCTATTTTTAGTTCTTTTTTTTGAAATCTTAATGACTTTATTCTTTATTATTTTGATCATCCATCGGGTTATAAAGCTCAATTTCAGGGTGTTTATCCATGAACCAGCGCATGGCGAACTCATTCTCGAATAAAAAGACGGGATTTCCATCACGGTCATTAACAAGCATGCTGCGAGGTGTATTCAATTTTTCATCGACCTTCCCGTTTTTCACCCAGTTGGCAACCCGCGACCCCATCGGTTCCAGAACGACATCGACATTGTATTCGTTTTTCATCCTCGTTGCGAACACTTCAAACTGAAGCTGTCCAACTGCACCAAGGATAAAATCTTCAAATTTCGTTTTATAAAGCTGAATGGCACCTTCCTGGACAAGCTGGTGGATCCCTTTATAAAATTGTTTTTGCTTCATCACATTTTTCGCGGTAACACGGGCGAATAATTCCGGCGTAAAACGCGGTAGGGGGTCGAAATGAAAGACCTTCTTACCGGCGACTAATGTATCACCGATTTGATATTTTCCCGTATCATAAAGTCCGATAATATCACCGGCAACCGCTTCATCTACATTGATTCGATCGCTGGCCAGAAATTGGGTTGATTGAGACAGCTTTAATGGTTTCCCCGTTCGGGCGAGCGTCACCGTCATCCCTTTTGTGAATCTCCCAGAACAAATGCGAACAAAGGCAATGCGATCGCGATGATTCGGATTCATATTTGCCTGGATTTTAAAAATAAAACCGGAAAACTCTTCTTGAAGGGGGTCAATGTCACCGATATCGGCATGACGGGGTTGTGGCGGTGGTGCGAATTCAAGATAGGTCTCCAAAAAGGTCTGGACTCCAAATGATGTGAGCGCACTACCGAAAAAAACCGGAGTCAGTTGACCCCGAGCGATTCGTTCCCGAGAAAATTCATTCCCCGCCTCATTTAAAAGTGCGATCTCATCTAGCACTTGCGTGTACAACGAAGAATTTTTCATTGGATGATTTACCGCAAGTTCCCCCTCTTCATCAAGTGGTAAAAATCGTTCATCTTCGCTTACCCGGTACTGTTCAATCCGGTTATGGTAGCGGTCATAGATACCGAGGAACTCTTTCCCCATCCCGATCGGCCAATTCATCGGGTACGCTTCGATTCCGAGCACTTCCTCAAGTTCCGCTACCAACTCAAGCGGCTCTCTTCCGACCCGGTCCAGTTTATTAATAAAAGTGAAAATCGGGATCCCCCTCATCGCACAAACTTTAAACAATTTGATCGTTTGCGGTTCGATCCCTTTCGCAGAATCAATGACCATCACCGCACTATCTACAGCGGTCAACGTCCGGTACGTATCCTCACTGAAATCCTCGTGCCCCGGTGTATCAAGAATATTGACCCGATATCCCTGATAGTCAAACTGCATGACACTAGATGTAACGGAGATTCCCCGCTCTTTCTTAATCTCCATCCAGTCACTTTTCGCGAACTTCCCGGTCTTTTTCGCTTTTACCGTACCCGCTGCCCGAATGGCCCCGCCGAAAAGCAGTAATTTTTCCGTCAAAGTCGTTTTTCCGGCATCCGGATGGGAAATGATCGCAAAGGTCCTGCGGGAATTTACTTCATCTTGAAAATCTGCCATCATGTTCATCCTAACTATTTCTTAATGTCGTTTTTCACCGTTTCTATGATACACATTAAGAAATAATAACGTTCCGCGCTAAATTATGCAACTATAATTTTTAACCGCAAATTATGGAATGGATTAGCCTTCTTGCGTTATTGCGATGATGTTGTGGACCGCGAAGTACGCTCCTCCGTTTTTTCCGGTGATTTCCCTCCTGCTTGTTTACGTTTTTTGAAAAATGCTATCGTAAGTAAAATCAACGGAATAATTACCTGCAGCGGGAAACTAAAATATCTGGCCGATATATTTATACTCTGATAGGCATATTCACTATAGTTTGTTGCAATGGTCAAAGAACAAAATAAAACGATCATCCCTATTGGGTAGGAAATTTGCTTATGAGATTCCAGACCAAAAAGCTCGGTTAAGCCGATCAATCCGAAGTAAAAAAATAAAACTAGTTTCGAAAACACATCGATAAACAAAACGATCAAAAATAAAACATCCAATCGTTCTAAAAAATCTGCAACGCTAATCATTTGAATCGTGGCTAAAAGAGGAAAACCGGAATCTTCGACAACATGAAAGCCTAAAGTGAGGATGTTAATCAACATCGTTCCGGCGATCATGATGCCACTTAAAAGCATCGCACCAACACCGATGATTCTCATTCGCCGATTATTGTTTAGATATGGAAAAATAATGGTAAATATCATTACTTCACCAAAAGGTACATTCATCGTTTCCGTAACCACAGTTTTCAAAACCGGTACAAAGCCATTTTCCAGAATAGGCAGGATACGATCTATGTCCATTACGCCAGATAAAACAATGAGTACGAAACCGAAAATAGCTAAAATAAACACAATCACGATCGTCAATTCGGCGGTGCGTGCTATCGTTTCAATTCCTTTATTCACAGCGTAAATCACGACAAGAATCATTAAAGCATGAACGATTACCAAAGGGGTTTCCGGATAAGTAGACGACAGGAGCACCTCGCCAAAAACACGTAAAACCCGCGAAGAAATATATAAAGCCGCGATCGCATAAATATAACCTACGGCAGTTCCCAACTTTTTCCCCAATATTTTCTTAACATAGCCCGTAAAGCTATCCTCCGGAAACCATTGATAGAGTTGATAATACATAAGGAAAAAGAGACACCCCAATAGCGAACCGAACAATATCGCTAACCAGGCATCCTTCCCAGCACTTATACTGAATGTAGTAACGAGGGATGTCCCCATTTCAAAAAGAATTAATAAGATGAAAAACTGAACCCGATCAATTCTGGCTTTTTCCATGGGTATCTACGCCCTTTTATTTATTAATTTCATAAAAATACGGTTTTAATCGTAACTCCGATCTCCGGATAAAGGCATCTACGGTCACATGAACAGGAAGTTCAGGAAAGACCTCGTCTTCCCAAATATCTTTGTTTTTCTTCCAGTACTCCGGGTAGTGAACGGAAATTTTTTTGCTGAATTGGAACACATCCGCTTTTTCCTTTTTACAGAGTTCGATTGTCGACTCGATCTCCTTTTTTATGGTTTCCGCGATCGTTTTGTCCAGTTTTCTTAATAGATTGACGTCTGCGATATCGATTGGGACAAGCGTTTCACCGATATTTCCTTCCACATCGATGTGTACATGAATCTCCGGGGAGTCATCTTTCAATTTTGGTTTAATTTTCGTTTTCGAGCGGATCACTCGAAAAGCAATGACATCCTTCTTCCCTTCCCAATCGATATTAACGATCGTTTCCCTGAGGCGATTACGCAGCCAGACGATTCCCCTAGCCTTTTCTTTTTCTGCCCAGGCTACTAATTTCCCATCTTTAAAAATTCCTATCCCTTCTGCCGACAAAGGTGCTGCTGTTTTCGTCATTTTTAAAGCATCTTCCGACATCCCTTTTTCTTTATCTCCTTCAATCACCATGCCGCTTATTACCGGTTGACATAACTGGCAATAAAAACTATCGATGACTTCTTGCGCTTTTGTTTCAATATTATGTCCCCAGGCATTCTGGGAATTTTCGATGCTTTTAATGATTTTATAGGCGGAAATTTGATCGAGGGGAGCAAGAATCTGTAACAATTCTCCTGCCGTTGCTCCCCTGGCGATGACGACCCGGGCGGTACTGCGAAACTGGGCAGCCCGCTCAGCAACATCAAATATTTCAATGATTCCTTCTTTAGCCAGTTCTTCTCCAATAACAACAAGGTTCGCATGGGAAAAATATAACCTCCGCGATATATGCTGGGATGTTTCCCGGGCCGCCTCATAAATCGTTTCTCCTTCTCCTTGATAAACGGTAACAGGAATCCCTTGAACCCCACCTTGCTTGCTACCAAACACATTACGGGGGTTGATCAACTGGACTGTGATCGAATACTTGCCGTCTTCTTTTTTATCGACTCCAAGGGCGGTCACAAATGCAATTTCAGTCAATTCTCTATAACTCCAGCATGCGCTAAGGACATTGATCAGAATGATGAGAAAACAGCTAAACAGAATTTTTTTACGCACGTGATCACCTACCTCCCTCATTTCCAGGGGGGCGGGGACGGTT
Organism: uncultured Bacillaceae bacterium; assembly: GCA_937983015.1. Taxonomy (GTDB): domain Bacteria; phylum Bacillota; class Bacilli; order Bacillales; family Caldibacillaceae; genus CALGAD01. Next base: position 493 of record CALKAK010000013.1, on the reverse strand, counting down.
TTTGCCCATCGCCAGCTCGGGAAATGTTTTTCTGACTGATGAGTTTCGGTCGAATATCCATGGCCCAGATTGGAACCCGAACGAACGTATCGCCGATATTGCGGAACATCAGTGGAGCGAGTGGGGCCATATACGGAATTCCAAAGGAACGGAGACTGCATAAATGTAACGTTATGATCATTAAGCCAACGATAATTCCGTACATCCCCATGATCGCCGCTAGAAGCATCAAGATAAAACGGATGAGTCGTGCGGCGATAGCCATAGAGAAAGAAGGGGTAGCGAAACTGGCGATTGCCGTAATCGAAACAACGATGACCATCGCCGGTGAGACGATCCCTGCATCGACAGCTGCCTGTCCGATTACGAGTGCCCCTACGATGGAGACGGCCTGACCGATTGAGCGCGGGAGACGTACACCGGCTTCCCGGAGAATCTCGAAGGTGATCTCCATAATAAGTGCTTCGAAAAATGCCGGGAATGGGACCGCTTC
>CALKAK010000012.1 GCA_937983015.1 uncultured Bacillaceae bacterium | reverse complement strand
GGTGGGTTTCCTTTTGGTTTTTATCCATCTGGACCCCTAAAGCTTTTAATTGATCGAGTTTGATCATTTCATTATAAAAGGTCTGTTCTGAACGTCCTTTTGAAGAAATTTGTTTTTTGTGTACGCGGTATTTTAATAACACTTCTGGCAAACAATCTATCTTACTGTACTTGACACAATCAACCCAAAGCGCATAATCTTGTGCTTTTTTATACTTTTCATTATAGCGAATATTATATCTGATTAAAAAATCCCGTCGAATCATGGCTGTCGGATGAGGGATTGCTGTATTACTGAATAAGAGTCTGATCTGTTGCTTTTCCCGATCGTTATCCATCTTGACCACATGAATTCCTGTTTTTTCTCCAAAATATTCGACATACGAGCCGACAATATTGGCTTCGGGATTATCACGCAAAAACTCCACTTGTTTTTCTAATCTCGTCGGTAACGCGATGTCGTCATCATCCATTCTTGCAATAAAATCGCCTCTACAATGATCTAGGGCGACATTCAAACACTTTGTTAAACCTTGATTTTCCTCCATATGAATGTAAATAATTCTAAAATCAGAAAAGCTTTTGATGATTTCTTCGGGATTTATAGTTGTTGATCCGTCATTAACGATAATGAGTTCAAAGTTTTGATATGTTTGTTTTAAGATACTTGAAATCGCCTGACGTAAATGCTCCGGGTTGGCATTATACGTTGACATGATCACCGAAACAAGATGGGAATCCGTCATCTTATTTTACCCCTTGAATTCACTTTTTCACAGTGCCAACAACAGTTACTATTCAAAAACGCATTGCCTTTTTTATAAATTCTTTCAAATAATAATGGGTAACGTAATAAAATTTTTCCCAGCTATTAATCGCCTTAATCTTCGCCAACTTCTCTTTTTTATACCTTTCATCGACTTGTTTTAACGATAAACTGATGTAAAGGGAACGGATCCTGCTTTTAATCAATTTGATCTCATCAGGATCGGTATATTTCTTTAACAGCGAAATAATTTCCTGCAACACTTGATAGTATGCGTCAAAGGACTTCATTTCTTCTTGCGACGTCATGATCGAGCCGGAACGATATCTCCTCATGTAATACAAATTCGCATCATACATCGCCCGCTCCGTGTTTAAAAATACTTCGAGTGAAAACAATTCATCCTCATGTTGTAGGTTCGGTTTAAAGCGTATTTGATTTTTGTTTAAGACATCCGCCCTTACCATATAGAGACAAGCACTGGGAGTGAACCCCTTGATATTCGCCCGCAAAAATTCGTGTTTAACATAGATTTTTCCACTTTGGAAAAATTTACTGTGATCATATACATTCCATACCAGATTTTCAGAGCCCTTATCTTCACTAAAAGGCTTAGCACCGAAGCGGACCACATCCAATTGATGCTTTTCCATTTTTTCAATTATATTACCGATCGTCTCCGGCAAAATATAATCATCCGAATCTAAAAAGTAAATGTATTTCCCCGTCGCTTCTTCAAGTCCCCGATTTCTTGCAGCCGATACTCCGGAATTTTTTTGATGGATGGTTTTGATATTGCTATTTTCTTTGGCATACCGTTCTAATATGAGCGGACTATCATCAGTGCTTCCGTCATTAACGGTGATGATTTCAATATTTTTGTACGTCTGATTCCGTACGGATTCCAGGCATTCCTCTAAATACGATTCCACATTGTACACAGGAATGATTACTGAGACTAGGGGATCGGACATCCTTTTCTCCTCACAGTTCAGGGATTGATTTAGAAAAAATCATATCTTTTACCAGTTTCTTTCCCATCATACCATAAAACAAGAAATGATAGTCAAAACAAAAAACACATTAGATATATTCCAATAAAGACCTGTATATAAAATAGTTTAACACCGATTTTCTAAGAAATCCCTCCATGTAAAAATAAAAGTAACTCACTTCATTTACGCTCGACTAAAAAAGAAGGGGCTATCCAAAAGTTGTATTTTCGACTTTTGGATGCCCTCTTCATGTTCAATAACCTTGATAAAACATCCTGGTTTAACTCATCTATAAATAATTTTACTTTTTGGACAGACTCATCCCACTCACTTACCCCATATAGTTTCTACTACGCGTTTTGCGGCTTGGCCATCTTCCCATTCACAAAAGGTTTGATAAAATTCCTCAAAGTTTTCCGGAAGCGCAAAATCCCTCTCTTCAAAATGTTTGATCGCCTGAATCACTTCCTCTGTCGTTTTGACCAGGGGACCTGGTGCTTTCTTTTCGAGATCAAAATAAAAGCCCCGTAAACGGTCACGATAATCTTCAATATCATAAACGAAAAAGATCATCGGCCTACGTAAATTAGCATAATCGAAGAAAACAGAAGAATAATCCGTAATCAATAAATCGGAAATGAGATACAACTCGCGAATGTCTTCATGATGGGAAAAATCATAGGCAAAACCGGCAAATTCCGATACATCGAGTTGTTCTGCTATTAAATAATGCATCCTTAAAATCACAATATAATGTTCTCCGAGTTCCTCTTGCATTCGTTTTAAATCGAGTTCTAATTGAAAGCGATACTTTCCAACCGAAAAATACTGATCATCCCGCCACGTCGGTGCATAGAGAATCACCTTTTTGTCTAAAGGTAAACCGTAGCGCCTCTTTAATGAATCGATTTCCCGTTTATTATTCGCTTGATATAAATAATCATTGCGAGGATATCCTGATTCGATAATTTCTTTTTCAAAGGAAAACGCCCGCCGGAATATTTTTGTGGAATAAGAATTAGGAGAGACTAGATAGTCCCATTTTGCAGATTCCATCGTAAAATTCCGCCGGTAATTTTCCGTATTCGTCCCCGGCATGTAGACTTCATCAATATCAACACCGAGTTTTTTCAAGGGAGTGCCGTGCCAAGTCTGTACATAAAGGGTGTGATTCGGCTTGGGTAACCAAAGGGGCATTCGTACGTTCGTCACCTAGTAGCGCGCTCTCGGCATATAAAATAACCATTTTAATGAAAATCTCGTGATAATCTCAACATCTTTAT
>CALKAK010000011.1 GCA_937983015.1 uncultured Bacillaceae bacterium | reverse complement strand
GCGTTCCCATCAAAAATGCCTGCCAACACTTCACTCTTGTCAATTGTTTATGGGCCAGGCGGCCACTCCTTTTTTGTAGGAAATGCTATAATAAAGGGAAATCTCGCAATAGTTCAGGAAGTGATACGGTGCAATACAAGGAAATTATTCCCGCCATCTTTCATAAACGGATCAATCGGTTTATCGCGGAAGTTTGGATCAGCGGTGAGCTAGAACGGGTGCATGTGAAAAATACCGGACGTTTGAAAGAGCTACTTGTTCCGGAGCGGGAAGTGTTCTTAGAAGTTGCCGACCATCCGCACCGGAAAACAAAATATTCCTTGATCGCGGTGAATCGGGATGGCTCGCTTGTCAATATCGATTCACAAGCGCCGAATCAAGTGGCCTACGAGGCGCTTCGGGAAGGAAAAATCAAAGAACTCGGAAAGCCCCTTACGGTTAAAAAAGAGGTGACCTATCAAAAATCCCGCTTCGATCTGTATTTTGAAAACGGTGAAGAACGAGGCTTTATTGAAGTAAAAGGCGTGACGCTTGCCAAAGATGGAGTGGCGATGTTCCCCGATGCGCCGACGACACGGGGTACGAAACATATCGATGAACTCGTAAAAGCGGTGGAAGATGGCTATCGGGCTGTCATTCTTTTCATCATCCAGATGCAAGGTTGTCGCGTGTTTACACCACATACGGAGATGGATCCGGATTTTTCGAAAAGCCTCGTGCGTGCAGCTCGGTCCGGGGTGGAAATTCTTGCCTATGATTGTGATGTTCGCCAGGAAGGGTTTACGCTAAAAGGTCAAGTTCCGGTACAATTACCACCATGGGAAGAATGCCAATGATCGTAGTCGGTTTATAACAAAAAATTTTTCAATCCATCTCGCTAAAACGCAGGCTAGGCCTGCGCTTTTTCATGCCAAAAAATAGCCGCTTTTCTATTGACATAAACCGTACATATAAAATATAATGTGTATATACAATATATACACTATACACATGTGAGGTGATGGTGTGAAAATTACCCTTTCGCAGACGAGTAAAACGCCGTTATATCGGCAAATTAAAGAACAAATCAAAGACCAGATCATTTGCGGAGAGTTGAAAGAAGGAGACGCCTTGCCATCGATCCGTGTATTGGCGAAGGATCTCCATGTCAGCGTGATTACTACGAAACGGGCGTATGAGGAACTGGAAAATGAAGGCTTCATCTTTTCTTCGGTCGGTAAAGGAACCTTTGTTGCCGGCCAGCAGAAGGAAGTTTTACGGGAGTGGCGACTACGGGAGCTGGAAAATCAATTGGAAGAGCTAGTGGTCGAAGGGAAACGCCTCGGTCTCACCGAGCAAGACTTAATCGAGCTAGTGAAAATTTATTACCGGGAAAGCGGACCTGGTGAAAAGGTTTGATCAAACCGATATGCCCTTCGCTTAATCAGGCGAGTTAACGAAAGCCAGCCACTTTATTTCACGGGAGAATTCCCATAACCTCAAAAAATCCAGGTTCGGTTTCCAAACTCAAATACCGGAGGGGCCTCAATCACATCAGTGTAACTTCCAACCAAAACAACAAAATCCACTTTGCGTATTGTAGGGAGGGGTCATTCGTTGACAGCGATCCACATGCAAAATGTCACGAAACGTTTTAAAGGATTTGCGATCGAAGATTTGACGATCACGGTACCGGAGGGGTATATTACCGGATTTATCGGCCCGAACGGTTCCGGAAAAAGTACGGTGATCCGGATGATGATGGGACTTGTCCATCCGGATGAAGGCGAGATCACAATTTTCGGGAAGCCTTATAATGATCCTTCGCTGAAACAGCAAATCGGGTTCGTTTATGACCAGTTATATTTATACGATGATTTTACGCTGAAGCAGGCGAAAAACATCGTCGCGTCTTTATACCATAATTGGGATGAAAATCTTTACCAAAAGTATCTTGAAACGTTCCGCTTACCGGAGCGAAAGAAAATCAAGACCTTTTCTCAAGGGATGAAGATGAAGGTATCGCTTTTGTTCGCCTTATCCCACCGGCCACGACTAATTATTATGGATGAACCAACATCGGGACTCGATCCGATTTTCCGCCGGCAATTATTAGACCATTTGCAAGAATTGATGGTGGATGAAAAACAAACCATTTTCTTTTCCACGCATATCACTCAGGATCTTGACAAAATTGCCGACCATATCATTTTTATCTATAACGGGAGATTGCAGCTCCAAAAAACCCTGGAAGATATCAAGGAACAATATTACCTGGTTAAGGGTACACCGGATCAATTAGATGCGGATTTGCGGAAGCTTCTCATCGGTGTTCAAGAAACGCCGCGGGGCTTTACCGGTTTAATTAACGGGAGGAAATCGTTATTTGCGGGATTGGAGGACGATTTCGTAATTGAGCCGGCGGATTTAGAGGATATCATGTATTACATGACACAAGGGAGGAAGGCTGTATGAATTCGTTATTAAAAAGAGATTTTTATATGAGTATGGGTAATTTTCTCATGATCGCGATTACCTTGCCCTTGTTTTATTTATTAAAAATGTCACCCTATTTCATGTATCTTGTCATCATGTACAGTTTTGCCTGGGGATTAGCCTATTACGATGATCATGCGAAAATCCATGCCTTTTTAGCAAGTTTGCCATTAAAAAGGAAGCAAATCGTTCAGGCGCGTTATCTATTTATCATTATTTGTGGGTTTATTGTCGGTTTGTTTTGTCTAGGGTTAGATCGGATTTTTCGCCTGTTTTTCCAGTACGATGTTATCGCTTTTAACGGGAAATCGTTCTTTGTCCTCTTTTGTGTCGGGCTCTTGTTGATTTCGTTTTCGCTCCCCTTTTTCTATCAATTTCGTTTCACGATCAGCATCATCTTACAAATCATTCTCTTGGTCGTTCTGGTTACGGTGGGGATCTATTCGCTACGATTTATCTATGAGCGTGAACTTACTTGGCTGATCGAAATCGCTGAATGGATCTACGCCCATTATCAAGTAAGTTTATCGATCACCACGGTGTTGTTTCTCATCCTCTCGTATTTCCTTTCGGTACGAATTTTTCATAAAAAGGACTTGCCTTAAAATTTTGCGTTTCGCAATCAGGGCGTATCCCGACCGATACTTGCGGGAGGCGTCTTATTTTTTTGGCTCTATACTAAATGTTGGGGTTAAAAAACAATTCAAAAAAATAAAGGAC
>CALKAK010000010.1 GCA_937983015.1 uncultured Bacillaceae bacterium | reverse complement strand
AAGTGTTGTTGATGATCCGGACTTCTTTTACCGGTGTGTGGCCGTAGACGATCATGGCTTGCCCATGATAGTGCTTCGCCCAGTCGAGTCGTACCGGTGTGCCGTCGGGATTTTTTTCCCCGGTAATATCGCCATAGAGGACGAATGTTTTCACCTTCTCATGATATTCGCCGATATAATCCTCCCGGATGCCGGCGTGGGCAACAACGAGCTTGCCGTCGTCGAGAAGCAAATAAAGGGGGGCGGATTCGTACAGTTCCATAAACTTATGACGGATTCGTTTTTGCGCCCTGGGGGGAAGAAGGTCGTATTCGACGACCGTCGTCTCCAGCCCGTTGGCGATTTTCACCTTCCGGCCTAGAAAAAAACGGTATAGTTTATTGCAATGGTTACCCGGTGCATAATATGCCATGTTCTTCATGATGAGGGCATGGACAAGTTCGATGACGGCGAGGGAGGCTGGACCGCGATCGGTCAAATCGCCGAGAAAGACAGGGATGCGACCATTGGGATGAACGGGGATATTTTCTTGCCAGCGATATCCTAGCCTTTCGAATAAACGGGTGAGTTCTAGAAAGCAACCATGAATATCCCCGATGATGTCAAATTTCATCAAACTCTCCTTCTTTCATGGAAATTCATTGCAGGTGAGTCTATATTATGGCTAAAATTGGCGGAAATTATCATCGAGGGGATTTGGCAATCCCGGAAAGCAAAGAATGTTTTTATGAGAACCAGAGACAATACTTTCCTTTTAAAAAAAAATCGTATAAAATTAGTAGTAGGTTATAATATCTGAAGTTAATAGGAGGATTAAATATGACCGTTTCTTTAGAGGGGAAAACCTTTGTAGTCATGGGAATCGCAAATAAACGGAGTATCGGCTGGGGGATTGCGCGCTCTTTGCATCGTGCCGGAGCCCGGTTGATCTTAACGTATAACCAGGAGCGGATGGAACGGAACGTCCGTGAACTCGCTGAAAGTCTGGAAGCCGCTTGGAAACCGTTGATCTTACGATGCGATGTCGCTGACGATGATAGCATTCGCCAGTGTTTCCAAACCATTAAAGAAAAAGTCGGCGTCATTCACGGGCTCGCTCACTGTATCGCCTTTGCTAAACGAGAAGAATTACAGGGAGAGTTCGTGAATACGAGCCGGGACGGATTTTTATTGGCACAGGACATCAGCGCCTACTCCTTAACGGCGGTGACCCGGGAAGCGAAAGAATTGATGACAGAAGGAGGCAGTATCGTCACCTTGACCTATCTCGGCGGCGAACGGGTCGTCCAGAATTACAATGTGATGGGGATCGCAAAAGCTTCTCTGGAAGCGAGTGTGAAATACCTTGCCAATGATCTCGGGAAGTACAATATCCGCGTTAACGCGATTTCCGCCGGACCCATTCGTACCCTGTCGGCAAAAGGGGTACGGGATTTTAATACGGTCCTCAATGTGATCGAAGAGAGAGCGCCATTAAGAAGAACCG
>CALKAK010000009.1 GCA_937983015.1 uncultured Bacillaceae bacterium | reverse complement strand
AATGTTGTGATTGATAATCATGTACATTTCCTCCTTGAAATATTTTTTCACGTCCATGTGATATTGAGGCTCACAAGGTCGGCCGCCCCTTATGAACCTCATGCTTTATATCGACAAAAAAAGAAAGGCTTTTAGCCTTTCCGCAAAAATTTTTATAGTTTTTGTGACTTTGGAATTAGGTCGATTATCCTATCCGGTGTATTTGCTGCCTGTTTGTTTTCCAGCTGTATTTGTTCATACAGTTCCTGGCGGTACACTTCGATATGCTTCGGGGCGTCGATGCCGATCTTCACCTGGTCACCGCTGATCGCTACGACTTTTATTTCGATATCGTCACCGATTTTGATGGCTTCACCCTTTTTCCGTGATAAAATCAGCATCGTATCACCCCTTTTCCTTTACTTCAGTTTTTTGAAAGAGTGGTTCCCGCGTTGTATAGTGTTCATGATTTAGAATCACCTGTTTGGCGCGATTGTTTTTGGTGTTGATGACAATAGGGGCTTGCAAGTTAATGGTCGTTTTTTCAAAGGGATCATAAATCGTTAAGATATTAAAGACTTGCACATCTCCAGGTTCTTTGATTCCTAGTTGCTCAACTACACCATCTTCGAGTTTAAATTCATAGTCTTTATAAAAGAAAAAAGGATTCGTAATGACAAAAGCGATTTCCGGTGTTTGTATTGATTGTAAAATCAGATATATTTGATCATCGGTGAGGGGGAGAATAATAAATTGTTTTTCTTCTAAAAAGCCGGGCAGGCCATTTTCAAAATGGATGATTTGCCGTTCATCGATCGTGATCTCGCCGTGATATTTCGTCTTTATTTTCATAGTTTCACCTGCTTCATTATAAGTTAAACCATTTCATCAAAAAGATTTTCAAACCAGATGCGCAAATCATTTTTCTGTGCGACGTACACATGAACATCGCCGGGCTTATATCGGATGACCGGTTTTTGCGGAATCGTTTCAATCACCGGTTTATGGGTTGTAACGTTGATTTCCACTTCCGCCGGTTCATAGTGAAATTTCACGCTACCATAAGACGGGATCCAGGCGATGCCTAAGCGCTTGGGCGGGGGATGGCTTTTTTCCACGGCCTGGCGAACAAGGGGATTGTCCTTCTTTTCAATGGACATGAGTTCCCGGCCTTCCCGGACACGTCTTGCCACCCCTTCGAGCCATTTTTGCTTTCCGAGGCGGGCGTATTCTTTATTCAGCTCGTAAATGGATTTTAAATTCGCTTCCGCAAAGGCTTGCGACTGGTCGATCGTGATTCGGCCCGGTTTCGTGCGAATTTCTATCTCAGCAGATTTTTGTTCAATTCTCTGGATCGCCCTTTGCTGCTTTATCGATAACTGAGCGGGAATGGTGCGTAGGCCTAATTTCATCATTTGCGATTCCATGCGGATTTGCGGTAATTTCATGGCAATCCCCTCAAGAATTTAAATAGTCGAATTCAGACCAATCAACAAAATAAAGAAAAAGAAAAGCTATTCCTCACGAATAGCTTAACGCAAAAAATCCAGTAACGTAGGCTGGATGATTCTCGCGCCGACCGCAAGAGCCGCGCGATGAATGGATTCCTGGGTGATGAGTTCGGTGATGACTTCTTCGATATGGACATCTTCGTTATCCGACATGATTTTTTTGGCCGTTACTTCTTGCTGTTGCAAGCGATTCTCCATCAATTCCACCCGGTTTTGTTTGGCACCAACTTCCGCCTGCACTTGCAAGAAGCGATCGATTTCACCGTCGATTTCCCCTAAATACCCTTCGATCTCCTTGCCGCTGGCTCCCGACTCCAGAGCGTTCACGATCGAATCGATCAATTCGAAAGTCGTCCTGCCATCTTCTTCCCGTACAAACAAATCATTTCCCTCAATGTTTGTTTGAATAAAAATGCCGGAAAAGATTTCAATATTGATGGCACCGTCGGAAAACTGGATGACCTCTTCGCCCTCGATGAGCTGAACGGGTGATCGACTTGTGTTTGTACCGTTGAACAAGTATTTATCACCGACTTTCGTCTGGGCGATGATCTTGAGCTGTTCGTTCAATTCCCGCAACTCTTTAGCGATCGCTTCCCGTTGATTTTCCTCATACGTATCGTTCGATGCCTGAACGACGAGTTCCCGAATCCGATTCAATACCTGTACTCCCTGGCTCAAGGCATCATCCGTCGTCTCCAGCCAGTTCCGGACTTCCCCTATATTCCGCGTGAACTGTTCCACCTGATTTAAATCGGTGCGGTAACCAAGACCGAGCATGGCCACGACCGGATCATCGGAAGGGCGGGTGATCTTTTTTTGCGTCGCCAGTTGATCTTGTAGTTTCTCAAGTTTACGGTAGCTTAAACTGATATTGCGCAACATGTTGTTCGTCAACATCGATTGGGTCACACGCATCGCGATTCACCACCTTTTCACAAACTATCTACCGACCACACCCATACCGTTAATAATGCGGTCGAGCATTTCATCGAGCACCGTGATCATCCGGCCTGCCGCATTATAGGCATGCTGGAACATAATCATATTCGTTAGCTCTTCATCGAGGGATACACCACTTACGGATTGGCGTTGATTTTCAACAGAATCCAGCAAGACTTGCACATTATCCCGATTGCGCATCGCGCTTTGAGTATTAACGCCTAGGTCACCGATCATACTGGCGTAATACGAATCGAGGGTTCCGCCTTCGGTCATTCCATCTGGCAAACCGTTCTCGCCATTTTGTAGGTAGACATAATCACCGAAGTTCTTCCCTTTAATTTTGGCCAGTTCTAACGCGTTGCGGTTATCACCGCTGTGGACCTCGCCATCGGCTGTTAATGACCGGGCCGCAGCAATCTTTCCGGGATCATTGATGATTGCATCATTCACCCGAAGCGTTTGCGCGGGGTTGTTTTCATTAAAAACAAAGAATTCGATTCCCTGTTCGCCAGATAAATCATATCCTTGTTGATGAATCGCATTAAACTCGCTGGCAAAGGCGAAGGCATAATTATTTAACCGCTCCATCATATCCGGCAAATGCCCTTTGCCCTGTTCCCCGTTAAGGTTATATCCATAAGCGCGGATGAGACCTCCGAGTTCGCCGACAAAATTGAGATTATCGATCAACACATTACCCACTTGAATTTTCGATACATTCCCTGACAGTGGATCTTCCGGTGAATTTTCGCCGGTTACTTCTAATCGCTGAATCGTTGATTGTCCCGTCACCGTGTCGATGGAGAGCAGTTTCGCCCGATTCCCGTTACCGTCGTCATACGCCGAACCATCCGCCTGAACGATTTCAATTTCATAAAGACCGATGGCGTTGGGCGGGTGCTGTCCGTATTGTTCCGGAACGACCGTATTCACTTTTATATTGATATACTTGGATAATTCATCGACCAAAACATCCCGCCGGTCATACAGGTCATTCGGTAGTTTGCCATGAGGTTCGACGCTCGCGATTTGCCGGTTTAATTCATCGATTTGCGCGATCAGACTATTGATATATTTGACTTTTGTATCGATTTCGGCACCGAGATCCCGTTGAATCCGAGCGAGGGAATTATAGTAATAATTAATGGTCTCCGCCACCATCTGTCCTGTGGAAGCGACGACCTGTCTTGCACCGGAGTTTTCCGGATGATTGGCCAGATCCTCAAGTGCATTCCAGAACGTTTCCATGACATGATGCAGGCCGCTTTCCGTGGGCTCATTCATAATGTCTTCTATTTTCGAAAGGGCGGCGCTTAATTGGGTATAGTAACCGTGCTTGGAATTTTCCAGGCGGTACTGAACATCCAAAAAGCTTTCGCGAATCCGTTCAATCGAACCCTCCTGCACGCCGGTACCGATCTGACCGAAAATCGCATTATACGGGTTCGTTGTAGAAAAGTTCACCCGCTGCCGTGTATATCCTTTCGTATTCGCATTAGCGATATTATGGCTCGTGGTATAAAGCGCCGAACGCTGGGCATGCAATGCTCGCCGTGCTGTTTCTATTCCATGAAAAGTTGAAACCATCGTTTCCCCTCCAGTGTTCCCTAGATCGCATAAGAAAAATAAAAAAATCCTCCGTTTCCACGCTACCGGTCAACTATACTTCTTTATTAAAAATAGACCTTGTATCGCGTACTTGTTGTTTTTGTTGCGGCGGACCGTAGTTGAGCTGCTCTTGCTGCGGTCGCAATAGATTCAAAGAAAAATCGACAAACGCCATCGACTGTTCAAGGAGTTGCTGGTTGAGATCATTCGTCTCCCGAATCTTTTGCAAAAGCGCCGTAAGCTCCTGATACAGTTCTTTTAAGCGTCCCTTTTCTTCAACCGGCGCCATATCGATACATTCGCTAATGGTCGGAAGCGGGAGTTTTCCCGGAACCACCTTGGATAATTCCTGCTGGCGTTGTTCTTCCAATCCCGTGATCGATGTGATGTATTTCTGCTGCTCTTTTAGTATCTCGTTCAGACCTTGAATATCGCCTTCTTTAATGATGTCCGTTTGTTTTTTGACAAGCGCGTTAAGGTCACGATATAGAGCCAGTTCTTTTGTTAAGATCTCCATGACAGTTTCAAACATGCGGTCCACCTTCTATATGATTTATTGCTTTTCCTTGTTGAGTGCCTGGATTATTTTCCGGGCTACTTCGAAGTAATCGATCGTGTAAGTGCCGTTCTCATACCGGGTTTTCAATTCTTGAACTTTTTCCAGGCGCGCCGGGTCGATGTTCTGTTGTTGTAAACGGAGGGCTTCTTGGGAAATTTCTAGTTTATCATCCGTTCTCCGTTCTTTTTCGGTTTTACGTTCGATTTTCGTGTTGGCCAGTTCCCGCTGGTACGGATTGACCCCCGTCGGTCTTTGACCGTAATTGGATATTTTCACGAGCCGAACCTCCTTTTCACGTACCGCTCAATCTAAAACATATATCGACACGATTTTCTTGTTGTTTAGCCATCCTTGGTCTTTTTCGGTTCATAGACGTAATACGTATCGCCACGCCCGGCCCGGCGCTTCTTCTCCCGTTCATAGCGTTCCAGCTCCACTTTAAATTCTTTTTGGCAACGGTCACAGAAGCGACCCTTTTTTATAGGACGACCGCAATTTTCACATGGGTATTGTAAATTGGGGAAATTAACGATTCGCAGACGCCCTGAGCGAATCCATTTCAAAATCTGTTTCTCTTCCACCCCGGTTTTTTCCACAACCTGGGCCATGGAAGCCGTCCGGTTCTCCCGCTTTTTTAAAAAATTACGCACCTTTTCAAAAGCTTCTTCTTCTTCGCGATAGCAATCGGGACAAATATCGCGAATGGAATCTTTGACAAAGAGCCTGCCGCATCTTGGACAGTTTGTGAGCTGCATCAAGTTCCCCCCTCTGCTCCGAGTTCCCCCGCCGCTTTCGGATCGATTTCTATTTCTATTGTACCGTTATTTTCTATAGGTAAAAAGCCAGAGATTACGGGATAGAACTGCTTTTCGTTATTTTTTCAAAAGAACGATCAGCCTCTTGCAATGGTTAATGACAACACTTTCTCAGCACCGGCTTGACGCAACACGGTTGCCGCCTGGCGCAACGTCGTTCCTGTAGTGTATATATCGTCTATAAGTAGTATCGTTTTACCCTCGATTTCACTTAGGGCGGCTTTCTTCTCTTCATCGGTGTCGTTTAACGTGAACACGTTGGGCCTTTGGATTCTTTCGCTGCGGGATTTCTTCGCCTGTTTTTCCGAGTGGATACGCTTTAACAAGGGGTGCGCATCTCTTCCTGCCTCTTGAATCAACGCTTCCGTTTGGTTGAATCCGCGCTCGTATAACCGCTCCGCACTAAGCGGGATCGGAACAAGAAAGTCGTATTCAATTCGGGCGATTGTCCTATTAAACTCGGGCACAAAAATTCTTACCAGTTCATAATCACCACGATACTTATAGCGGGCTAGAACATCTTTTAAAAAATCGTTATACATATATAAGGAAATATTTCTCGTCAAAACACCACGCCATGCAGCATTTTCTTCCCAGCGGTAACAGTCGAGACAGATGTCACCTTTTTTAAATGAGTCGTCTATTTTAGAAAATGGTCTGCCACAAATTCGGCAAGTCTTCCCTTCAATCCGTTCTAATTTCGCTGTACATTGCTCACATAACAATGGCTCTTCCGGTCCCAAAAACAAACTCTCCCATGTGATTAGCGGGCGAATTTCATTTTGACAATAGAGACAAAATTTCCTCTCAAATATTTGCAATACCGCTTCCTCCTGTTTCCCAAAAACGTGATTAAGGGTGTGACACTTTCGCGACTTTTATAAAAATTTTCGTGAATAAAATAATTGATTTCTCAACTTATACTGTTTTTTCGCGAATAAAAAACATATTTACCATTTTCGGATAGGTTTTTCGCTTTTTCACCAACCTATCGCGCGACTTGTCCAATCAATTTCGCACATTTTTATCTGAAAGAGAACTAGATGGAACTACCAATCATAATCGATCAATCCCCGTCGCAAGGCTTCCTCGTTCATCCTCCGCAGTTGTTCCTTCGCCCGGACCATTGCCCTTGATTTTCCATAATGGAAAAAGGCAATATCCCCCGTCGGATAAGCAGGACTACGCCCCACCCGACCGGCGATCTGTACGAGGGCGCTTTCGGTGAACGTTTCGTCTTCCGCCCCGACCACAGCGACGTCGATGTTCGGGATCGTCACCCCCCGTTCGAGAATCGTCGTCGTAAGCAGGATAGGAATTCTCCCCTCCCGCATCGCCTGCACCTTTTCTTTACGCTCCGGGTCTTCGGCATGAACGGAGGCGATATCCGGATGAAATTCATGAAATAAAGGTAAAGTTCGTTCCATCAACTCGACATCGGGAAAAAATATGAGGGCTTGCTTTTCTATCGCCAACCGTTCCTGCACCCACGTGCGCACCGGTAGCGGGATTCGCTTCTTCGTTAGCGCCTTCCGCCAATTGCCACACCAGATAAAACGCGGAATCGGCAAGGGATGCTGGTGAAAACGTGCCGGTAAAATATAACAATTCCTCTTCCCCGTTAAACATTCCCGTTGCCATGTTTCTTCGGGAGTTGCGGTCAAGAAAATCAGAGCACTGTTTCGCTTTCTCGCCTTTTCCGCCGCTTTCTGCAACATTTCGTCCGCCGCATAGGGAAAGGCATCGACTTCATCGATAATCATGACATCAAAGGCATCGTGGAAACGTAATAATTGATGGGTTGTCGTGATCGTCAAGGGGCTGAACTTGTAACGATCCCCACTACCTGCGTATAAAGCCGCAACCGGAACATCGGGAAACACTTGCTGGAGGCGAGGAGCCAGTTCTAAAACGACATCGGTCCGGGGCGTGGCAATCGCCAACCGCAATCCAGCTTGCAAGGCACACGCGATACCCGGGAATAACATTTCCGTCTTTCCCGCTCCACAAACCGCCCAAATGAGGAGATCCGTTTTCTTCTCGATCGCCTCGACGATCCGCCTCGCCGCCTCTCCCTGGGCAATAGATAATTGTCCCTCCCAGCGCAAGGCATCAGGATACGAAAAAACTGGTTCTGGTCCTGTCCACCGCACCAAGGGCGAGCACTGGCTCACTCTCCCCATCATGATACAACGCCGGCAATAAACACATTCTTCACCACAGCGGGCGCAATGAAATCGACCGAAAAGATGGACTTCACGGTTTTGACAACGCCGGCAATACATTCCATCGCGATCCACATCGATCCCTTTTTCATAGCGAATGTATCCATGTTCTACATGCTCGTGAATCGACTCCAGGGGAAAAGGAACCTCCTCGAGCAATAACACTCGTCCCGACAACAACCTTTGTAAATCACGATTATACGGAAAATCCTGGTCAAGAGATTGTGCCGGAATCTTTTCAACGGCAAAAATTCGTTTCGCCTGACCGGAAATTTCATACTTGCTTTTTGCAAAAAATTCACCTTTTCTAAACAACCTTTCCGGTACTAAAACGTCCTCAGACTCGAAAAAGCGCAATCTGATCCCCTCCATATTTATGGATTGCAAGATAACTTTTTACAAACTTCACGCCAAAACTAAGGAAAAGTCTAAAAACAAAAGGAAATCCTGTGGGGAAAAGGGATCGTTCTTTAATTGGGGCAAAAATAAAAAAATCAGCGAAGGCTACCAAATCCATGGCCAAACTTCCGCTGATTCACAAAAAATATATATATAAGTGCGATTGTATAAATTGAATAATAAGATTTCTTACTTTTTGATCCAGCCGATGCCCATCGCGCCTTCGCCTAAATGGGTACCGATAACCGGACCGAATTCACTCGGGATAAATTCCACATGGGGATATTTTTCCTGAAAATCCGCCAAAATTTTCTCCGCTTCCTCTTTACGGTTTGCGTGCATGACTGACGCGTAAAGCGGCTCGCCTTTTGCCGCATCTTCTTCAAACATCTTGATAATTTTATTTAACGCCTTTTTCCGCGTGCGAACTAATTCATAAGGGACGATGACTTTATCAACAAAATGCAACAAGGGCTTGATTTGCAGCAAATCGCCGACCGTTGCCGAAACACCTGACAAACGGCCACCCTTTTTCAAGTTCGTTAAATCATCGACCATGAAGTATGCCCTTGTATTCGCTTTCAACTCATCGAGTCGGGCCAAAATTTCTTCCGGTCCCTTACCCTCTCGTGCCATTTTCGCGGCCTCTAGAGCATAAAACCCCTGGATCATGCAGGCCAGCTCCGAATCATAGGGATAGACCTTAATCGTATCTACAATTCCTGCGGCGCTTACCGCCCCTTGATACGTACCGCTTATCCCACTGGATAAGTGAATACTGATCACAGCATCATAATCTTCGGCTAATTTTTCATACATAGAAACAAACATGCCTATTGGGGGCTGGGTAGTAGTCGGCAATTCACTCGCATTCCGCATACGGTCATAAAAATCCTGGTTGGAAATATCGAAAATCTCCCGATATGTCTCGTTTGCGAATACCACACTCAAGGGAATGATATGAATATCATATTGTTCACAAATCTCTTGCGGGATGTACGCTGTGCTGTCTGAGACGATTGCTGTTTTCATAATTTCTCCTACCTTTATGACTTTTTTCGTTACTAGCTTAACATGAATTTATTACAATTCTATAAAAAATATCAAACTTTATCTATTCACAATTTTTTACAACTAACCGATACCTCCAGCGTGAAAAATTAAAATTTCTCGCACGCTTCTTAAAAAAGCAAAACCGATCCAACAAAAAAGGCCTCCTGCTACCGGTAACAGGAAACCCTCCCTTAAAGCAATGTTCAACCTACATCAACCCAGCCCTTTTTAATCGCTTCTACTACAGCCTGAGTGCGGTCTTTACAATTCATTTTTTGTAGGATATTGCTGACGTGATTTTTTACAGTTTTTTCACTGATAAAAAGCGCTTCACCGATCTTTTTATTGCTTTTACCTTCGGCTAACAATTGGAGTACTTCACATTCCCGCCGCGTCAAAATATGGTACGGTCTGCGGACTTCGTATTTCCGTGGATACGCTTGATTGGCGTCCGGATTGGTTACTGTTTCTGCCAGGCGGCGGTATTCCTTCACGAGATTATGGGTAACTTTCGGGTGCAAGTAGGAACCGCCTTCCGACACGACTTTCACCGCTTCAATCAGTTCATCCACATCCATTTCCTTTAATAAATAGCCATCCGCGCCCGTTTTTACCGCATGGGAAACGTAGCTTTCATCGTCGTGGATGGAAAGAATGATGACCTTTGTATCCGGGTACGTCTGTATCAACCGTTTGGTCGCTTCCACGCCATTCATATTGGGCATGTTGATATCCATGATCACGACATCCGGATTGTATTTTTCCACTAATTCTAGCGCTTGCGTTCCATCCTCACCTTCGCCCACGACTTCAAAGTTTTCTTCAAATTCCAAAATCCGCTTGATTCCTTCCCGGTATAATTGATGGTCATCGATAATCAAGATTCTCGTCTTTTTCAATTTCCTCCTCCTCCTTTTCCACATTTTGCATAATTTTTCACTTCATGCAATATCCAGGTCAATAATGATCAAAAAAAAGCCACTTTGCAGGTGAATGATTTTGATACCCGCCTAAACCCCTCTGTCAGCTACTTTCCGGAATCGGTATTTTAATCATCACCGTTGTACCCTGGCCGATTCTCGATTGAATCGACAGTTTTCCATCCAACATCTGTACACGCTCCCGCATGCCGATTAGCCCGAAAGTATTTTCCTTCTTTTGATGAATATCAAACCCGACCCCATTATCTTTAACAATCGCGATCACATGTTTACTTGTAACCTCCAACTTCACCTGGATCGTGTCGGCCTCTGAATGCTTGAGCGCATTCTGGACCGATTCCTGGATCAGGCGAAAGAGGGCAACTTCCATGCTATTGTCGAGCCGTTTTTCTTCACCGAGATAGAGGAATTGAATTTTCGCTTTTTGATTGTACTCCTCAACGGTTTGGAGATATTTTTTTAATGTTGGTACCAGGCCGAGGTCATCCAGGGCCATCGGGCGCAGATCATAAATGATATGACGGACTTCGTACAACGCATCCCGCAAAATCCGCTTGAACTGGCGGAATTCATTGACGATCTCATCGATCGTCTGTTCTCTGGCTACCTTTTCTAGAACATTGGAACGCATCAGGACGTGGGCAAGCATTTGTGCCGGTCCGTCATGGATTTCCCGTGAGATCCTTTTACGCTCTTCCTCCTGCATTTCAATCACACGTAAACCAAATTCCTGTTTGGCGTGGGCATCATCGATAAACTCGGATATATCTTTTAAATCACCGGTTAAGTAATTTAACACGACGTTAACCTGTGAGGTGAGTTGATCGGCTCGTTCAATCGTTTCTTTCAAGCCCACCAGACGCCGCTCCAAATCATCTCGCCTTTCCCGCAGCTGTTTTTCTAATTGCCGGGTCATCGTGAGTTTTAATTGCAAGGAATGGGCGTGTTCATAAACTTCTCTAACTTCTTCTTCTGTATATTTGTGAAAATTTTTGCTGACTTCTGCTAAACGCTTTCTTGCATTTTTCACCCGTTCTTCCAGCTCATCTTCTTCCTCGATGATGCTTTTTACCATCTCTTGAATCTTTTTTAATTCTTCATAGATGGATTCCGTATCTTTGCGGCATTGTTCACCGATTTCGAAGATCTGCTGCTTACTATTGTTAACGGTGTCAATCATATTTTCCAGAATTTCATCGAGCGTTTTTTTATCATAACACTTAGCTGTCATCATTTTCACTCCAGATTACATTCAAGCAGTAAAAAACAGGACAAACAATTCGTAATTATTATAATACTTTTTACCAAATTAATAAAACACAAACATTAAAAATACCGCACTACTTAATAAATTTTTGTTTCTGTAACCAGGAAATTTTGGGAAGAAGATTTTTTATTGCGGTAAACGAAAACTAGAATTATAATAATAAGGATATGAATTTTCTTTAGTCGCATCATTACCGAATCGCTCCAAACATGTCCGGGAATCCAGGCGAAACAATTTGTGAACACCCGTAGCTTTAACCTGGAAGATAAGTTCAGGAGCACCTTCGGTATTCATCAATTATATATTATCGTAACTTTATCCTATCAAAAAATGCCTGGAAAAGATATAAAAAGAAAGGAGCGATTTCATTGCGAAAGTCCTATTTTACCGTCAAACAATACGGCGAACATGAAATCGTTATCCAAAAATCACGTTTCATCGCTTATATTGATCGAGCAGAAACGGAAGAAGAGGCACAAGCATTTATCGAAAAAATAAAAAAAATGAATTGGAACGCAACCCATAACTGTTCCGCCTATATAGTGGGAGAACATGATCAATATCAAAAAGCAAATGATGACGGAGAGCCGAGCGGAACGGCTGGAGTACCGATGCTTGAAGTCTTGAAAAAAAGGGAAGTTAAGGATACTGTAGTGGTAGTTACCCGGTATTTTGGCGGGATAAAACTTGGTGCCGGAGGATTGATTCGGGCCTACGGACGTGCGGTATCTGAAGGATTGAACGCGATCGGTGTTGTCGAGCGCCGTTTGACCCGCATCATGCACACGCAAATCGATTACACCTGGCTCGGTAAAGTGGAAAACGAATTACGTTCTTCCCGATATGATATTAAAGACATGCATTATGCGGACAATGTAATAATTGAAACGTATGTACCGGCGGGTGAGGAAGAGGCCTTCACCAATTGGATGACCGATCTCACAAATGGTCAGGCGAAGATTTGGGAAGGGGATATTTTGTATTTGGAAATTGATGTTCCACCCAAATAAATGAAACTCGTGCAAATAAACCTAAAGGAGCAAGTTCATGGAAACGAACAGTCGGATTCAAAGAAGAAAACAACGTAAAAAACGGAGACGCTGGTTATGGGTCTTATCCCCAATCGCGATACTCTTAGTCGTCGCTATCGTTTACGGTGGATACCTCGCTTCGAAAATGGCTGATGTCACCAATGAAGCTCATCAACAGCTTGAACGGGGGGAAAAATCCGAACGCCGCATCAAACCGGTTTACCCTGGAAAAGATAATTTTTCCGTCCTTTTGATTGGTGTAGACGAACGTCCCGGTGAAACTCGCAGCCGCTCCGATGTGTTATTGCTCGCGACTTTCAATAAAGATGAACCATCGATAAAAATGGTCAGTATTCCCCGCGATTCGTTGGTGGAGATCCCCGGTCGCGGTCAGGATAAGATTAACCATGCCCACGCTTTCGGTGGAGTGGATTTGACCGTTGAAACCGTGGAAGAATTATTCGACATTCCCGTCGATTTCTATGTGAAATTGAATTTCCAGGCCTTTGTCGATATTATCGATGCCCTTGGCGGGGTGACCGTAGAAGTTCCTTTTACGTTCAGCGAACAGGATAGTTCCGGAAAACAAGATGCCATCACATTGTATGAAGGGGTTCAGACCTTAAATGGTGAGGAAGCACTCGCCTTTGTGCGGATGCGGAAAAATGACCCTCTCGGTGATATTGGGCGGGGACAACGGCAACAAGAAGTTGTGCGTGCACTAATTAAAAAGGCCGCTTCTATTACCTCGATCACGAAATACGACGATGTCTTGGAGGGGCTCGGAGATAATATTTCCATGAACTTAACCTTCCAAAACATCATTGCCCTGCATCCTTATGCCGGTGCGTTAAAATCCATCGACTCCTTAAATTTAGAAGGGGAAGATACCTATATCGATGGCACTTATTACTATGCATTAAAGGACGAATCGGTGGAAGAAGTCTCGCAACAATTAAAATTGCACCTTGGCCTGGAACAGGAAAACGAGATGATTCAATAGTTCACACGGAAATTAGCGGAATTGGCAAAGACCCTCATTTCTGTGATAAAAAATTGCAACTGTATGAAAGGGACAAGCTAACCAGATATTTTTTGGTCAGCTTGTCATTTTATTTTTTGCCTCTAAATTTTTCACCATTTTTAATAACGGGCGGTAATCCTTGCTGATAATACCTGTAAATTCCGCCAGTAACTCGAGAAAAAGTAATACAATCGCGATGATTAAAATCGCACCCCAGACCGTCGCCTGGGAAAATATAATGGCGATCACCCCAAACATCGCCGCCATCATATAAATCGCAAGAACCGCTTGCCTGTGGGTAAACCCACGTTTTAATAGTACGTGATGTAAGTGGGATTTATCCGCAACAGCGATCGGCTGTTTGTGTACGATCCGGCGAATAATCGCAAAAATCGTATCCGAAAGAGGTACGCCCAAAATAATGATGGGAATAATGTAGGAAAAAAAGGTTACACTTTTAAATCCCATAAGAGAAAGTACAGCTATTAAATACCCTAAAAAAAGAGCCCCTGAATCTCCCATGAATATTTTTGCCGGGTGGAAATTATAAATTAAAAACCCGGCAATACTGCCGATGGCAAGTAAACCGATCGTCACAGTTAGCATATTCCCTTTCTGAAAAGCGATGAACGTGATCGTCATGATCGCAATCGCGGAAACTCCTGCCGCTAAACCGTCCAGTCCATCGATTAAATTGATGGCGTTCGTAATACCGACAATCCAAATGATGGTAACCGGTATCGAAAATAAACCGAAATAAACAGGTCCGGTAAAGGGAATCATAATAAAATCGATAGCCATACCACCAAAAATTAGCGGAAAGGTGGAAACGATTTCACCGATTAGTTTCAACCGAGCGGGAAGCTGGAAAAAATCATCGAGGAGACCGGTAAGTACGATAAGGGAGCTCCCCATTAAAAAAGGAACGATAAAAAAAACGTTCGGCCGATATACAATGAGCCCGCAGACAAAACTGAAAAAAATCGCAATTCCGCCGAGGCGCGGCATGATGTTAGAATGAACTTTTCGGTGGTTGGGAAAATCCACAGCCCCCGTTTTCAGTGCCAGCTTCTTTACGATCGGAGTTAAAGCTAGAGATAGAAAAAAGCAAAAAACGAGCGGCCCGAAAATGCCAATCCCTCCCTTCGCTATTAGTATAACCATCATAAGAAAACGTTACTTTAGCATCTTTACGAAAACATGGTTCGTCTTGCCTGAGAAGACGAATCCTAACATGTTTTTTCCTATTGTTGACATTTATCCTTTGTCATAACCATAAGAAATGCAGGAAAAATGATAGTAAACCAGCCCTCGGCTTTTTCCCAAATAAATCCATATTTGGCTCATAATAGCAGCCATTGAATTGATTGGACATATATTTTATAATTAAGATGTGGAAATTTTTTAAAATTTTCATCCTAAGTACCTGATGTGGAGAAATGAGGGATGGTTTTTGAAACGAATTCTTAATATATTGGCCACGATTTTACTGATCACAGGAATGGGGCTTGTCATCTATTCCCTGACGGAAATTTTCAAGGGGGAACAAGAAGTTAAAAAAGCCCGGGCAGAAGCGGAAGAAATTCTCCAGCAACAGCCGGGCGAAAAAAGCAAAAAGGATCATTTGACCGCTGATGATTTTCACTTTGCAGTTGGCGATACTATTGGCCTGCTTTATATCCCGAAACTGGACCGGGATCTTCCTATCATCGAAGGAACGAATCCGGAAGAACTGGAACGTGGCGTCGGGCACTACCTTGGCACCGCCTTACCTGGGCAGAAAGACCAGATCGTCTTGTCCGGTCACCGCGATACGGTCTTCCGTAATTTCGATCAGCTCGCAATCGGTGATACTTTCGTCCTTAAACTTCCCTATGGAACGTTTGAATATGAAATTTTTGACACGGAAATTGTCTCGGCTGATGACACCACGGTGATCCGTTCAACTGCACCCGAAGAAATCTTAACGGTTACAACATGCTATCCTTTTTATTTTATTGGCAATGCACCCGACCGTTTTATCTTTTACGCGAAACCCGTGGACGAAAATTCTTGATCGCCACATGCCAAGCTTTTTTCTTAGTGAAGAATTGTCATGTTAATGATGAATAAACGGTCCATGTTCCTGAATCAATAAATCCTGACAACGGGAGTTCAGGATTTATTTTTTGCGATTTTGAAGAAACTCGACGATTCAAATACACAAAAAGTTCACATAACCTGGTGAAACCTTTCGTGTAGATCTTCGTCAATTATCAGTGAACCTATACCTGAATAGCTTTTTTTCACTTCAGAGGAAACGATTTTTCGCTTGCGGAAATCGGAGGATCTCCTTTTGCTCCCGGAAATATCGCATTTTCAATTATCTCTTGCATCAAGGGATGCGTTCGTCAATAATGGAGTTTGGAACAGGATTTTCATTAAATCTATGATTCTTCAAAGCATTTAAAAATAAACAAGGCAGGTTAAATGTATGAAAAGAAAAAATAGGAAAAGAAAACGTTGGTTGAAAATCATCGGAATCATTTCTCTAGTTCTTATTGCGGGAATCGCTGTATATATTTATTCCGTCTTTCAATCGCTGAATCAAACGTTAGAAACGATTCATGAACCGATCCGTGAGACTTCGGAAAAACGGGAAGAGAAAATCACGTTGAAAAAACAAGAACCGTTTTCCGTTTTATTGCTGGGTGTGGATGAGCGTCCTAATGATCGGGGACGCTCCGATACGATCATCGTACTGACGGTTAATCCGAATAAAGAATCCATTCAGATGGTAAGTATCCCCCGGGATACCCGCACGGAAATCATCGGCAAAGGTTTTGAAGATAAAATCAACCATGCTTATGCTTTCGGTGGCATGGAAATGGCGATCGATACGGTGGAGAACTTTTTAGATATTCCGATTGATTATTATGTCCAGGTTAATATGGAAGGATTTAAAGATCTGATCGATGCCGTCGGTGGTGTAACGGTGGAAAATGATCTGGCCTTCACCCAGGATGGATATCATTTTCCGGAAGGAACCATTACATTATACGGGGATGAAGCACTGGCTTTTGTCCGGATGAGAAAAAATGACCCCAGGGGTGAGTTCGGACGGCAATTAAGACAGCGGCAGATTATTGAAGCGATTATCAAAGAGGGAGCTTCCTTAAACACCTTGGTAAATTACAGGGATATATTCGATGCGATTGCCGGTAGCGTGAAAACCAACCTCACCTTTGATGAGATGGTCTCCATTCAAAAACAATATCGTAAAGCGGCCAAAACCATTAATCAACATCAAATTAGCGGTTCCGGAAAATATATCGACGGTATTTTTTACTGGATTGTACCGGTTGAAGAGAAAACCGCCTTGCAAGATCTATTGAAGGAGCATCTGGAAATTTAAAGCCCCGCCCTTTACGAATGAAGAGAAAGGGGGAATGACATGCTTGAAATAAAAGGCAAATATAATCATGCGAAGATCTTCACAGATCATGTCGATCCACAAGTCATCGAACAAATAACGAAACTGTTAAACCAAGAATTTACAATAGGGAGCCAAATCCGAATCATGCCGGATACCCATGTGGGAAAGGGTTCCGCGATCGGGACGACAATGACGATTCAGGACAAAGCAGTCCCCAATCTCGTCGGGGTTGATATTGGTTGTGGCCTGGAAGTCGCTATCATCGACGTAGCACCCGATCAGATCAATTTCGATCAACTCGATGAAACGATTCGTAAACATGTGCCAAGTGGCTTTTCGATTCGCCAAAAAAATCATCCTTTTACGGCTCAAATTGATTTCGACAGCATTCTCGCTCCCTACGATCGGGACCGGGCGGAAAAATCCGTCGGGACCCTTGGGGGTAAGTGATATTGCCCCCCTCCACAGCGATGTGGATGAAAAAAACCCGCTAAATTGCTGGAAACTCCTTAGAGCCTGCAACGCGACAACAGAAGGATGAAATAAGCCTAACTGTGATCGCTCAAAAAGTTTGCAGGATTGGACAACCAGCAGCGAAGCCCCGAACAGGGGAACGTTCAGAGACTATAATGCGGGGTACTCTCCGGAATCAGGGGAGTACAAGGGATAGTCCGAACTTGCGGGAAACCGCAAGACCCGGGCAGAAATGACCCGGGCGGCCACGCGAGAATTCCGGTTTTCCTCGTGTGGCAGGTAACAGATTTGGGTAATCACTTCATCGAATTGAACGAGTGGAGCGAGAATCAAGTAGCCCTTGTGATCCATAGCGGTTCGCGCCACCTCGGAAAACAAATAGCGGAGTACTACCAAAACCGGGCGTACGATGAACTGATGGAAAAATGGCACGAACAACAACAAGAAATCGAGCGGTTAAAAAAAGAAGGGCGCGAGGAAGAATTAGCGGCGCTTAAGGAATCATCACCAAAAGAACCGGTTCCGAAAGATCTCGCTTATCTAGAAGGGGATTCCTTCCGCGAGTACTTACACGATATGAAAATCGCCCAATATTTCGCCCTCGTCAATCGTAAGGCGATGGTCCAGACCATCGTCGAGCACATGGGCTGGAAAGTGGTCGATCGTTTCACGACCATCCATAACTACATTGATATGGAACATATGATCTTACGTAAAGGGGCGATTTCGGCGCAAAAAGATGAACGGGTGATCATCCCGATGAATATGCGCGATGGCAGCATCATTGCCATCGGCAAGGGGAATCCCGACTGGAACTATTCCGCTCCCCACGGAGC
>CALKAK010000008.1 GCA_937983015.1 uncultured Bacillaceae bacterium | reverse complement strand
CATTTTTCACTTGCCAAAAACAGTTTGGAATGCTTTTCCTGTGAAATGGTGCGCAACATAATTAAAAAATGTCGTTTACGAATACTTGTGTACAAATATTTTTGCAAGTCATTATTTTATTAAAATAGTTTTCATTCAATTTGACAAAAATAAATTCCCTTTAGCAAATTCATGTTCTCCAAAAAACATGTATCGAGTGAACGAACCAGTGAAAAAATTTCAGATTTTAGAACCATTTGAAAAAAATAAGAGCAGTCCTTCTTCAAGTCCTGCTCCTTTTTTGCTGATTTCTTCAAAAACTACTGTCCCGTTTTACGAGTTCCGTTGCGATAAAAATTTTCTTAGCAATTTTCCTTCCGTTTAAACGTTCCAAAAGAGTATCGACGGCCGTCTCACCCATGAGCTCGGTATGGACTTTTACCGTCGTTAATGGAGGATAGATATATTTCGATACGGTCATGTCGTTCAAACCGATGATATTCACTTGATCAGGAACGGCGATATTTTCCTCCAATAAAGCCCTTATGGCACCGATCGCCAATAAATCATTCGCCGCAAAGAATGCAGTTGGTAAACGATCTTTCAATTCGGAAATGGCCTTTTTCATCAAATCATAGCCATCTTGAACCCGGAATTTCCCCATGTAGACATAATCCTCATGATAGAGACCTTTTTCTTTCATATAACGGATAAAGGTGCGTTCCCGCAAATCCTTGATCAACCCGCTTCCATCGGTGAATGATTCCCGTCCGCCTAAAAAGCCGATGTTTTGATGACCTTTATCTAATAAATAATCGATCACTTTTTTTGTCGCTTTCTCAAAATCAATGACGATCGAATCATACCGGTCATCATCCGGGCTGTAATCTACGAATACGATATGTTCCGAAATTTTCGCTAATTGTTTAATTTGCTGTTCACTAAATTTGCCGATTGCGATTAAGCCGTCGATACCATCGAATTTCGCCTTATCTATATCTTTATAAAAATGGACCGATAAATTGATATCCAGTTGCTGACAGCGGTTTTCAATACCATGACGAATCGATAAATAATATAAATCCTCCAATTCTTCGTTTTCCGAAATCCACGTGATGGCTGCTATATTATAGGTTACCGATTTTCGCGGGTTCTTCTTCTTATAGGAGAGCGCTTCCGCCGCTTCAAAAATTTTTCGTCGCGTTTCATCCGTAACCGACAGCGTAGGATCGTAATTAAGAACTCTTGAGACCGTAGCGATGGAAACGCCCGCCATTTCGGCGATGTCTTTAATCGTTGCCAAAAAACCACCTCCTTACTATGCAGTCATGTATTTTGCCGATCCTTTTAAATTACCATCCATAACAAAATCTGTAATAAAAGGCAATTGATTGTTGTTTAAAGGATGCTTTTCTTAATTAAATCGATCACTCATTTAATATTTCGTAAACACTCCCACATATTAATGAGGATATTTGTAAACTTCTTTTTAACATCCTACAGAAATGAATTGATCCTATCTCAATTATAGCCATTCTGAAAGCATTTTTTGATAACCGTTTTATTTATCCCTCTTTTGCTTTTCTCAATTCTAAGTAATTTCGTGGACTTTAATATTGTAAACTTTTGATAAAGCGTTTAAAAGCCTCTTGTCCTTGCTCGTCCCGTTTAAAGACCCCGGCATCCTCTAATACTCGTAAAAACTTTTTACCAACTTCTTTTCGAATGATGGAAGTTACATTGTTCACATTTACAATTTCTTTATATTTAAATAAAAGTTCGTCTGCCCATGGTCGGTGATATTCCGCGATGTGATTGGGTTGTTGCAACAAATATTTTTCTACCTCTTTTAGTTCTTCCTTCAATCTGCCGGGTAAAACGGCTAGCCCCATCACTTCGATCAATCCGATATTTTCTTTTTTTATATGATGAACATCTTCATGAGGGTGAAAGATTCCGAGCGGATGTTCAGGGTTCGTCCGGTTATTGCGTAATACAATGTCTAACTCGAAATGATCCCCTTTTTTCCTGGCAATAGGTGTTACCGTATTATGAGGTGTATCACCGGTATACGGAATGATATTTACTTCTTCATCTCTATAACCACGCCAGTTCGAACTGATCCAGTCTGCGGCGGCAACGAGCGAATCCTTTTCAACCGAACGAAGACGAATAACGGACATCGGCCATTTAAGAACTGAAAATTTCACATCGGGAAATCGCTCAAGGGAAAAAATGTATTCATCTGCCGCCCTGGCCATTGCAAATTCGTACCTGCCGCCCTGATAATGATCATGGGTCAAAATTGATCCGCCCACAATAGGTAAATCGGCATTCGAGCCCAGGAAATAATGGGGAAATAGCTCGACAAAATCAAGCAATCTTTGATACGTTTCCCGGGAAATTTCCATATTTCGATGTTCTTCCGACAAGACAATACAGTGTTCATTGTAATACGAATAAGGCGAATACTGGAGATACCATGTTTCTCCTCTCAGCGGAATGCGGATCATGCGATGGTTGGAACGAGCTGCAAAGCCGATTCTACCGGCATACCCTTCATTTTCTATACAGAGTGCACATTTCGGATAGCCCGCTTTTTTCTTTAAACTTTTCTCCAAAGCAATTTGTTTCGGATCCTTTTCCGGTTTGGATAAATTGATCGTGATGTCAAGTTCCCCGTATTCAGTTTCCACTTGATAGACGATATTCTTTTTTATTCGGCTCATTTGGATATAATTGCTATTTTTGCTGATCGCATAAAAATAATCCGTAGCTTCTCGGGGAGACCGTTTTAACTTTTCGAAAAAAATTCGGTTTACTGTAGAGGGATGGGGGAGAAAACAGTCCATAATTTTTGCCGAAAAAATTTCCCGAATATCAAAATAATCCTCAATGATTCCTCGTTCACAGGCATATTGCACGATTTGATCTATTATATACGGTATGACGATTTCTGGATCATCAGGTAGTTGATTTTGATAGTTTTCAAGATTTTCAGTGTTCTTAAATTCATCGAGTTGAAGCAGGGATAATATCCGGTTGCGAACATAGATTTCATCCATCGGCTCAATCATGCCCCGCTTCATACCTTCATTAAGCAATAGTTGAATGTATGCATAAATCGTCATAGCTAGCACTCCTAATCTTCGTATCCATCAGGATGGTTTCGATGCCAGTTCCACGCATCGGTAATAATTTGTTCGATATTAGTGCGCACTGGATTCCAGCCCAACACTTTTTTCGCCTTTTCTGACGAAGCGATTAGCACACTCGGATCTCCGGGACGTCGCGGACCGATCTCCGCCGGAATTTCTTTTCCTGTCACCTTCCTCGCCATGTCGACGATTTCCTTAACGGAAAATCCTTGACTACTTCCTAAATTGAAAATGTCACTCTTGCCACCATCTTTTAAATAATCAAAGGCAAGAATATGGGCGTCAATCAAATCTTCTACATGGATGTAATCACGGATGCATGTACCATCTGCAGTCGGATAGTCATCACCGAAAATAACAATCTTTTCTCTTTTCTCCAAAGCTGTCTCCAAAACGACCGGAATTAGATGGGTTTCTGGATTATGATCTTCTCCGATTTCACCGGTTTGTCTGGCTCCTGCCACATTAAAATAACGTAGCGAAACAAAACGTATCCCGTATGCTGTTTCACACCATTTCATCATTTTTTCCATGGCCAGTTTGGTTTCACCATAGGTGTTCGTGGGATTCGTCGGCATGTCTTCGGTAATCGGAACTTTTTCTGGCTCGCCGTAGGTTGCGGCTGTAGATGAAAAGACAATATAGGGAACGTCAAAAGCAACCATCGTTTCCAGAAGAACTTGTGTACCGTAAACATTGTTATCATAATATTTCAAGGGTTTTTCCATGGATTCACCAACCAAGGAATTAGCGGCAAAATGAATAACACCTTCGATTTTTTCCTTAGAAAAAACTTCTTGCATGAAATCCCGATCACGGAGGTCGCCTTTATAAAATCTCGCTTCTGGATGGACTGCCTCCTGATGTCCGGTCTGTAAATTATCGATGACGACTACATCATTCCCCCGGTCAATCAACTGATAAACGGCATGGGAACCAATATATCCAGCTCCCCCTGTAACTAAAATGCTCAAAACCGTAACCTCCTATATTCGAGAGTACTATTTATTT
>CALKAK010000007.1 GCA_937983015.1 uncultured Bacillaceae bacterium | reverse complement strand
AGCGCATAGGAACGGGCCTGATGTGCCATTTCTAAGCGAAGCTCTTCATTATTTAACAATGATTGAATCGCTTCAACAAAGCGGGAAATTTGACGTGGTTCACAAAGGATACCTGTTTTTCCATCTTGAATAATATTCTGGACCCCACCGGCTTTCGCTGCGATGACCGGTGTTCCCGATGCTAATGCTTCTAAAACCACATTCCCGAACGTTTCCGTAACCGAGGGGAAGATAAATAAATCACTAGCAGCGTAAACACGAGCTAGATCTTGACCGTCTAAATACCCGGTAAACGTCATATTTGCCGAAGCGCTTTTTTCCATCTCTTCTCTACTCGGTCCATCACCGGTGATCAACCAATGGACTTTTTTCTTCGTTTCCTCTGGCAGGGAATGGGCGATTTTCATCAAAGTATCTACTTCTTTTTCCGGTGCTAGCCGTCCTACATAGGATAAAATATATGGCTCTTCAATTTGATATTGTTGCCGAACATGCTCTTTATCGTAATCCGGGTGGAAAAGATCACAATCGACCCCGCTGCCCCAAACGTCCATGCGGGTAAACCCCATTCTTTGTAATTGTTCCATCGTATCCCTGGATGGTACATAGGTCATCTCTAAATGGCGGTAAAACCAGCGCATGTATTTCCAGAAAAATTTACTTAAAAATTGCAAGTCATAGTAGGCTAAATATTGATCGAATTTCGTATGATAAGATCCTACAACCGGCACATCATATTTTTTTGCGTAACGTAAACCGCAAATGCCGATATTGAAAGGTGTTACGATATGAATAATATCAGGCCGAAAGCTTTTGAGTTTTGCTTTGATTTTAAAGAAGTTTGGTAAAGCAAGGCGGCATTCCGGATAAAGGAAAAAAGGAAAGCTCATGAAGCGGTTGATATGGTTGGAAAAAGGTTCGCTTGATTTATGATTCGGCGCAAAAACCATATAATCGATATTTTTTTGTTCCAGGTAATCGGTATAGTGGGATAAAATTCGGGCAACTCCGTTCACATCCGGAGGAAAAGTGTCAGTAAAAATAGCGATTCTCATCGTATCCCCCCTCTATTTTTGTCAAAAAAACGAAATAAAATTATAAGTATATAGATTACGGCTTGTCAAGCTGTTCGAAATTTTTCGGTATGGTTAATTGGCGAACTAGTGGAACGGCCTCAGCACTTCCCCATTTATTTATTACTATATTAACACTTAATTGTAAATACAATATTAAAAATCATAAAAAAATAACGAAATTTGCTGATCACAGCGTAAAGGAGAATAAAAAGGAAATTTCTAGCACTCCTCTTCGGTTGCGGGTATAATTGTCTTATAAAGAAGGAGGAATTGCAAATGGATGAAACATTAAAAATGCTAAAAGATTTAACGGATGCAAAAGGGATTCCGGGGAATGAAGGAGAAGTTCGCGAAGTTTTTAAAAAATACATATCTCCTTATGCCGATGAAATTTCCTACGATGGCCTGGGGGGTGTGATCGCGAGAAAAACGGGGGCTGAAAAAGGTCCGAAAATCGTCATCGCTGGTCACCTTGACGAAGTTGGCTTCATGGTCACGAAAATCGATGACAAAGGGTTCATTCGTTTTCAAACAGTCGGTGGCTGGGTTACCCACGTCCTGTTAAACCAGAAAGTGGTCATCGTCACCTCAAAAGGGGAAAACATTATCGGTGTGATCGGCTCCAAACCGCCCCATATCATGAAACCGGAAGAACGGAAAAAAGCGGTTGATATGAAAGACTTGTTCATCGATATCGGTGCGGAAAGTAAAGAGCAGGCCGAAAGCTGGGGAATTCGTCCTGGCGATATGGTCGTGCCTTACTCCGAATTTACCGTGATGAAAAATGAAAAACGCTTGCTGGCAAAAGCCTGGGATAACCGGGTCGGACTCGCTGTGGCGATCGGCGTATTAAAGAATTTACAAAATGAAAGCCATCCGAATATCGTCTACGGTGTCGGAACGGTGCAAGAAGAAGTAGGACTGCGTGGTGCACGTACGGCGGCTTACAAAATCGAACCCGATATCGGAATCGCAGTGGACGTCGGATTAACCGGTGACACACCTGGAGTTACCGATAAAGATGCAAGAGGTGAACTCGGTAAAGGGCCGCAAATTGTTTTATACGATGCGTCCATGGTTTCCCATAAAGGATTACGCGATTTTATTGTCGATGTGGCCGAAGAATTAAAGATCCCTTATCAATATGAATGGATCCCCGGTGGGGGTACGGATGCCGGAACCATTCACACGACCAAATCCGGTGCTCCTTCCATTGCTGTAACGATCGCTACCCGTTATATTCATGCTCATGCGGGAATCATTCACCGCGATGATTACGAAAATACGGTTCGCTTATTAACGGAAGTGGTCAAACGCCTCGATTGGGATGCGGTAAACAAAATCAAGTACGAATGATAAAAACTGTTCCCGGAAAAGGGAACAGTTTTTCATTGCTACTGATCTTTGACAAAGACGATTTGCTGGACCATTTTCATATGTAGTTTCTATATTGGTGATTTTAGGAAAACTAAAAATTGGGTTTTACCATCCCGGAGCGGCATCTTCATTTTTGCAGTCCTGCCACTAAATTATCGAGCATCTTTTGTCGTTCATCGTCTGAGGCTTGATTCCAGATGATCTCGAATAATACTCCGAGCCCCGGGAGCATTTTTTCTTCGCCACTTTGAATAGCATCGACGATCGTGTCTTTTAATTGGTCGCGGGTATTTTCGGAAATATTTTGGATAACCGCTTGCCGCAAGTTAAAATTCACCGGATCACCACCTCCTAACTGATTTCGTGGTTATTTTGTACGATTCCATGTGTATTATGTATGAAATAACGCTATAATGACTCTAGTAGCTTTAAAAACGGGTGAACAGCATGAAGATGATTCGATCAACGAAAAATGAAAACGTAAAAAGATGGAAAAAACTTTTAACGAAAAAAGGACGGCAAAAATGCGGGCAATTTCTCATTGAGGGAGAGCATTTGGTCGAAGAAGCCCACCAGGCCGGGTTGATCCAGGAATTGATCGTTCGTGAACAATACACGGCCAAAAAACTCGAACAGCTTTTCTCTTTATATCCGACGTATGTCGTATCACGGGATGTTGAAAAGGTGATTTCCGATACGCAAACACCACAAGGTATTTTCGCGGTATGCCGGAAATTTCCGGAACAAGGAGATGTGAATGGAAAGCGTTTTTTACTGATTGATCAAGTCCAGGATCCAGGGAATCTCGGCACGATGATCCGGACCGCTGATGCGGCCGGTATCGATATGGTCATTCTCGGTGAGGGGTGCGCGGATTTATATAACCCGAAAGTTTTACGATCTGCACAAGGAAGCCATTTTCATATCCCCATTCAAAAAGGCGATTTAGGAGTATGGATTGAAAAACTGCACCAACTTGGGATCCCCGTTTACGGAACAGCGCTAGAAGGTGCGGCGAAGATGACCGAAGTGCAACCGGGAGGCCTGTTTGCCCTGATCGTTGGCAATGAAGGTCAGGGGGTTAGTGAACGACTTCTCGAACGAACAACGAAAAATCTATTTATTCCGATATATGGAAAATGCGAATCCTTGAATGTGGCCGTGGCGACTGGAATACTTCTCTATTACTTACGTGGTGTGAAGTGATCCTGTTTAGCAAAATAATATACGGTCATGAAAACAACCGGCGTTGAAATTCCCCGGAAACATCAGTATAATTATCAATAACTTGGAAATGTAAAAAGAAAAGTAAAAAGCGTAAAAAACGATGATTGGGGCCGAGTAGTTTGGGGCACCCTGTTCCCAGGGAGAAAGTGCCGTGACTGGAAGCACTTTTAGCAGGGACCAAATGAAATTTCACCCCATGAGTTCCCATCGGGACCACTGGTGGATCACGTTCATCAGTGTAAAGACCGGGCGGTTTTAACCGTTATCGCAATGAGGCGGATGCAAAAGATTTTTTGCATCAATAAGGGTGGTACCGCGACCAAGCTCGTCCCTTGTCAGGACGGGCTTTTTTTATGGAAAACGGTTGAAATTTTAATAAAAAAGGAGGCATTGAAGTGAAGGAACGACTTTATGGGCTGAAAGATGAAGCATTACAAAAAATTTCTGCTGCGGCTAATTTAAAAGAATTAAATGATATTCGCGTCGCTTATCTAGGCAAAAAAGGGCCGATCACCGAAGTGTTAAGGGGCATGGGCAAATTACCTCCAGAAGAACGTCCGGTGATCGGACGGCTTGCCAATGAAGTTCGGCAGGTTATCACTAAAGAACTGGAGAAAAAGCAAAAAGAATTGGAACAGCAGGCTTTAGAAGAAAAGCTCAAGCAGGAAGCGATTGATGTCACGTTACCGGGTCGACCGATCAACCTCGGCAATCACCATCCGTTGACTAAGGTCATTCGGGAAATTGAAGATTTGTTTATCGGACTCGGTTATACGGTGGAGGAAGGTCCGGAAGTTGAGACGGATTATTACAATTTTGAAGCGTTAAACTTACCGAAAAATCACCCGGCCCGGGATATGCAAGATACTTTCTACATAACGGAGGACCTGCTCTTACGCACCCATACGTCACCGGTACAAGTAAGAACGATGGAAAAATATCGGGGACAGGGACCGTTGAAGATCATCTGCCCCGGTAAAGTGTTCCGGCGGGATGACGATGATGCGACCCATTCCCATCAGTTCATGCAAATCGAAGGATTAGTGATTGATGAAAATATTCGCTTGAGCGATTTAAAAGGAACGTTGAATGTGTTAGCCAAAAAAGTTTTCGGGGAAGATTGCGAAATCCGTCTTCGTCCCAGCTTTTTCCCGTTTACCGAACCTTCGGTGGAAATGGATATTTCCTGTAAGATTTGCGCGGGTGAAGGTTGCCACGTTTGTAAACATACAGGGTGGATTGAAATTCTTGGTGCCGGTATGGTGCACCCGCGGGTTTTAGAGATGAGCGGCTTTGATCCGAAGAAATATACCGGATTTGCTTTCGGTATCGGTGTTGAACGGATCGCGATGTTAAAATACGGTATCGATGATATTCGGCATTTTTACACCAACGATATCCGCTTCTTAAAACAATTTTCAGCATTAAGCAAATAACGATTTCTGAAATTTGGACAAGGAGGTTGCATGATGCGCGTTTCCTACAAATGGTTACAAGAATACGTCGATTTATCCAATGTCACCCCGGAAGAATTGGCGGAGAAGATTACCCTTACCGGGATCGAAGTTGAAGAGGTGATCCGGCCGGATGCCGAGATAAAAAATATCATAACGGGACAAGTTCTGGAGTGCAAAAAACACCCGAATGCGGATCAGCTCAGCATTTGTCTTGTGGACGTTGGTGAAGAGGAGCCTGTGCAAATCATTTGCGGTGCCCCAAATGTTTCCGCCGGTCAAAAGGTCATCGTCGCAAAACCAGGTGCCCGTTTACCGGGTGGTTTGAAAATTAAAAAGGCAAAGATTCGCGGTGAGGTTTCGAACGGAATGATCTGTTCCCTGGAAGAGCTAGGAATTGAAAGCCGGGTTGTACCGAAAGAATATGCTGATGGTATTTTTGTTCTCCCTGAGGATACACCGGTTGGGATCGATGCCGTTCCCCTCCTAGGTTTGGATGATGCCATTCTTGTACTCGATTTAACGGCAAACCGTGCGGATTGTTTAAGCATGGTCGGGGTTGCCTTTGAAGTGGGCGCGATTTTGAATAAATCGGTTCATTTGCCGGAAGTAAAGAAGAACCAGGGAAGCGGTGAACGGGTGGAAGATTATATATCCATTAAGGTGGCAAATCCTGAAGATGCACCGTTATACACGGCAAAAGTAATAAAAAATGTAAAAATCGGCCCTTCCCCCTTATGGCTACAAAACCGGTTAATGGCGAGTGGAATCCGTCCCCATAATAATGTGGTCGACATTACAAACTACATTTTATTAGAATACGGCCAGCCGCTACACGCCTTTGATTATGATCGGATCGGTTCCAAAGAGATTCTCGTTCGCCGGGCGCAACCCGGAGAGGTGATCGTCACACTCGATGATGTGGAGCGGAAATTAACAGAAGAGGATCTTTTGATCACAAACGGAAAAGAACCGGTGGCCTTAGCGGGGGTTATGGGCGGAGCGAATTCCGAAGTTACCGAAGAGACGACCACCGTCCTGCTTGAATCAGCATATTTTAACGGCACAACGATTCGGAAAACATCGAAATACCATGGTCTGCGCAGTGAAGCTTCCAGTCGTTTCGAAAAGGGAGTCGATCCTGAGCGGGTCCGGTTAGCCGCAGAACGTGCCGCCCAACTCATCGTTGAGCTAGCCGGTGGTGAAATAGTTGACGGAATCGCTGAATTTGCTGAGTTGGAAATGGAGCCGGTCGAGATTCAGATTGAAGTTGGAAAAATGAATCGCTTCCTCGGCACGGAACTTGCGGAAGATGAGGTTGCAGCTATCCTCGACCGTTTGCAGTTCCCGTACCAGATGAATGGCGAGTCGGTGACCGTACAAATTCCGAGCCGGCGCTGGGATCTTGCAATTCCCGAAGATTTGTATGAAGAGATCGCCCGGATTTATGGCTATAATAATATTCCTTTTACTTTACCGCAAGGCAATCAGACCCAAGGTGGACTCACCCAGTATCAGAAGAAACGTCGTGTCGTTCGTGAAGTATTAGAAGGTGCCGGCTTAAATGAAGCGATCACCTATTCATTAACGAGTCATGAAAAATATGGGCAGTTTTCGCCGATCACTGTGGAACCGGTCCGGCTCATGATGCCGATGAGTGAAGAACATGCCGAGCTGAGAGTTAGTTTGATCCCTCATTTATTGGATGCCGTCAGCTATAACCAGGCAAGAAAAAACAACGACACGTTCTTGTACGAGATCGGCTCGATTTTTATCAATCGTGGGAAAGATGTCCAGCCGCAAGAAGTGGAACATGTTGCCGGGGTCCTGACCGGTCTTTATGTCAACCATCCATGGCAGGGTGAAAAAATTCCTGTTGATTTCTTCATCGTAAAAGGGGTTTTAGAACAACTATTCGCCAAATTGAATTTGACGGAACGAATCACTTATGAAAAAGCCGTCCTGGACGGAATGCATCCTGGACAAACCGCGCATATTCTTCTCGATCATGACGTGATCGGTTTCCTCGGGAAAATACATCCGGAACGCGAAAAAGAATATGATGTCAAAAATGTTTATGCCTTCGAGATCAACCTGGAGAAACTCTTGCAAGAAGAACTTCCTGAATCAACGTATAAACCGATTCCGCGATTCCCGGCGATTACACGGGATATCGCCCTCATCGTTGATAAGGATACCGAAGCTTATGAATTACAAAAGGTCATCAAAGAAACCGGTGGAAAATTATTGCAAACAGTGAAAGTTTTTGATGTTTACGAAGGGAAACACGTAGCCGAAGGGAAAAAATCCATCGCCTTTACGATGGAATTTTATGATCCGGAACGCACTTTAACGGATGAAGAGGTCAATCGGATCAATGAGAAAATTGTTGAGCGGTTACGAACGACCCACGGGGCAGAGTTGAGACAATAGAATTATGGACGGCCGTACGAATGCGGCCGTTTTTTTACGATGAAAAATGATTGTATTTTCACAGTTGATCTTCTTGTTATAGCGTTATTTTAGGTTCGTTTTCTTTGGTGAATTTGCTAGCTTTTGAAAGATTCGTCTGTATTACATGAAAAGTTTTTAGCCAATCTTCCCAATTCAATTTTTTTCATGGTATCATTAATCTAGGATTCTTTTACAATGGGGGCTATCAAGTTGTCAGATGCTAAGAAAAATCGGGTACCGGTAGAAATTTATGGGCAGCGGTATATTATCGTTGGCGAAGAAAGCGAGTTTCATATCCGCATGGTAGCTTCGCTCGTTGATGATAAAATGCGAGAAATCAAGAGCCGTAATCCTTCATTAGATACAGCGAAACTTGCAGTTCTAACAGCGGTGAACGCCGTTAATGAGTACATAAAATTAAAGGAAAGAGTAGAAAAATTAGAAGAAGAATTAAATAAGCAAAGGGTTGACTGAAATGTTGAGTATGATCATAGTCATCATCTTGATCATCGGTTTTATCGTCGGGTTAAATCGTGGTTTTATCATGGAAATTTTACATCTATTCGGCTCGATCATCGCTTTTATTCTGGCAGCCCTCTACTACGATGATTTAGCCAGTCGGATCACTTTATGGATTCCCTATCCAGATTTTGGTGATAATCCGGCTTTACAAATATTTTTCGATGTGATCAATGCAGAAGCCGCTTATTATAAAGGCATCGCGTTTGTTTTGATCTTTATCATTACCAAAATTCTTTTGCAAATCCTGGCGAATATGCTCGATTTCCTCGCACGCATCCCTGTCATTCGCCAGCTAAATGTATGGGCAGGGGGAATCCTTGGCTTCATCGAAGTGTATCTGATCATTTTTATACTCTTGTATATTGGCGCATTATTGCCGATCGATTCGATACAAACGGCTATTGAGGGGTCTATTCTGGCGAAAGGGATTATTGAAAAAACACCGATCGTTTCCGGTCAAATCAAGGAGTTGTGGTTAAAATAGGAACGAAAACTCTTCCCAAGGAGGAGTTTTTTCTTTGTCTAATTTCTAGCATTCATCGCCAACATTACTTTTAAGTATAAGGTACTTGTGGCAATGAAAACCGGCTATGCTATACTAAAAATTGTTCATCCCTTTCGGGGCATTTATTTGATCGATTTTTTTGTGGAAATTCCCCCGATCATTATTTTCTTGCTTGTTAAGGGAGGATTAATAAGTGAATGAGAAAACCTTGCAGACTCTGGAATTCGATAAGATAATAAAACAGCTTGAACAATACGCAACATCCCAGCCCGGAAAAACATTCATTCATCGATTAAGGCCAGAGAAAAATTATCATGACATTATCCAAATGTTGGAGGAAACCGATGAAGCCGCCCATGTCCTGCGATTAAAGGGATATGCCCCGTTAGATGGAATTTTTGATATCACCTCTAGTGTCAAACGGGCAGAAATCGGCGGCGTTTTAATTATAGATGAACTGTTAGAAATTGCGAGCACGATCGATGCGGGACGAAAGATGAAACGCTTCTTGCAACCGCTTGTGGAAGAAGAAAACCTCCCGATTCTGAAAAGTGTTATAAAAATCATGAATCCCCCCGTCGGTCTATTACGTAATATTAATCATACGATTGGTGAAAATGGCGAAATTTTGGATAGTGCCAGTGAAAAACTACGCTCGATTCGCCGTAAG
This sequence comes from uncultured Bacillaceae bacterium, assembly GCA_937983015.1. Taxonomy (GTDB): domain Bacteria; phylum Bacillota; class Bacilli; order Bacillales; family Caldibacillaceae; genus CALGAD01. The sequence continues at coordinate 4,266 of CALKAK010000007.1, read as the reverse complement.
ATCAACCGTCTGGAAACAAAGGTCCGTGAAAAACTGGAACAAATCATTCGTTCCCCCGGTACACAAAAAATGTTATCGGATGCCATCATCACCATCCGTAACGACCGATTCGTCATTCCCGTAAAACAAGAATACCGTATTCATTTTGGCGGGATAATCCATGACCAGTCAGCATCTGGACAAACTTTGTTTATAGAACCTGGCGTCGTCGTGGAGCTGAACAATGAATTACAAAACGCCCGCATGGAGGAACGGGCGGAAATCGAACGGATCTTAACTGAACTTTCCCGCGCTGTTGCGGAAAATAGTGCTGACCTTAAACAACTTGTTACATCATTAGGTCATCTGGATTTTATGTTCGCAAAAGCGAAATTCGCAGCGGACATGAAAGCAACGAAGCCGAAAATGAATGAACACGGGTACATTAAATTGACGCAAGCCAGACACCCGTTTATCCCGAAAGATCAGGTTGTCGCCAATGATATTGAACTCGGTAAAGAATTCCGGACGATCGTGATCACCGGACCGAACACAGGTGGGAAGACGGTCACTTTAAAGACGGTGGGCTTGTTAACTTTGATGGCTCAGTCGGGACTTTTCATACCCGCGCAGGAAGGTTCAGAAATGGCTGTTTTTCAATCAGTTTTTGCCGATATCGGTGATGAACAATCGATTGAACAGAGTTTGAGTACATTTTCTTCCCATATGGTCAACATTGTGGAGATATTGCGCGAAGCGGATGAACACAGCCTCGTACTTTTTGACGAGATTGGTGCGGGAACCGACCCCCAGGAAGGTGCGGCCCTGGCGATGGCCATTCTCGATGAAGTGCATCATAGAGGAGCGCGGGTCATCGCAACGACCCACTATCCGGAATTAAAAGCCTACGGTTATAACCGCGAGGAAGTCACGAATGCGAGCGTTGAGTTTGACGTCGAAACGCTCAGTCCTACGTACCGATTATTGATCGGGATTCCCGGTCGTAGTAACGCTTTCGAAATTTCCCGCCGTCTGGGGTTGGATGAGACGATCATCGAGCGAGCGAGAATGCATGTTCATGGTGATGCCAATAAAGTGGATGCGATGATCGCATCGTTAGAAAGAAATAAATTATTGGCGGAAAAAGAAGAACAGGAAGCGAGAAAGCTTTTGGATGAGGCGGAAAAACTATTGAATCGCTTGAAGAATGCCTTTACGGAATTTCAAAATCGTAAAGAACAAATGCTGGATCGGGCACGTAATGAAGCGAAAACGATTGTAAAACAGGCGGAAAGAGAAGCGGGCGAAATTATTAAAGAATTACGTAAGATGCAGTTAGAAAAGGCTGCGCAGATCAAAGAACATGAATTGATCGATGCGAAAAAACGTTTAGAGGGACTCATCCCGGAAAAACCGACACCGGTAAAAGTTTCGTCCAAGCAGAAGGATCAAGAGTTTGAGTCCGGTGACGAAGTGAAGGTGATCAGTCTCGATCAAAAGGGACAGCTTTTGGAAAAAGTTGCTGATGGTGAATGGCTTGTCCAGATAGGAATATTGAAAATGAAAGTTCATGAACAGGATATGGAATTAGTCGAAGGAAGTAAAGATAAAGAAACGATCGACATTACAAGCGTTAAAGGGAAAACATTTTCGGTTAGTTTAGAATTAGATGTCCGTGGAGACAGGTTGGATGAAGCATTGGCGAAAGTAGAGAAATATCTTGATGATTGTTTACTCGCCGGTTATTCCCGTGTTTCCATCATACATGGGAAAGGAACTGGCGCCCTCGGCCAGGGCATTCAACAATATTTGCGCAGCCACCAGGCTGTAAAAAATTTCCGTTATGGGCACGCCAATGAGGGCGGTACAGGCGTAACGGTTGTTGAATTAAAATAATCCGTATTTTCGTTTGCATTTTCATGTTTTCAAACTGATAGTGAAAGCGAATAATGGAGGGGAACTCGATGGGGTTTTGGGAAAATGATCTAGTTCTTACTGGAGCCCATTATACGGTAGCCGTTTTATGTACATTAGTTTTTTTGACGATCTTTGAATTTGTGACTAAGTATAATAATTGGGAAGAAATTAAAAGAGGGAATTTCTCCGTTGCCATGGCAACAGGTGGTAAAATTTTCGGGATCGCGAATATTTTTCATTTTTCGATTTTGAATCATGATTCGGTGTTCATGATGATCGGCTGGGGGTTTTTCGGCTTTATTTTATTACTTACCGGATATTTTATATTCGAATTTTTAACACCCTGGTTTAATGTTGACGAGGAACTGGGTAAAGATAACCGTGCGGTTGGCCTCATTTCAATGATCATCTCTATAGGCCTGTCATTCGTCATCGGAGCCAGTATAATCACATGATTCGTGTTTGGTGATGAAAGGGATGACGGACTCTTGAAATAGGGGTGGGAGTATGGTCTTTACTCGTCTTGCAAAAATCTTATTTATTTGTTGCGGGATCATGATCATATGTGGAATAATTTTTTTATTACTAACTGCCTAAGAAAGGCAGTTTTTTTATATTTTCGCCCTAAGGAGCATATGTCTTTCTTGTAAACGGTAACAATTTTTTATATATTATATAATAAGAACAATTAGAAATTTGTAATTGTTCTTACAAAGGGAGGGAGAATATGAGCGATAAACCCTGGTTGAAATTTTATCCCGAAGGCATCCCGCCATCACTAGAATATGAGGATATCCCACTACCGGATACGCTTAGGAATACGGCGCAAAAGTACCCGGATCGGGTCGCGCTTCATTTCATGGGGTTTGAAATGACGTTTAAACAGCTTTATGAAGCGGTACTGAAACTGGCCAACTATTTGCGGGAACTCGGGATCGAAAAAGGGGATCGGGTAGCGATCATGCTACCGAATACACCTCAGGCGGTCATTAGTTTTTATGGGGTATTGTTTGCCGGAGGCGTGGTCGTCGAGACCAATCCGATGTACACGGAAAGGGAACTGGCGTACCAGCTCAAAGACTCGGGGGCAAAAGCGATTATTGCCCTGGAAATTCTTTACCCGCGCATTAAAAGAGTAGAAGGGGAAACGGATCTGGAACATATCATCATAACAGCCATCAAAGATTATTTACCTTTCCCGAAAAATCTCATCTATCCTATTATCCAAAAGCGTCAATACGGTTTTTCTGTAAAGGTTGAACATAAGGGGAATCAACATTTATTCACAGAAATCATGAAGCGGTCCATACCGGATGAACTGGATGTCACATTCGATGTGAATCATGATATGGCTTGCTTGCAATACACCGGTGGTACGACCGGATTTCCCAAAGGGGTAATGTTGACACATAAAAACTTAATCGCTAATGCAAAAATGTGTGACGTCTGGTTGATGCGCGGGAATAACGGGAATGACGTCGTGCTCGGTGCATTACCATTTTTCCACGTTTACGGATTAACAACAGTGATGATTTTATCGGTGATGAACGGGGCGAAAATGGTATTGATCCCGAAACCGGAACCGGAAACATTGCTCAAGGCGATCGAGTCGCAACAAGTTACCCTTTTCCCGGGAGCACCGACGATGTACATCGGATTACTCAATCATCCGGACCTGGAAAAATACGATCTATCATCCATTGAATATTGTATTAGTGGGTCGGCACCGCTTCCGAAAGAAGTTCAAGACAAATTTGAAAAGGCTACCGGAGGAATAATCGTAGAAGGATACGGTTTAACAGAAAGTTCACCTGTTACCCATGCGAATCCACTTGATCGGGAAAAAAGACGGATTGGTTCAATCGGTTTACCATGGCCAGATACGGATGCGGCGGTCGTCTCTTTAGAAAATGATGAAAAATTACCTCCCGGTGAAATCGGAGAAATTATCGTCAAAGGACCTCAAGTGATGATGGGGTACTGGAATCGTCCGGAAGAAACGGAAATGACTCTGAAAAATGGTTGGTTATATACCGGGGATATCGGGTACATGGATGAGGATGGCTATTTCTATATCGTTGATCGAAAGAAAGATATGATCATTGCCAGTGGCTTCAATATTTATCCTCGAGAAATTGAAGAAGTATTATACGAACATTCAGCAATTAAGGAAGTTGCAGTAGCAGGTGTCCCCGATCCGTACCGTGGTGAGACGGTGAAAGCTTACATCGTCTTAAAAGAAGGGGCCAAGGTAACCGAAGAAGAACTGGACCGGTTTTGTCGGGAAAGACTGGCTGCATATAAAGTTCCCCGGATCTATGAATTTCGTGATGAACTTCCGAAAACAACCGTTGGAAAAATCCTTCGCCG
>CALKAK010000006.1 GCA_937983015.1 uncultured Bacillaceae bacterium | reverse complement strand
GATCACTTAATTAACTGGACACTTTCTCGCCTGGCCAATGTCGATAAAAATATTTTGCGAATGGCGGTTTACGAGATGAAGTATATGGACGATATACCTGTTCAGGTGACGATCAATGAAGCGATCGAAATCGCCAAAAAGTTTGGTGACGCCGAATCAGGACGTTTTGTTAACGGAGTTCTTGCTAGGATTAAGGATACCTTAGAAAAATAGTTTGAATGTAGAAAGGATGTACCGGACATTTGGGAAAATTAATAGACGGAAAAACGATCGCTAAAAAATTAAGAGAGAACTTAAAAAAAGAAGTAATTGATCTCGTGGAACGGGGTATAACACCGGGTTTGGCCGTCATTTTAGTCGGCGATGATCCGGCTTCAAAAACATACGTGCGAAATAAAGAAAAAGCCTGTCGTGAAGTCGGGATTTTTTCACAAGTTTTTACCTACGATGCGACCGTTTCCGAACAGACATTATTGAATAAAATCGCTGAACTAAACGAAGACCCGGTTTTTCACGGGATCCTCGTTCAACTTCCACTTCCGAAACATATTGATGAGATGAAGATTATTTATGCCATCGATCGTAAAAAAGATGTCGACGGTTTCCATCCATATAATATCGGCAATTTGAGTTTGGGAAAGGAAACCTTTGTGCCCTGTACTCCGAAGGGGGTCATGTACCTGTTAAAAGAAATCGGTTATTCGTTATCGGGTAAAAATGCCGTGGTAGTTGGTCGGAGCAATATCGTCGGGAAACCGATGGGCATGTTATTATTGAATGCTGATTGTACGGTCACATATTGCCATTCCAAAACGGAAAATTTGGCGGCGATCACCAAAAATGCTGATGTGTTGGTCAGCGCCGTGGGGAAAGCCCGCTTGATCGGTAAAGATCATGTAAAAGAAGGAGCCGTCGTGATCGATTGCGGGATCAATCGCGATGAAAAAGGTCGTTTATGCGGTGATGTAGATTTTGAAGAAGTTTTGGATCGTGTCTCATACATCACACCGGTACCCGGTGGTGTCGGACCGATGACCGTAACAATGCTACTTGCCAACACGATTGAAGCGGCGAAAAAATTCGCCATGAATAAAGGATCAGCATGAAGCGCATACGCTGAGGCAGCACCAGACAGGCGGGTGACTGCTTCTATTTTTTAGAAAGGGTCATCAAATCTTTTTGTTTTTGTAAAAATTCGTACGATTTTTTTAAAGCAACCGGCATTCACCGAGAGCTTGTGGATATAGAAGGTGGCGCAGATGAAAAACGTGCAATATTTAACGGTAACAGCCTTAACGAAATATATCAAACGTAAGTTCGATTATGATCCCCATTTACAAGATGTGTACGTTAAGGGCGAAATATCGAATTTCAAGAAACATACGAGTGGACATATGTATTTTACGGTGAAAGATGATCATGCTCGCATTGCCGCGGTTATGTTTCATCATCAAGCCCGGACTTTAAAGTTTATCCCGGAAAACGGAATGCACGTGTTGATTCGCGGCACGGTAACCGTCTATGAGCCCGGAGGACAATATCAAATTTATGTGAACGAAATGCACCCTGACGGAATCGGCAGTTTGTATTTGGCCTTCGAACAATTGAAAGAAAAGCTGGCGAAAGAGGGATTGTTCGCCAAGGAACATAAACGTCCGCTTCCGGATTACCCGAAAACAATCGGTGTGGTCACCTCACCCACCGGTGCGGCCATTCGGGATATTATCACTACGATCCAGAGGCGCTATCCAATTGCCCGCATTATCATTTATCCTGCCCTCGTGCAAGGGGAGCAGGCCGCTGCATCCATTGTGCGGGCGATTGAGGTGGCTAATGAGCGCAAAGAGGCGGATGTGCTCATCGTTGGTCGCGGAGGTGGTTCGATAGAGGATCTATGGCCTTTTAATGAAGAAATCGTTGCACGAGCGATCTTTGCATCAAAAATCCCGATCATCTCAGCCGTCGGCCATGAGACGGACATAACCATCGCGGATTTTGTCGCTGATCTCAGGGCGCCCACACCGACCGGGGCCGCCGAGCTGGCGGTTCCGGACATCGATGAGATTATGGAGAGGATCCTCAATTACAAGATTCGCTTAACGCGTTCCATTCGCGAACAAGTCACCCGTGAACGGAAAAACCTGGAACGCATCACGAACTCATACGCCTTCCGCTATCCGTGGCGCCTTTATGAACAAAAATTAGAGCAGCTGGACCGCCTAAGCGAACGACAACAACGGGCATTAAAATATGTGCTCGACCGCAAAAAACAACTGTACTCCCTCGCAAAGGACCGTCTCATCCGCAATCATCCGGATCGGATGTACCAGCAGGCGAAGAAAGAGTTTGTCGGACAACTACAGAAATTGCAGTACCATTTTCAAGCGATCTTGACCAGTAAACAAAAAGAGTTCACCGGAATCCTCGCCACACTAGAAGCGCTAAGTCCCTTAAAAGTGATGAACCGCGGCTATAGTATCGCATATTCAGGAGACCGGATCGTAAAGTCAATACATGACGTCGCGATCGATGATTCCTTGATTATTCAAGTCCAGGATGGAACCATTTATTCACGCGTGACGGAAAGGAAGGAGAAAGCGAATGACGAAGAATAAAGAAGAATTGACATTCGAAAAGGCTTTAGAAAAATTAACGAAGATCGTGGAGATATTAGAGGAAGGGGACGTACCGTTGGAAGAGGCGATCCGGAAATACAAAGAAGGGATGGATCTCGCCCAATTATGCAATAAAAAATTGCAAAATGTGGAGAAAGAATTGACGCAAATCCTCAAGGAAAATGGGGAACTGGCAAGTTTCACGATCAGCGAGGAGGAATAATCCGAAATGACTAGTTTACAAAAAACGGTTGCTTGGTTTAATGAAGAACTGGAAAAGTATATCAAGAAAATTCAGCCACCCAAAGTGTTGCACGATTCGATGCAATATTCCCTTCTCGCCGGGGGAAAAAGAATCCGCCCCCTTTTACTGTTCGCAACCCTCGAAGCGTTTCAGAAAAACCCATCCCTTGGATTGCCGGTAGCCTGTGCGGTCGAGATGGTCCATACTTATTCCCTCATCCATGATGACTTGCCCGCTATGGATGATGATGATTACCGGCGCGGGAAATTGACCAATCATAAAGTTTTCGGAGAGGCCACTGCGATTTTAAGCGGGGATGCTCTCTTGACCTACAGTTTTCAAGTGCTCGCCGAAGCTAAAGAGATTCCTTCTGAACAAAGAATTCGACTTATCGAAGAACTCGCCCGGGCAGCCGGTCCAGAAGGTATGGTGGCTGGTCAATTCGATGATTTGGCCGCAGAAAATAAACAGATCAGTTTGAATGAACTTGAGAAGATTCATATCCATAAAACGGGAAAACTCCTTGCCTACTGTATAAAAGCCGGAGGGATCTTGGCGGATGCGGATCGCGAGATTATGGAACGATTGGATCGATTTTCGTACCACATCGGTCTTGCCTTCCAGATCCGGGATGATGTCCTTGATGTAATCGGGTCAACCGAACAATTAGGAAAAAAAGCAGGCAGCGATGAGATAAAAAATAAGAGTACGTACCCGAAATTATTATCCCTCGAAGGTGCGAAAGAAAAATTACGGGAACATATCACCCTAGCGCAAAACATATTGCATTCACTCCCGCTTGATACAGGTAGATTAGAGGAATTGACCGATTTGGTCGCGCACAGGATCAATTAAAGGGTGTGGATACATATTTTGATTCCATTGTATCCGTGAATATTTTTTTATCATAATAAATGTAGATACATGGGAGCAGCTAGTAAAGGACGGGTATCATGAAAGAAGAAAAAATTCGCCTCGATGTATTATTGGTGGAAAGAGGGCTTGTCGAAACGAGAGAGAAAGCGAAAAGGCTCATCATGCAAGGGATCGTTTATTCGGGAGATGAGCGGCTCGATAAGCCCGGCACAAAAGTTCCCGCATCGATTCCGATCACCATCAAGGGAGAGAGGATGCCTTATGTTTCCCGGGGCGGCTATAAGTTAGAAAAGGCATTGAAAACTTTCGCGGTGAGTGTAAAAGATAAAGTGATGATCGATATCGGTGCATCCACCGGTGGTTTTACCGACTGTGCTTTGCAACATGGTGCCAGGTATGTCTACGCCGTGGATGTTGGTTATAATCAGCTGGCCTGGAAACTCAGGCAAGATGAACGGGTCATCGTGATGGAACGGACGAATTTTCGTTATATGAAACCGGAAGATTTAGAAAAAGATTTACCAGAGTTCGCGACCATCGACGTTTCCTTTATTTCCTTAAAGATCATCCTGCCTGTGTTAAAGACGATTCTCGTACCCGGTGGTGATTGCATCGCGCTCATTAAACCGCAATTTGAGGCCGGTCGGGATAAAGTAGGAAAAAAAGGAATCGTTCGCGACCCCTTCGTTCATATTGAGGTGTTAAACGAGATCATCGGTTTTTCATTAAGGGAAGGGTATGATGTAAAAAACTTAACGTATTCGCCGATCACCGGAGGCGATGGTAATATCGAATTTTTGGTTCATCTCACATGGACCGGTGAATGTAAACAGGGGACTAACCACCTCGCAGTTCCAGTTGAAAGAATCGTGAAAGAAGCCCACGAACAATTAAAACAGTCAAAGGATAAAGATTGAATAATACGTCCCGATTTTTTCGGGATTTTTTTATGTACAAAGGGAATGGGATTTACGGGAAAGTCGCTTTTCAATCGCTTCATTCTTTTAGTAAAATAAAAGCAAAAAGACTTTACCAGGGGGGTGATCGAATGGGAAAACAAAAGCGGCACTGGAAGATTAAAGAGCTTATCAACAGCCATAATATCGAGACCCAGGAACAATTGGTGGAACATTTGCGGAAAGCAGGTTTTCAGGTCACACAGGCGACCGTTTCGCGGGATATTAAAGAACTACAACTGGTGAAGGTACTGACGGATTCAGGACGTTACAAGTACAGTTTACCCCCTGAAAAGAAATATGATCCGGCACTCAAATTACAAAGAGTTCTCGAAGATACATTAGTCAAAATCGACCAGGCGGACAATCTGGTCGTATTAAAAACGATCCCCGGAAATGCGCATGCCGTCGGTGCGATCATCGATCAACTGGACTGGCAGGAAATTGTGGGTACGATTTGCGGCGATGATACTTGTTTAATTATTAGTCGTTCCCATGATGATGCGAAACGAATCCTATCACGTTTTTCCGAACGACGCCTCAAGATCAAAGAAATTATCGCCAATCATCCGGTCGAAACCCAGGAGGAATTAATCAAGCATTTAGAATCAGAAGGAATCGAAGTTACACAGGCCACAATCTCGCGGGATATGAAAGAATTACATCTAGTCAAACAGCCGGGAAAAGATGGCCATTATCAATACGGTTTTTCGCCACTGCAACAAAATCATGTCACGGAGATGCTCAGAAAAGCACTTCATGATGCGATCGTAAAGATCGACCAGGCGGAAAATTTGATCGTATTAAAGACGCTTCCCGGTAATGCCCATGCATTAGGAGTTTTACTCGATCAACTCGACTGGCCGGAAATTGTTGGTACGATCTGCGGCGATGATACATGCTTGATTGTTGCGAGGACGAGCTCCGTAACGAAAAAGATTACGGAACGATTGTACAGCCTTATTTCTACTGCGCGGGAGGGGTAAAGGTGTTAGCAGAACTATCGATCAAAAATTTTGCTATTATTGACTCCGTCTCTATTTCGTTTGAAGACGGCTTTACGGTACTTACCGGAGAGACCGGTGCGGGGAAATCCATTATTATCGATGCTATTCAACTTCTTGTCGGTGGTCGAGGTTCGAGTGATTTTGTCCGGCACGGTACAAAACGGGCAGAAATTGAAGGGCTTTTTCTCATCGATGATAATCCCCGTGCTCTTAAGAAGGCACGGGAGTTTGGTATTGAAGTAGAAGAAGGGATGCTCATCCTGCATCGTGATATATACGCTACAGGGAAAAGCGTCTGCCGGATCAATGGTAAACTCGTGACGATTTCCATTTTGCGCGAAATCGGTAGTACGCTCGTCGACATACACGGTCAGCATGAGCATCAAGAATTATTAAAACCGGAGCTTCATATTCAGCTCCTCGATGATTTTGGTGGAGAAGAAATTGCCAGGGCCTTGCAGGAATATCGCTCCTTATACCGGGAATACCAAAAGGTGAAGAAAGACTTGCAAAATTTGACGGAAAATGAGCAAGCCATGGCCCAGCGCCTTGATTTATTGCGGTTCCAATATGAGGAGATTACGAAAGCCGATTTAAAAATCGGTGAAGATGAAAAGCTGGAAAATGAAAAGCGTATTTATACTAATTTTGAGCGCTTATATCAATATTTAACGACCGCATACGAATCCCTTCAGGGCGAACAAAAAGGACTGGACTGGCTCGGATTGGTCGTTTCAAATTTAGAAATGGCTGCGGAAATCGATGAACAATATAAAGAGATTCAGGAACAAGCGGCTAACAGTTTTTACATATTGGAAGAAATTTCCCATTCGTTACGGGATTATATTGAAACACTTAACTATAATCCCCAGCGCCTTGATGAAGTAGAAGCCCGGCTTTATGAAATCAATCATTTGAAACGAAAATACGGGCAAACGATCGAAGACATATTAGCCTATTGTGCCCAAATCGAAGAAGAGATCGAACTGATCGAAAACCGGGAAAGTCATGTCACGAAACTCCAGGAAAAATTGCGATCCGTAGCGAACGATCTCCTCGTGGAAGGAGAGCATCTGTCGCGACTGCGGAAAAAAGTCGCCCGGAAGCTCATATCAACCATAGAAGAGGAATTAAAAGCGTTGTATATGGATAAAACTGTATTTGACATACAATTTAAAAAATTACCCGAATATACCTTCCGTCCAGATGGAATCGACGATGTGGAATTTTATATTAGCACCAATCCTGGAGAGCCGGCCAAACCCCTGGCTAAAATCGCCTCTGGTGGTGAATTATCCCGGATCATGCTGGCGTTAAAAACGATCTTTTCCCGTCACCAAGGGGTCACCTCGATCATTTTCGACGAAGTGGATACGGGAGTGAGCGGACGTGTGGCCCAGGCGATCGGTGAAAAAATTTATCAGATCTCCCTCCATTCCCAGGTTCTTTCCATCACCCATCTACCGCAAGTCGCTGCGTTAAGCGATCACCATTATCTAATTACGAAGGAAGTTTATCAAAACCGTACGCAAACTTCGGTTCATCCATTAAGTGAACGGGAACGGATCCGGGAGATCGCCCGGATGATAGCGGGAGCGAAAATTACGGATGCCACCCTTGATCATGCGCAAGAAATGCTGGAGATGGCGGAAAAAAGGAAAACGGTCGTTTCATGATTATCTGTCGGGCGCCATGATCTGGTGTAAAATGGTACAAACCTTCCCCTGGTCGGTCCCATCCATCATATCAATTTTTTTCGTAATATCCCGGCTTCAATACCAGAGGCTGACATTTCGGGCAGTTTTTTTCCCGAACGATTCATTATAAATAGGGTGATCAAAGGTTAGATTATTAATGCACCCATTTATCATGGGACCTTTACTCGGTCCAGTCCATTAATGGTCCCGCAAAATGATGGGGGCATGCCAATAGAAGCGAGGAGAGTGACGGATTTGTCAAGAGATAATTTTAGAAAAATATTCGGTTTATTTCTCCTTGTTTCTTTCGTCTTCCTCGGCTTTTGCACCCCCGTAGGACAGATTTGGCGGTTACCGAATGAAATCACCCTGTTTGAGGGAGGAACATATACATTACCGGTCGGACGAACCGTTCAACCCGTTCAAACCGACACGGAAGATGATCACCTGGTGATCGCCCGGGAAGATCACGAGCTTGACCTAGCTGCCCGAAAGGCTGGAGAAAGTTCCCTTTTATTACAACTGGCCGGGATACCCGCGAAAAAAATCGATGTCCGCGTGTTAAAAGATTTTAAAGTAGTGCCCGGTGGACAATCAATCGGTGTTAAAATTCACTCCCGTGGTGTGCTCGTCGTCGGGTTATATCAGCTTGAGACCGCAAGAGGAAAATTATCACCGGGAGAGGAAGCGGGGATTCAGATTGGGGATTTGATTACCGAAATCAATGGAAAAACGATTTCTTCCATCGGTGAGATCGCCCCGCTCGTTCAGGAAGCTGGTGAAAAGGGAACAGAGCTTGAAATCACCCTGCAGAGAAATCATGAAACCATTAAGGCAAAACTCCGACCTGAACGGGAGGAAAAAGAAAACAAATATAAGCTCGGTCTTTATATCAGGGATTCCGCTGCGGGAATCGGAACGTTAACATTTTATGAACCGCAAACCAGACGTTACGGCGCATTAGGACATGTGATATCCGATATCGATACAAAGATGCCGATCGTGGTTAAAGATGGCTATATTGTCCCATCACGGGTTACATCGATTCAGAAGGGAAAAGATGGAGTACCAGGTGAGAAACTTGCCCGCTTTATTTCGGAAACGGAAATCGCTGGAACGATTCAGAAAAATAATCAGTTCGGCATCTTCGGAACTCTGCAAAAAGAATTAAAAAATGGAATCATGGATGAACCGATTCCAGTCGGCTTATCCCATGAGGTGAAAAAAGGCCCAGCACAAATATTGACCGTAGTCGATCATGACAAAGTTGAGGCGTTCGATATTGAGATCATCAATTCTACGCCACAAAAATTTCCGGCCACAAAAGGATTGGTCATTAAAATCACCGATCCAAAACTACTGGATAAAACCGGGGGCATCGTTCAGGGAATGAGCGGAAGTCCGATCATTCAAGACGGGAAACTAGTGGGTGCTGTAACCCATGTTTTCGTAAATGATCAGACAAGTGGATATGGAGTGCATATCGAGTGGATGCTCAATGAAGCAGGCTTTAATCTCTACGAAGAGGAGATGGAACAGGCCAGTTAGCGAGGAAATTCCTCGCTTTTTTCTGCATATTTTTCAATGAAGATTTGTAAAATAATGTCAAAAACTTAGGAACATTGGATTTTTTTCAAAAAAATGCAGGAATTTTGCTTGTTTTAGCGAAATCGTTATTTACTTTGATTTTTTAATAATATGGGAACGGCAAGGGGGAGGAATGTGGAATCTATCACGGTTGCCATTGCTGATGATAATCGGGAATTAACAAATTTGTTAAAGGAAATCATTAATGAAGAACCAGATATGGAAGTCATCGGTATTTCTTACGATGGCGTCCAGTGTTTGCAAATGGTTGAGGAAAAGAAACCGGATGTTCTTTTACTCGATATCATCATGCCTCATCTGGATGGAATGACGGTTTTAGAAAAGATCAGCAACCAAAAGGAAAAACCAAATGTGATTATGTTGACCGCTTTCGGACAAGAAGACGTGACGAAAAAAGCGGTGGAACTTGGTGCGCGTTATTTTATCGTTAAACCTTTTGATACCGCTAACCTCACTAATCAGATTCGCCTTGTGATGCGCAAACCACAAAATGGTGCGACGATATCAGTTACGCGAACGGAAAAGGAAAAAAAGGAACCGAGCCTCGATGCCAGTATCACCAGTATCATACATGAAATTGGCGTTCCCGCCCATATCAAGGGATATTTGTATCTACGGGAAGCGATCGCAATGGTCTATCATGATATCGAATTGCTCGGTTCGATCACGAAAGTACTCTATCCAGATATCGCCAAAAAATACAACACGACACCGAGCAGGGTCGAACGGGCGATTCGCCATGCAATTGAAGTTGCTTGGAATCGGGGCAATATCGAATCGATCGCAAACATGTTCGGCTATACCGTATCGATGACAAAAGCAAAACCAACGAACTCAGAATTCATAGCGATGGTTGCGGATCGACTGCGCATCGAACGGAATAAATATAATTGACCACCAAAACGGCAAGCAGGCGACCCGGCTAACTCGATTCATTTTCTGTTTCGAGGATTTTCATCTTCATGGAATCCTCTTTTCTTTTTCCTAAAAAGGTTATGCAGAAGATAAAAAAATTTTGTGGATGCTATCGCTTGATGATGGCCAGGTGGATTGTTATAATAGTTGTGACAAATTTGAAAAATTAGTCAAAATTTAAAATTCGAACTTCAATACCGAACGGCCTGCTTGCTGTTATTATAGAAGTAAATGTTCATTTCTAAAGCAGGTGATGAATTTGACACTTATTTTTGCCCATCGCGGCTCCAGCGGGACCCATCCAGAGAATACGATGCTCGCTTTTTATGAGGCGGAACGAGTTAAAGCGGATGGAATCGAGCTTGACGTTCATTTGAGTAAAGATGGTGAAGTGGTAATCATACACGATGAGACGCTCGACCGAACAACAAACGGGTCAGGATATGTGAAAGATTACACATTAACGGAGCTACAAAAATTCGATGCCGGTTTTCGTTTTAAAAATGGTATGTATTCCGCGAAAATTCCTACCCTCCGGGAATTCCTTGAATGGTTTAAAGAAACAGACGATATACTTTGTAATATCGAGATTAAAAAAACGACACTCGTTAATTTTCAGCTGGAAGAGAAAACGGTCGCGCTCGTCAAAAGATACGGACTGGAAGATCGGGTTATCATTTCCTCGTTCAATCATTACAGTATCGTTTACTGTCGTCGCCTGGCTCCGAAAATCGAGATCGCCCCGTTATTCATGGAAGGGCTCTATCGACCGTGGTCGTATGCCAGGTTATTGGGAGCGAAAGGGATTCATCCGTATTACCGGACTGTAAACGAAGAATTGATTCGCAAATGTCAGGATGAGGGGATTTCTGTTCGTCCTTTTACCGTTGATAAAGAGGATGATCTAGTACGATTCATTCAATCTGGAGCGGAAGCGGTCTTCACAAATTTCCCCGAGCGCGCAAGACGGTTGCGTGATCTTCGTTCATTTACGCCGTAATGATCTATCCTGAAAAAATTTTTTCTTCACTTTATTGCGACGGAGATCCCGGCGATAGATAAAACCGGCAAAAAAAGCGATTCCTAGAACGAACATGATGATGGCGAAAACAAATTGTACGGGATAATTTGGAAAGGGTTTATACAAGATCGAAAACAAAGTATCACGGATCAGTTTGACGCCGAGAACGGAGACGAATAGCGGTAGAGAAAGAATGAGAATGGCGATGAATCGTTCCATGGAAATTTCCTTTCTGTATTACTTTTTGTTTTGAATTATTAGAAAAAGGAATAATTTTGTCAAGGATTTCAACTTTTTTCACGGGGAAAATGATAAAAATGTAAATAATTTAAGATTAAAAGCGCTTACATTGATGATAACTGTCCGCATTTTTCATACAAAGGAGGATGGGCTCATGGAAATTTTTAAGGCTCTGGAAGAGTACGATTATGAGGAATTGCATTTCGTCCAGGACCGCACCTCCGGTCTAAAGGCGATTATCGCCATCCATGATACGACTTTGGGACCGGCACTGGGTGGGACAAGAATGTGGACGTATGCCAGTGAAGAAGAGGCGATTCTTGATTGTTTAAGGTTGGCCAGGGGGATGACGTATAAAAATGCGGCAGCCGGTCTGAACCTGGGCGGAGGAAAGGCCGTATTGATCGGGGACCCGCAAAAGGATAAAAGCGAAGAAATATTTCGAGCTTATGGACGATATATTCAAGGTTTGAATGGTCGTTACATCACGGCTGAAGATGTCGGTACTACAGTAGAAGATATGGATATTATTTATGAGGAGACGGATTTCGTAACCGGTGTTTCCCCGGCCTACGGCTCTTCGGGAAACCCTTCACCGGTTACAGCCTACGGCGTTTATCGTGGAATGAAAGCCAGTGTGAAAGAATATTTCGGGGATGATTCGTTGGAAGGAAAAACCGTTGCGATTCAGGGGTTTGGGAATGTGGCGCAACACCTTGCCGAATATTTAGTTAAAGAAGGTGCACGTTTGATCGTTACCGATATCCATAAAGACCCAGTAAAAAAAGCGGTGGAGAAATATGGTGCCCGGGCTGTAGACCCGGAGGAAATTTACAGTGTCGAATGTGATATTTTCGCACCTTGTGCTTTAGGTGGGATTCTCAACGATGAGACGATTCCAAAATTGAAAGCGAAAGTGATTGCCGGTTCGGCAAATAATCAATTAAAAGAAAATCGCCACGGTGACATGCTCTATGAACTGGGAATTGTGTATGCGCCAGACTATGTGATCAATGCTGGTGGTGTCATCAATGTGGCGGATGAGCTTCTTGGATATAATCGGGAACGGGCGATGAAAAAGGTGGAACAAATTTATCATAATTTAGAAAAGGTTTTTGCCATCTCCAAACGTGACAAGATCCCAACGTATCTTGCCGCAGACCGTATGGCGGAAGAACGGATTAAAAAAATGAAACATGCCCGCAGTACTTTTTTACCGAATGAAAAACATATTTTGCGAAAACGACTGCGCAAAAACGGACCTTGAAAAACTTCACTACTTTACCGACTTCTGTTTACTAAAGGAATTCTCTACGTGTGACGAATCAACAAGCTCTTTACATGGAAAACAAAGGGGGGAAAATTTTGGCCAAGGAATATGATCTTGTAGTCGTTGGTGGTGGAATCGGTGGCTACACCGCAGCGATTCGGGCCAGCCAACTCGGGATGAAAACCGCCCTTGTTGAAAAACAGAAACTAGGCGGAACGTGCTTGCATATGGGCTGTATTCCAACGAAAGCGTTGCTTAAAAGTGCAGAAATTTTGCGGCGGATCAAACAAGCAGGAGAATATGGCATCCATATAGAAACGTTTTCTATTGATTTCATGGTCATGCAACGGAGAAAACGTCAAATCATCGACCGTTTACATAAAGGGGTACAGTATTTGATCAGGAAAAAGGCGATTGATGTTTATTACGGGACGGGGAGATTGTTAGGGCCTTCAATTTTTTCTCCCCAAGCTGGAAGTGTTTCCGTTGAAAGGGATCAAGATCATGTAATACTTGTCGGTAAACATGTCCTGATCGCAACCGGTTCAAAACCCCGCTCTTTAAAGGATCTGGAATTTGATGGAAAGATAGTGCTGTCTTCTGACGATTTTCTTTCTATAAAGAGACTTCCCGCTTCGGTGATCATTGTCGGGGGTGGTGTGATTGGGATCGAATGGGCTTCATTATTAGTTGATCTCGGGGTCCAGGTTACAATTGTAGAATCTCAAGCCACATTGATTCCCCGTGAAGATGAGGATATTAGTATGGAGTTAGCACGTCAATTACGGAAAAAAGGAATACAGATTTTTACGCGGGCAAGGATCTTACCCGATACGATCCGTACCGATGCGGGAATTTCGCTGGAAATTGATATAGAAGGCACTCAAAAAAGATTGGAAGCAGAAAAAATATTGGTTGCGGTTGGTCGTGAGCCCGTTGTTAAGGAAATCGGTCTCGAAAATACTGCTATCGAATTGAAAGACGGCTTCATCCAGACGAATGATTTTTATCAAACGGCAGAATCGCATATATATGCCATCGGTGATTGTATCGGCGGTCAGCAACTTGCACATGTAGCTTGCCGGGAAGCGATGATCGCCGTAGATCATATGGCGGGTTTGAATCCTGAAAAACTTGATGAAAAACTCGTCCCCCGTTGTATTTATAGTGATCCGCAAGTGGCGAGTATCGGACTGACTGAAAAAGATGCGATCATAAAAGGATACAGCATAAAAAGTATGCAAATTCCTTTCCGGGCTCTCGGCAAGGCCCTTGTTAACGGTGATGACGCAGGATTTGTAAAAATGATCGTCGATGCAAAGAATGATGATATTTTAGGTCTTCACATGATCGGGGAAAATGTAACGGAACTCATCGGCGAAGCGAGCCTGGCTTTCAGTTTCGATGCGGCACCGCAAGAAGTTGCTTTTGCGATTCACGCTCATCCTACATTATCAGAGGTAATTGGCGAGGTAGCCATGGCAATTGATGGTAAGGCTATTCATTTTTAAAGAGTGAACAAAGGGGAAAGGGGAGAAAAGATTTGGTAGAAAATCGCCACCATCAACTTGGCTTGAGCGATGAGACGGTCCTGGAAATGTACCGAATGATGGTTCTTACCCGGCGATTGGATGAACGCATGTGGGTATTAAACCGGGCGGGAAAGATCGCTTTTGTCATTTCTGGACAGGGACATGAGGCAGCGCAGATTGGTGCGGCTTTTGCGCTCGATCGTACTAAAGACTATTGCCTTCCTTATTACCGGGATTTAGGTGTTGTGCTCAGTTTCGGGATGACGGCAAAAGAAATTATGCTAAATGCCTTTGGCAAAGCAGAAGATCCGAATTCAGGCGGCCGACAAATGCCTGCCCATTTCAGTCAGCGAAAAAATCGAATCGTTACCCATTCTTCACCGGTAACAACTCAGGTTCCCCATGCTGCTGGATTTGCCTTAGCGGCCAAGCTGGAAAATAAAGATTTTGTTACATTTGTCTCGTTCGGAGAAGGGTCATCGAATCAGGGAGATTTTCATGAAGGTGCAAACTTTTCTGGAGTACACAAGTTACCCGTAATCTTTTTCTGTGAAAATAACGGTTATGCCATCTCTGTTCCGCTGGAAAAACAACTGGCGTCAAAAAGAGTGGCCGATCGGGCAAGCGGTTACGGGATGCCTGGATTTACCATCGATGGTACGGATCCTTTAGAAGTATATCGGGTAGTGAAAGCGGCAAGAGATCGGGCTGTGCGTGGCGAGGGACCGACGTTAATTGAAGTTCTCGTCCATCGATTAACTTCACATTCGAGTGATGATGATGAGCGAAGTTATCGGGACCCGGAAGAGATTAAAAAGATTCGTGAGTTTGATCCGATTCGCAAGTTTAACCATTATTTACGCTCGGTTCATCTGTTAGATGATGACCTTGAAAACAAACTGGAGGAAGAAATCGCCCGGATTGTCGACGAGGCAACCGAGTATGCAGAAAAAGCACCTTATCCAGCACCGGAGACGATGGAAAAATTTGTTTATAAAGAAGAGGGGGATGTATGATGCCGGTTGTTTCCTATATCGAGGCGGTAAACATGGCCCTCGAAGAAGAGATGAAACAGGACCCGAAAGTGTTCATCCTCGGTGAGGATGTTGGGGTGAAGGGGGGCGTTTTTAAAGCAACCGCCGGACTGTACGAAAAATTTGGGGAAAACCGGGTCATCGATACCCCGCTCACAGAATCGGCGATTGTCGGTGTAGCCATCGGTGCAGCCATGTACGGTTTGCGTCCGGTGAGTGAAATTCAATTCGCTGATTTTATCATGCCGGCGGTTAACCAGATCATCTCCGAGGCTGCACGTATCCGTTATCGTTCGAATAATGATTGGCAATGTCCAATTGTGATCCGGGCTCCCTATGGTGGTGGAGTTCATGGGGGGTTATATCATTCGCAATCCGTGGAAGCGATCTTCGCCAATCAACCGGGGTTGAAAATCGTCATGCCCTCGACTCCATACGATGCCAAAGGCTTATTGAAAGCTGCCATTAGGGATGATGATCCCGTCTTGTTTTTTGAACATAAACGGGCATACCGCTTGCTCAAAGGAGAGGTACCCGAGGAAGATTACGTCATCCCGATCGGTAAAGCGGATGTGAAACGGGAAGGGGATGATGTGACCGTCATTACCTATGGTTTATGCGTTCATCTTGCCATGGAAGCCGCTAGGAAATTAATAGCGGAAGGGATATCCGTACATATTCTTGATTTACGTACGGTTTATCCCCTCGATCAAGAAGCGATTATTAAAGCGGCAGAAAAAACGGGGAAAGTTTTGCTCGTGACGGAAGATAATAAAGAAGGCAGTGTCATGAGTGAAGTGGCGGCGATTATAGCGGAACATGCGCTTTTTGATTTGGACGCGCCAATTAAGCGACTTTGCGGTCCAGATGTTCCGGCGATGCCTTATGCTCCTACATTAGAAAAACATTTCCTTATCAATACGGAAAAAATCGAACGAGCGATCAGAGAACTGGCCGAATTTTAATGAGGGGGAGATATTCATTAAAGGAGGGAGACGATGGCGGTCGAACAAATTGTCATGCCGCAATTAGGGGAGAGCGTCACCGAAGGAACGATTATAAAATGGCTTGTCACTCCGGGTGAGAAAGTAAATAAATATCAGCCACTTGCCGAAGTGTTAACGGATAAAGTTACGGCAGAAGTCCCATCCTCTTATAGTGGAATCGTCAAAGAGCTTCTGGTAGAAGAAGGTCAAACTGTACCGGTCGGTACAGTAATCTGTTCGATTACCACTATTGAAATAGGAAAAAAAGAAGTTAACCAATTACAAGCGGATGAACCTAAAGTTATGCTAAGGGAAAATGTGGATATGAAAACCCGTTTTTCTCCCGTAGTATTGCGACTCGCCCGCGAACATGGAATCGATCTATCCAAAATAAAAGGAACGGGACGGGGAGGTCGTATTACCAGAAAAGATATCCTTAAATATATTAAAGCCGAAGAAGAACGAAAAGAATCAGAAATGACAATGAGTCTAACTGAAGTAGAACCGCCACAATCCGTTCAGGCTTTTAGTACAGAAGACAGAATGCGAGAAATACCGGTTACTCCCGTAAGGCGGACAATTGCTCATAATATGGTTCGTTCGAAACAAGAAATTCCTCATGCCTGGATGATGGTGGAAGTAGATGTAACCGAACTCGTTAAGTATCGCGAGCAAATAAAAGACGCCTTCCTCAAAAAAGAGGGTTTTCCATTAACATATTTTGCCTTTTTCGTAAAAGCGTGTGCACAGGCATTAAAAGAATATCCCATACTCAATTCAGAATGGCAAGGTGAAAAAATTATCCAGAAAAAAGATATCAATATATCGATTGCTGTGGCGAGCGAAAATGAGTTATTTGTTCCTGTTATAAAAAATGCCGATGAAAAATCAATTAAGGGTATCGCCCGGGAGATATATGAGTTGGCAAATAAGGCTCGTAGCGGCCAATTGCGACCGGAGGATGTTCAGGGCGGGACATTCACAGTCAATAACACCGGGTCATTCGGTTCAGTTCAATCCATGGGTATTATCAACTATCCCCAGGCGGCAATATTACAAGTGGAAGCGATCGTAAAAAGACCGGTGGTAATCAATAATGGAATTTTTATACGCGATATCGTCAATTTATGCTTATCGATTGACCACAGGGTTCTCGATGGATTGATCAGCGGTCGTTTCTTACAGAGATTAAAAGAAATTTTGGAAAATATGCGAGAAGAAACAATTACGATTTATTGAAATCCGTTCATCAAGTAATAAGGGAGTAATGTCTGGTGATGACATTACTCCCCCGTTTTTTTTCTTTACATTTTAAAAGAATATGGATATCGCTCCTAATAAGGTAGAGGCAATCATTACAAATAACATTAAATACAGGATGATTTTTCTTGTTTTTCGCCTTCTCATGTAATTTCCTCACTTTCTTCTATCTAGTATTATTTTAACGGGATTTGTTAGAGATCACAAGTTCTATTATAAGAAAATATGTGAAATAATTAACATATACCCGTGATTGCCAATTTTTTTATTTTTTAATGATTGGGAAAGTTCCGGGAAATACCTCGATGGATTCGTAAAATTGCTTGCCTCATCTTATAAATTTATACTAAAAAGGTACAGGTTGTCTATCAAGCGGGGGGATTGCATTGATTAATGAGAAGCGGTTGCTCTGGGAGTTTTTAAAACTCGTGCAAATAGATTCGGAAACAACCCATGAGCGCTGGATTGCGACATATTTAAAAGAGAAATTACACCGACTCGGTCTCCATGTCGAAGAAGACGATACGAAAGAATTGACCGGTTGCTCGGCGGGAAATCTGATTTGTACGTTCCCCGGTACGATGAAAAACGTTCCGAAGCTTTATTTCACGGCTCACATGGATACGGCATCCCCTGGGAAAGGCGTACGTCCCCGTATCGATGATGGTTATGTCACATCGGATGGTTCCACGATCCTGGGAGCGGATGATAAAGCCGGGATCGCCGCGATGATCGAGGTGATTCACGTATTAAGAGAAAACGACTTGGAACATGGTGATATTCAATTTATAATGACAGTAGGTGAAGAAGCGGCATTGGCCGGAGCAAGAGTCCTCGACATGAATCAGATTCAGGCCCAATTCGGCTACACCCTTGATGGCGAAGGTAAAGTAGGAACCATAGTGACCGATGCCCCCGCTTTGGCAACCTTAAAAGCAGTGATATACGGGAAATCGCATGACACGAGGAATGATGCAGAAAAAGGGCTTTCTGCCATCCGTATTGCCACGCAAGCGATACATCACATGTCCCTCGGACATATTGATGGAGATACTACGGCGCAAATCATCCGCTTTACGGCCGGTCAATTACCTGATGCGGATCTTATCGAACTCATTTGTGAAGTCCGTTCCATGAATGATGCCAAACTTTTTGGGCAAATTGACCATATGGAATCTATTTTTCACAAGTGCGCTTGGCAGAATAAGGGGCGGGCGGAGATAACCTATGAAAGGCTCTATCCGCCTTTATCCCTTCGACAAGAAAGCAAAGTGGTAGAGATCGCCCGCCAGGCGGCGTTACGTATAGGGCGCACCCCCCGTTTGGCGAAAAGTAGAGACGGTAGTGATGCCAACATTTTTTCATCACGTGGTATCCCTACGGCAGTGCTTGGAGTTGGTTATGAAAAAATTCACACGACAAAAGAGAGAATGCCTCTGGAAGAGCTTTATAAATTGGCGGAAATGGTTCTGGCGATCATCACGATCGTAACAAGTGAATATGGGAAGAAGGAGAAAGAAGGGGATTTTCATGGAAGATAAAAAAATTATCATTTTTACTTGTGAGAATGAAGAGTACGGTATCCCTGTTGAACAGGTGATATCCATTGAAAAAATTGAGACATTGACAGAAGTGCCCAACCTTCCGACCAGTGTTAAGGGGATCGTTTCAATCAGAGATGAACTCCTTCCTGTAATCGACCTCGGTATTTGCTTTTTCGAACGGCCGACGGACCTTGACCGCTCAAACCAAATCATACTTGTTAATACGGAGCGTCTTTCCCTGGCCTTACTTGTGGGAGAAGTGAAAGAATTACACGATGTGGCGCCCGAACAATGGCATGAACCGGAAATTTTATCGTATCAAAAGCCCGCTTATTTTTCCGGAATCGCGGCGATCGAGCAACGATTGATTTTATTGCTGGACATTGAACGATTGGTTGAAAATCTTGACATTGATGCGATTGAAAACGTCCTGAAAGAAAAGTTCGCTGCGGAGATCGGATGAGTTTTGCTAGGAAAGGTGATCGTCAATGGCTTCTCGTGGCCGCATTATCTTTCATATCGATATGAATAGTTTTTACGCTTCGGTGGAAATGGCCCACGATCCATCGTTAAAAGGAAAACCATTAGCGATTGCGGGGGATCCCGAAGAACGACGGGGGATCATCGTCACCTGTAGCTATGAAGCTCGTCGATTCGGGGTAAAGACGACGATGCCCGTTTGGGAGGCGAAAAAGCTTTGTCCGAACCTGATCATCAAGCGACCGAATTTTGACCGTTACCGGGCCATGTCGCGGAAAATCTTTGCAATACTGAGGGAATATTCCGATCTTGTTGAACCGGCCTCGATCGATGAAGGCTATATGGACGTGACCGACAATTGCCATGATCACCCGGTGAAGTTGGCTCACCATATCCAACAGCGTATCTTACACGAGCTCGACCTACCCTGCAGTATCGGGATTGGCCCGAATAAATTCCTCGCCAAAACCGCATCGGATATGAAAAAGCCTCTAGGTATTACTATCTTGCGGAAACGGGATTTACCGAATAAATTGTGGCCATTACCGGTCGAAGAAATGTATGGCATCGGCAAAAAGACCGCCAGCAAGTTGAGACAGCTCGGTATTCAAACGATCGGTGACCTGGCCCGAGGGAACGATATCCAGTTGCGCGCTGTTCTTGGCATCAACGGAATTCGCTTGAAAGAGTGGGCCAATGGTCATGATACCCGTCCGGTAGATCCAGAAGCCATATACGAGTATAAATCGATCGGGAATTCCACCACTTTGGCGAAAGATACAGCAGACCGAACGTTTCTGTTAAATACTTTACATTCTTTAGCCCGGACCGTCTCCGCCCGGTTACATAACAAGGAAGTGTTCGCGCGTACCGTGGCGATCACCATCCGCTATAGCGACCGGAAAACAATCACGAGAAGCCAGAAAGTCATAAATCCCGTTCACGACCTTGATGATCTTTACCGGATCAGTAAGGAGTTGTTCTCGAAACATTGGAATGGAAAACCAGTGCGCCTACTCGGTATCACCGGACAGGATTTAATCGAGAAAGATCAGGCTTTTGAGCAACTGGATCTATTCACTTATGAAGAATACGTTGAAGAAGAAAATTTGTTAGAGATCGTCGAAGTGTTAAAGGATAAATATGGTGATGATATTATCAAAAAGGGGATCAAAAAGTACCGTCCGGAAGGTCAAACGGATACCGGATTTAATAAGGATTTTTTATTAAGAAAATAAAAAACGGATAAAATGAAAATGACAAAATTTGTTTTTCATATTAATATGAAATTAGTTTGTGAGTAATTTTACATCATGTAAAAGAAAGGAAGTATCGAAATTGGCACAACAAATCGGTGTGATCGGCCTTGCCGTTATGGGGAAAAATCTGGCGTTCAATATTGAATCGAAAGGCTATTCGGTGGCGGTTTATAATCGAACCCCGGCGAAGACCGAACAGATGATGGAAGAAGCCCGCGGGAAAAATATCGTTCCTGCTTATTCGATAGAAGAATTAGTCCGAAAACTGGAAAAACCGCGTAAAATCCTGCTCATGGTGAAAGCCGGGGAAGCGACGGATGCGATGATCGAACAGCTCCTTCCCCATCTCGAAGCCGGCGATATATTAATCGATGGTGGGAATGCCTATTTTAAAGATACCCAAAGACGCAATAAGGCCTTGAGTGAAAAGGGCATACATTTCATCGGTGCCGGTGTCTCCGGTGGTGAGGAAGGGGCGTTAAAGGGGCCAGCGATCATGCCAGGAGGACAAAAGGAAGCCTATGAACTGGTCGCTCCGATCCTGAAAGATATTGCCGCCAAAGTGGAAGGCGAACCGTGCACCACGTATATCGGACCCGATGGGGCCGGTCATTACGTAAAGATGGTCCATAATGGAATCGAATATGGAGATATGCAGCTTATCGCAGAAAGTTATTTCCTCTTGCGCGAGCTTCTCGGTCTTTCCGTAGGGGAGTTGCATGAAGTTTTCACCGAATGGAACCAAGGCGAGCTGGACAGTTATTTAATAGAAATCACAGCCGATATTTTCGCGAAAAAAGATGAAGAAACAGGTCGACCGATGATCGATGTGATTCTCGATAAAGCGGGACAAAAAGGAACTGGGAAATGGACGAGCCAAAGCGCCCTTGATCTCGGCGTTCCGCTCCCGTTAATTACGGAGTCCGTGTTCGCCCGTTTCATCTCCGCGTTGAAAGAGGAACGGGTCAAGGCGAGCAAGATCTTAACCGGTCCAGAAACAAACTTCACAGGTGATCGTAAAGCGTTTATCGAACAAGTCCGGCAGGCTCTCTATTTAAGCAAGATCTGCTCTTATGCCCAGGGATTCGCGCAGCTGAAAGCCGCATCTGAAGAATATAACTGGAATTTAAACTACGGCGATATCGCTATGATCTGGCGTGGCGGGTGTATCATCCGCGCCCGATTCCTGCAAAAAATTAAGGATGCTTATGATCGCAATCCCCATCTTGAAAATCTTTTACTTGACCCGTACTTTAAGGATATTGCGGATCGCTATCAACACTCCTTGCGTCAGGTTGTCGCCAGCGCCGTGTTGAACGGGGTTCCCGTTCCAGCATTTTCCGCAGCATTAGCATATTATGATAGCTATCGCACGGAAACCTTGCCGGCGAATTTAATCCAGGCCCAGCGCGATTATTTCGGCGCCCATACGTATGAGCGGGTCGACAAAGAAGGAATCTTCCATACGAACTGGACGGAATAATCGAAAAAAAGGGTCAGAGATGTTTCTCTGTCCCTTTTGTATACTGGAATACAGTTGCGCGAAAAAAGGTATCAATCGAGCGGCCACCAGATGAAGCCATCTTTTGCCAGTAGGGCATCCGACTCTTTCGGTCCCATGGAACCAGCGGCATAATTAGGAAAATCAGCTGGAGTATGACTCCATACTTCCGAGATTTGGTCGACATATTTCCAGGACAGAGCCACTTCGTCCCAATGGGTGAAATTCGTCGCATCCCCGCGCAGGCAATCATAAAGCAGTTTTTCATAGGCTTCTGGTGTGTTCATTTTATCGATGTTTTCATTGGAAAAATTGAGTCGTACAGGTGCAGTTTGCATAATCTGCCCGGATTTTTTCATATTTAAATGGAGGGTGATACCTTCTTCCGGTTGGATATGGATGACGAGCAAGTTCGGTTTTAATGACGAGCCATTATGATAATAAAGATTCATCGGTATATCTTTAAACTGAACGACGATTTTTGTCGATTTTTTTTGCATTCTTTTCCCTGTCCGGATATAGAACGGGACACCGGCCCAGCGGAAATTATCGATCAGTAATTTACCGGCCACAAAAGTTTCCGTATTCGAATTCGGGTCTACATAAACCTCTTCCCGATAGGCTGGAACCTCAACACCATCGATGGTCCCCCGGTCATATTGACCGCGAACAAAATATTGATCGACTTCCTCCGGTCTTATCGGTCGCAGCGCGCGGAGTACTTTTACTTTTTCACTGCGAATTTCTTCGGTGGAAAGCTTGATCGGTGGCTCCATTGCGAGAAGCGAGACCATTTGGATCATATGGTTCTGGACCATGTCACGAAGAGCCCCGTTACGATCGTAATAGCGGGCGCGCTCTTCCACACCGACTGTCTCGCTCGATGTGATCTGGATATTGGCGATATACCGGTTATTCCAGAGCGGCTCAAAAATCGCGTTAGAAAAGCGAATCACTTCGATGTTCTGGACCATTTCTTTACCGAGATAGTGGTCGATTCGGTAAATCTCATCTTCGGAAAAAGCCGTGCGGATCTCATTATTCAACTGGATCGCACTGGCAAGATCACGACCGAAGGGCTTTTCGATGATGAGTCGGGTGAACCCCGGTGTATCCTTCAGGCCCGACTGTTGAATATGTCTGGCGACGGTTCCGAAATATTCCGGCGACATGGCCAGATAAAAGACCCGATTTCCATACAGGGAATATTTTTCATCCAGTTCATCGATTAAATCCTTTAATTCTATATAAGAATCTAAATTGTTGACATCATGGGATTGGTAATATAAATGGGAGATGAATTGATTCAACTTTTCATGATTAACATTAGATGTATACGATAAAATCGAATCATTCACTAAATGCTTAAATTCGTCTTCCGATTTTAAGCGCCTAGCCACACCAACGATGGCGAACCTTTCGGGAAGGAGACCTTTTTTATAGAGACGGTAAAGGGATGGGTAAAGTTTTCTCCGCGCCAGATCTCCTGTCGCACCGAACAATAATAGTAAGAATGCAGGTGTCTGATGTTGTTTCACTGAATGCCCCTCTCTTCAAAATTGTTATTCATTTAACATAGTTTTGCTTTTATTTTATCGATAAAAATCGTGCCGGGCAACTGTTAAGGAATGAACATCGGGATGAGGCGGATCTTTGTTTGTTATCGAAGATAAACCACTTTATAATAATATTGTGGGCGAAATTTAACAAGGTAAAAAAAAGAGATTTTCGCTAGATAAGCTATGAAACAATAGAAAGAACCACGAATGATTCGTTATAATAGAATCTTGGTTGGATTTTTGAGCATTGGAGGAATGGTCTTGGAAATTATTTTTCTCGGAACCGGAGCCGGTATGCCGGCCAAGCATCGAAACGTGACCTCGATCGCCTTGAAACATCTTTCCGATGGTTCGATCTGGCTATTTGATTGTGGTGAAGCAACGCAACAGCAGATCCTACATACATCGCTAAAACCGCGCAAAATCAAGCAAATATTTATCACCCATCTGCACGGTGATCATATTTTTGGTTTACCCGGGCTCCTGGGAAGCCGCTCCTTTTTAGGTGGAGAAGAGCCTTTAACCATATACGGTCCCGAGGGGATTCGGGAATTTATCGAAATCAGTTTAAAAATTAGCCAGACCCACTTAAAATATGATTTGCAGATCGTGGAATTGTATGAGGGAGTCATTTTTGAAAATGAACATTTCCTTGTACAGGCGGGTTTATTAGAACACGCCGTCCCTTCCTACGGCTTCCGCATCATTGAAAAAGATAAACCGGGGACGTTACAAGTAGAAAAATTAAAAGCACTGGGGATCCCTCCGGGACCAATTTACAAAAGGATTAAAAATGGCGAAACCGTCACGCTCGATGACGGGCGGGTGATTCACGGGAAAGATTTCCTCGGTCCGGACAAAAAAGGGCGGATTGTTGCGATTTTGGGTGATACCCGCTATTGTGAAAAGAGCGTTGAGCTGGCGAAAAACGCGGACTTGCTCATTCATGAGGCAACGTTCGATGCGGCTTCTCAGGATATGGCCCATGAATATTTCCACTCCACGACGAAAGAAGCGGCGCTCGTTGCTAAACGGGCCGGTGCAAAAAAGCTTTGTATGACCCATATAAGTTCCCGCTTTGAAAAGAGGGATTTGCCCGCGCTCGTGAATGAAGCCCGGGAAATTTTTCCGAATACGGTGATTGCCAGGGATTTCAAAAAAATCACCCTGCCAATGAAACAATCGTGAAGGCATTAGGGCCTGGAACCGGTGCGTGTACGGGCCCTTTTATTATAATGTTTCGTAAAGTTTAATCATGATCATCTTGCGCTGGAATGGAGTGTGAATGTGTTGAACGAACGTTTGCAAGGGAAAACGATCCTTGTGACCGGCGCATCGAGCGGTCTTGGCAGGGCCATCGCCAGTTATGCGGCAAATGACGCGAGGCGGTTGATTTTAATTGCCCGGAATAAAGAAAAGCTTGATCAGTTGAAAGAAGTGCTGGAAGAGCAATTTGCAACCGAAGTGATTGTTTTCCCTTTCGACCTGAGTCGGTATCACGAGCTCCCCGCTCGTTTCGCTGAAGTACTTCCGGGAATTACCGTCGATGTACTTGTCAATAATGCGGGAGTGGGAAAGTTTAAAACCGTGCAGGATTTGACTTTTGCCGAAATCGAGGCGATGATGAAGATCAATTTTCTGGGACTTGTTGCACTGACTAAAATCGTGTTGCCCAGCATGTTAAAACAATCTTCCGGACATATCATCAATATAGCATCGCAAGGAGGAAAAATTGTCACTCCGAAAGCGTCGGTTTATGGGGCGAGTAAAAAAGCGATCCTCGGTTTTTCCGATGGCTTACGACTTGAACTGAAGGGAACCGGGGTTTATGTCACGACGGTCAATCCGGGACCGATGGCGACCGATTTTTTTACCTATGCTGATGAGACAGGGCGGTATTTACAAAATGTTGGTCCCTGGGTGTTGGATACGGAAAAAGTAGCGAAAAAAATTGTACAGTTCATGCTTACGGATGTACGGGAGTTGAATATGCCGCGCGTGATGAACTGGGCGGCAAAGTTATATGCTTTGGCTCCGGGTTTTGTCGAATGGATTGGCAAGCCAGCTTTTTACCGTAAGTAATGGTATGTTATATACGGGGAGGTGGAAGAACTGGAGCGATTGGTTCATCTGGAGGAATTACAAGATTTTTTGGCAAACCATGAGATGGTATTGGTTTATATTTCCCGACCGAACTGCAGTGTTTGTGTGAGCTTACTGCCGAAGATTCAGGAACTTGTCCGGGATTTTCCCCGTCTGCGCGCTGTACATGTGGATCTTGCGGATGTTCCAGAAATCGCAGGAGCGTTTACCCTTCTTGCCGCGCCGGCCATTTTATTAATGGTCGAGGGAAAAGAGATATTGCGTAAGGCGGGAATTATCAGTATCGACCTTTTCACGAAAGAATTACAAAAGATTTATACCGCTTATTATCATTAGCACGCAAGTTTTCCGGTTGCGTGCTTTTATTTTTTGTGAAAACATGTAACAATTTTGGAGAAAAAGATACTGATTTTATGAGAGGGGGGATCTTGTGAAGCCGATCGAAGAATTTTACCAATTGTATAAACAAGATGTATATCGGTATTTGCTTTCGTTAACGAAAGATCCCCACGTTGCGGAAGATTTACTATCCGAAACTTTTGTCCGTGCCATCCAATCGTTTCCTCGTTTCCGCGGCGATTCATCTGTAAAAACATGGCTTTTCGCGATCGCCCGGAATAGCTGGTTTACCCGTTTGCGCCGGGAAAAGGAGACGGTGGAATTTACCGATCGGCTCGGATTATATCTTTTGGAAAACCATCTGGAGCGTTTGATTACCGATGAGATCATGAAGCGAATCGAGCAGCTATTGGCTGAGAAAGATACACGCACCCGGACAATTATCCGGATGCGTGCTGAAGGGTACAGTTATGCGGAGATCGCCCGGGAAGTCAAACTTTCCGAAAGTTCCTGTCGCGTGATCGATTTCCGAACGAAAAATTGGTTGCGTGACATCTTATTGAAGGAGGGATGGTAATGAAGGTGCACTGCCATGTGATTCGCGATTTAATGCCTCTTGTAATAGACGATGTGGCCTCCCCGGAAAGTAAGCAACTCGTTTTTCAACATCTGGAAACTTGTGCCCGTTGCCGGGAGGAATTTCAAAATATCTCCGGAACCATGACGAAAGACCTGCCCGAGCCCCGCGATGAAAAAGTTATCCGATCGATTAAACGGCGCCTCTATTATATGCAGCTCCTTGTGCTCGTTGCCGGTACAGCGCTCGGCGTCGGCCTCACCAATTCTTTCGGCATGTTTTATAACTTGCTCATCATGCCTGCGCTCGGTGCCATGGCTTACATCACCCTGAAAAATAAATGGTTTTGGGTTTTGCCCGTTATTTTTCTATTGGTTTATCTCTATCACATAATTACTTCGATCATGTCAGAAGGGTTTTATCCGGAAATATGGATTGCCGCTTCGTTTTTCGGTTTCATTTATAGTGGCCTTGCCATCATCGGTGTCGTGATTTTCTGGTTGCTACAATTTGCCTTCGGAAAGGATGGAAATGGTGATGAATAAGAAACTTTTGTTAAGAATTTTAGCAGGACTTATGGCCTTTTCACTCATCGGCGTTCTTTTTTATATTTTGTTTTCATTCACCGGCAATCCCGTGACATCCTGGGTCGCTGAACGCGCCATGAATCGCTATATCGCAGAAAAGTATGCTCATCTGGATGATTTGCAAGTACATGATGTGAACTATAATTTTAAAGATGGTTCTTACAGTGTGTTCGTGGAATCCAAAACGAGTCCGGATACGAAATTTTTTGTATATTATCGCAAAGGGGAGCCTATCCAGGATGATTATGATTTTTTCGTTACGGACAAACAAAATACGATTTTTCGCCTGGAAAGAGAATATTCTCGTCTAGCTGAAGAAATTCTTGCCAAAGAGTTGGGAAATCCAGATTATGAAATACATGTCATGTATACGGATGAGATATACACGACTGGAAAACAATATTTAAAACTGGATATGGAGTTTGACCGGACGCTTCCAGTTCCCGCCCGGGTAATAATCTCTGGCGATCTTTCCGAGCCTTCTCTGGAAGAGGTAGCTGACTTGTTAACGACCGTTTATCATGTTTTTCAGAAACATGATTACCATTTTATTGAATACAGCTTTTATTATGATGGCGAAGGTCCGGTCATTTCGGTTACCGGTGTCACTCCGGAGCATATTGCAAGTGGCGCTTTACTCGCTTTGCTTGAAGAGGCAAAAGAAGGCGATGCTACCGGCTCCATTCACGTTCATTTCGCCAACTGATATACACACCCATTCCTTTCCCGGCAATTCGTCGGGGATTTTTTATGCCTATGAAGGGAATGGTTTTTCTATATGGTAGGAGCAGGGAATTTTTGCCATTGAAAACGAACATACATTCGGGTAAAATAAAGGAACGGGAGAACCGAACGTTTGTTTGCAGGAAGTGAGCGTGAAGTGATCGATTACAGTCGCTTACCCCATCAACATATATTATGTATCGATATTAAAAGCTTTTATGCCAGCTGTTCCGCTGTGATGCGTGGCCTTGACCCGCTCGACTGTTATTTGGTCGTCGTGGGGGATAGGGAGCGGGAAGGCAGTGTCGTCCTGGCAGCCTCCCCGAAGATGAAAAAAGAATTCGGAATAAAAACCGGTTCCCGATTATACGAGGTACCGGATGATCCCCGTATTATTATCGCTGAACCGAAAATGGCTACTTATTTACGGGTATCCACGGAGATTACCCGGCTTTTGGAACGGTATGTTCCGAAAGAAGCGATCCATGTGTATAGCGTGGACGAAAGTTTTGTTAAAGTAGACGGGGCATTAAAACTGTGGGGGGATGCCGGGGAGATTGCCCGAAAAATTCAGGATGACTTGATGCGGGAATTCCAGCTGCCGTGTGCTATCGGTATCGGTCCGAACATGTTGATGGCGAAACTGGCTCTTGATTTAGAGGCGAAAAAGACAGGAATCGCTCGCTGGCGTTATGAAGATATCCCCGAAAAATTATGGCCGGTATCCCCGTTAAGCGAAATGTGGGGGATTGGAAAACGGCTGGAAAGACGTCTGAATAATTTAGGGATTTTTTCCGTTGGCCAGCTCGCCCATTATGATTTAACCGTACTGGAAAAACATTTCGGGATTATCGGCACGCAGCTGTATTATCATGCGTGGGGGGTGGATCTATCCGAGATTGGTTCGCCGATCATCGAAGGGCAGATTAGTTATGGAAAAAGTCAAATTTTACTCAGGGATTATAAAGACAAAACAGAAATTAAGCACGTCATTTTGGAAATGTGTGAAGAAGTCGCCCGCCGCGCCCGGAATCGCCGCCATCGCGGTCGGACCGTCTCTCTTAGTATCGGTTACAGCCATGATGAAGGCGGCGGTGGTTTCAGTCGGGCACGGACGATGGAGGAGGCTACCAATATCACGATGGACATTTACCGGGTTTGCCTGGAGTTATTCGAAGAGTTTTATGAAGGCCGAACCGTACGGCAGATCGCCGTACGCCTGTCCAATGTGGAACCGGATAATATGTTGCAGTTAAGTTTATTTGAACCTCAGCGCTGGCGGCGCCGGGAACTAGGTTATGCGGTGGACCGGATCAGGCGGCGCTATGGTTCAGGCTCGTTATTGCGAGCCGTATCGTATACGAACGGAGGAACGGCGCGGTGCAGGGTCCAATTGATCGGCGGACATAAAGCGTGACGTTTGCGCAGCGTTGAAGAATATCGATTGTTTTCACAGGGATGTTTAAGGAAACAACAAGGAGAGGAAGACGAACATGATCCGTGATCGTGGACGGATTAAATGGACATCATTGATGTTACCGGAACATGTGAAGATATTGAGAGAATGGGCACGGGAGGATGAGTGGGCTGAGAAGGCGGAACTGGACGAACAACGCCTGGAAGAACTTGACCAAATCGTCCAAACGGCTTTTGCGGCAAGGAAACAGGTGATGATCCGTTTCTTCCAAAAGCAGCGTATCCGTACAATCAGCGGTACGATTGAAAAGATTGAACCGATAGAACGGGTGCTAAGCATTCGTACCGAAGACGGGAAACTTGAGGGGGTCCCCGTTCGTTCCATCGAAGAGATCGAGATCCTGTGAAATTTTTTCGTCATCAGCAGAAATAAATTACAAAAAAAAGATGACAAAGGGGGGAAAATTGTGTATAATAATTTGTGACTTGTAAAAAAGGCTTGTTTTTGGAGAAGTACCCAAGTGGTTGTAAGGGGACGCACTCGAAATGCGTTAGGACGGGCAACCGTCGCGTGGGTTCGAATCCCACCTTCTCCGTACAAAAACCATTTCTAAACGGCTGCCAGAGGGCAGCCGCTTTTCTTTTACAGGAAAGGATAGAAAGCAAATGAAACAAAAATCCGCTCCCGTAACACAAGGAGCGGATTTTTTTGCTTTACTCATACCGTAAAGATTCGATCGGATCAAGATTCGAGGCTTTATTTGCCGGTAAGATTCCGAAAACAATACCGATTAACATGGAAAAACCAACGCCGATCAAAATAACCGGTAGCGAAACGGTGAGAGAAAAACCGATGAACGCGGAGACGATCGTAGCCCCGATCATCCCGAGGATGATGCCGATGATCCCGCCGATTAAGGTCAGCGTGATCGATTCGATTAAAAATTGCAATAAAATCTGTCCCCGCGTCGCCCCCAGAGCCATGCGAATACCGATTTCCCGGGTGCGCTCGGTGACTGAAACAAGCATGATGTTCATAACACCAATGCCACCGACAAGAAGTGAGATGCCGGCGATGCTGCCGATAATCATAGTCATGATGCCTGTTATCTGCCCGAGGCCTTCAGCGATCTGTTCCATATTTAAAACCTGATAGGCCTCATCTGTCCCGTGAATCTGATTTAAAAGGCGAGCGGCTTTTTCACCGGCTGTTTGCAGGTCTTCTGTATTTTTAGCCTGGATGGTAATCGTGCTGATATTCCGATCACCGGTGATCGCCCGTAAGGTCTCCCAGGGGATATATACCGTAAACGTATCGAATGCGGCAAATAAGCCTTCCGGTTTCTCGAGAACACCGACAACTTCAAATGGTTGGGAATCGAGATAGATGATTTCCCCGAGCGGGTTTTTGTCGCCGAAAAATTCTTCGGCACTGGCTGCATTGATCACGGCGGTACGCCGGGCGCCGAGAAAATCGGATGACAAGAGGTTCCGACCGCTTGCAACGTTCAGCTCGTTAACTTCAATATAAGCCTGGTTTATACCGGCAATATATACATCTTCCTGCTTTTCCCGGTAGCGAAGAGTACCGAAATACTCATTGGAAGCCACCACCTGTAAAACTTCGGGAATCGACTCGATGGCCCGAATATCCTCTTCGGTAAAAGGACTCCATAACAATTCCGGATTTTTCTGGATCTCTTCTTCGGATGGCAGATAGGTAAGGGAAATCGTGTTGCCCGGACCGACGAAGAGCGATTTCAGCTGTTCGGTACCTCCCTGACCGAGGGCCACGATGAAAATAACGGAACTGATACCGATGATGATTCCAAGCATCGTTAAAAAAGAACGCATTTTATGAACCATAATGGAGGACAGGGCGATTTTAATATTTTCGAGGATGCTCATTTGATCCCTCCTCCAGGAGTCGATTCGCTCCCATCTTGCGTGATCTTTCCATCTTTGACGTAAACGATACGATCGGCATAGGCGGCAACACCGCGCTCGTGGGTGACAACCACTATAGTCGTTCCTTCTTCCCGATTAAGCTTCGTGAAAAGTTCCATGATTTGTGCGCTCGTTTTTGAATCGAGTGCCCCGGTCGGCTCATCCGCTAAAATGATTTGCGGATGATTGACGATGGCCCGGGCGATGGCGACGCGCTGTTTTTGTCCGCCGGAAAGTTTGTTAGGTAGATAATCAATCCGCTCTGCGAGTCCTACTTTTTCCAGGGCTTCCTTGGCACGTTCCAGTCGCTCCCGTTTTTTCACCCCGGCATAAATAAGAGGGAGTTCGACATTTTTTAGTGCGGTTAACCGCGGAAGCAGGTGAAATTGCTGGAAGACGAAACCGATCGTCCGGTTACGAATCCGGGCCAGTTCTTGATCGGTCATATTTTTCATTTCTTTACCGTTTAAGAAATAGCGACCTGACGATGGTCGATCCAGAAAGCCGATAATATTCATGAGTGTTGATTTCCCCGAGCCTGACGGTCCCATGATCGCGATAAATTCTCCCTCTTCTATGGTAAGATGGATATTTTTTAATACATCCACTTTTTCCGGGCCGTTCGTAAATGTTTTCGTGATGGCTTCCAGCTCGATCATTGAACGATCACTTCCATTCCTTCGCGAAGTCCATCAGGTGGTGAAATGATCACCTTCTCGTGATTTTCCAGTCCACTTTTAATCTCGATCGTTTCGAATGAAGCTGTTCCAACTTCAACCTCTTTTTTTTCGGCAATACCTTGCTCATTGACGGTGTAGACGTAATGTATATCTCCTTCTTGAATCACGCAATCGATTGGCAAAGTACTAGCGAGATATTCTGCGGTCAAAATTTCCATGATCATGTTAAAACCGGGCTGCAATTTCAAATTTTGATCTAGCACCTCGACGGTGACCGTATACTGGACGGTGCCGGCGTTACCGGTAAAATCACTACTATAATCGGTTTCTGTAGGAAGATAGGAAATTCTTTTTACTTCACCTTGCCATGTTTGCCCGGGGACCGTATCGGCGCTAAGTGTTACTTTCTGTCCGACTGCAAGTTTTAATACATCGTATTCGGAAACGGTGCCTTCCACGAGAAAACGATTGACCGTACCGATGCGCATGAGCGGACGGGCGAATTCACCGTGTTGGGCGGTCCCGCCGGTATCATTGACTTCAATGACCTTTCCATCAATCTCACTTGTGATTGTGAGGTTATTTATTTGTTGATCGATCAGTTCTTTTTGCAATTGAAGCTGTTCCAATTCCAAATTTAGTTGTTTTTCTTGCAGGCTGATCTGGTCATGTTGTTCTTGCAAGGCCTCGTCATCTTTAAGTTCCTTTAAAAGGTCATCGATTTTTTTATGCTGTTTCTTAATATTTTCAATTTGTAAACGGGTCATTTGCTGGGAAAGTTCATTTTGTTTTTGTTCAAGGAGCAATTGTTCATTCATATAGCGAATAAGTTCCATCCCAGCCTCTACTTCATCGCCTTCTGCGGCAAGAATTTCCGCGATTTTTCCTTTTTCCGGTTCGAAATATATGACCTGTTCCTCAGATAATTTCAACGTTCCCTGGGTAATGACAGTTTCACTCATCGTTTCTTGCTGGAGAGAGGTAATCTCAACAGTATATGTTTTGTCTTTGGCATGGACGAAAAAATTTATCGCAAAGAGGCCGGCAATCACAGTAATGATGCCGGCGGCGATCCAGATTTTTTTCTTCTTCATATCGACACTCCTTGATTAAAGGATAGCCGCATCAATTGCCGCACCGATCATACTGAAAATGACACCGATTATAAAGAAAATGATGGAGATGCTCCAGCTCAATTTTTTTGAGAACGAAGCGACAATATTCAAACCGAGAGCCGTGAGGATGACCCCCCAGATATTAAAAAGATCAAGATTTTTGAGCAAGCCATTTAATGCTCCTTCAGATGGGATGATAGAACCAAGATTGGTAACAAACACGTTTGGTGATTTTAACAAAAAGGCAGCTAGACCATTGATTAATGCAGAAAGTCCCGTTAGTAAGAACATATACGTGTTCATCGAAAACAGTTGTTTAAAACTCACTTCTGAGCGGACGATTTTAGCGATCAATAACAAAATGGCTGAACTGATTAAAATGGAAAGGACTGGTGTAAAAAGGTAAGAAAAAACGGCGGTCACAACAATAATGCCACTTAAAATTGAACCTGTCATCAGTTCATTTCCGGTTAAGTCTCCTTGTAAATCTAATAGAAATTCTTGACCCAACTCATTTGCAATTTGTTCAGGCGTAACGGATAAGGCGTTTAAAGCAGCACCGATCACAAAAAGAAGTGTGACCATAACGAGTGCACCGAAAATTCGGGGATTTTCCCGAATCCGTTCAAAGGTTTCGACCGGTTTCCAGAGAATTGCCCAAAGAGAAGGTTTTTCAGGTTTCGTTTGATTAATTTGTAATTCACCGTTATTCATAGAAAATACCCCTTTCATTTTGTTTAAAATTTAGTAAATTGATAGATTCATATTTACCGTTTGCAGTTTTTATTACGATATTTTCTTGAAAAAGTTTCAATGTTTTTACTAGATTTTAACTCATTTCCCTTTTTTTGATTTTGAACAGGATAAAAAGTATATAAATTGCCACAACG
>CALKAK010000005.1 GCA_937983015.1 uncultured Bacillaceae bacterium | reverse complement strand
ATGCGACAAAATGGGTCGCAGAACACATGGAAGAGTTGAATGGCGATGGGAAAAATCTTGCGGTTGCCGGCGATAGCGCAGGCGGAAATTTAGCCGCTGCGGTTTCCCTGCTCGCCCGGGAGCGGAAAGAATTCACGATCACAAAACAAGTCCTTTTCTACCCATCACTAGATCTAGACGTCAGTGAATTCCGTTATCCATCTTTGTTCGAAAATGCTGAAGGAAACGGTTTGGAATCAAGAGAACTGGCCGAATACTATGAGTACTACTTCGATGAAAAAGGTTCACCTCAAGATCCGCTCGCATCACCGGTAAAAGCGAAAGATTTTAGTAACCTTCCGGAAGCACTGGTAATTACAGCGGAAATGGATCCCCTTCGTGATGAAGGCGAGTATTACGCAAAACGCCTGCAAGAAGCCGGTGTCCCTGTCGAGTTAAAACGGTATGAAGGAGCCGTGCACGGTTTTCTCGGCCAGTGGACCCATCTGGAAGAATACGCGGATGTATATGAGCGGGTCGCCCGTTTCCTGAATCGATAATCAAAACGCAAAGAGCATGTTCATCACCCGTGAACATGCTCTTCTTCTAATAATGACATCGAGAAAAAAGTTACAGTTGATTTGGGATTTTATGTACTTCTGCACCACTCATTTTCCCTCGGGAGTGCGTTCGATGATTTTATCGATTATCCCGTATTCCAGTGCTTCTTGAGCGGTCATGAAAAAGTCACGATCCGTATCGCGAGCAACCTTTTCCACCGGTTGACCGGTACGTTCGGCGATGATCTTGTTAATATGTTCCCGTATTTTTAAAATTCTTCTTGCAGAAATCTCAATCTCCGTAGCCTGACCCTTCACTCCACCAAGAGGCTGGTGAATCATGACCTCACTATTCGGTAGGGCAAACCGCTTCCCCTTCGTTCCGGCAAGAAGTAACAAAGCACCGAACGAAGCAGCCATGCCAACACAAATAGTATTCACATCCGGTTTAACAAGCTGCATCGTGTCAAAGATGGCAAAACCTGCCGAAATCGAACCGCCGGGACTATTGATATAAATATGAATATCCTTCTCCGGATTATCCGCCTCTAAAAATAATAGCTGAGCCACAACCGAATTGGCCAAATGATCATTGATTTCATCACCGATGAAGATAATCCGATCTTTTAATAAACGCGAATAGATATCGTACGAGCGCTCCCCGCGGCTCGTCTGTTCAATCACATACGGTATCAAATTCATCATCTTCACCTCACGCGTCTTTCTTCAGTACTCCATTCAGTTCGATTCGTGACTCATCATAGACCTGGTCCCTACCAATAACTCATCTTTCCCAATTCATACGATAATTAACCCGGAGAACCGACATTTATTCCCGGACAAACTTTTTTCAAGAAGATTCTTTTCTGGCAAAAAAAAAAAGTGATTCCGGTTAAAAATTGTTAAAAATTTTCAGATATTATCGTATTTAAAGAATTATTTCCGAGGTGAACGATTTGGCGATTTTATCCGTAAAAAACGTTACGAAAACTTTTAAAAACCATACAATACTGGACCGTGTCAGCCTGACAATCGATGAGCCGGGCATCTGGGCATTGGTAGGTCCGAATGGCGTTGGAAAAACGACTTTCTTAAATGTTGTGACGAATATTCTTCCTGCCACATCCGGGACCGTGGAATTAATGGGTCGATCGAATAAAGATCCAGCGGTATTCAAACAAGTATCCTATCTCCAGGATAACCGGGTCTTATTCGAGTACCTGACCGGTTACGACCATTTAAAATACCTCGC
>CALKAK010000004.1 GCA_937983015.1 uncultured Bacillaceae bacterium | reverse complement strand
CTCCCTTTCTTTAATTATACTATACCACCGTATAGTATATATAGTCAATAAAAATCGTCGTCCGTCACAAATAGGTCATATTCACAAACGGTGACGTTGCCTCCAGTTCCCCTTTAATCCTTTTGATGTACATATTTTCCCCCCGCAACCATTTTTCAAAAGAGAAGATCACCGGCATGCGGTCTCCACCAAGCGCGATCCAGGCTTCTAATTTTTCCGGCAAATATGCGGCAGTGTGTAACGTTCCCGCCCAGGCCCCATATTTTTTGGAAAATACCCCCTTATCGGTATCGTTCAAAACTCGAAAAGCCTCATATACGTTTTGAACATTTGAAGCATGGGAGCGAATCGCCTCCGCCCGCGTTTGCGATTCATCAATCCGATAGCGATTTTCTTCGGTTAAGCGTGCAAAGTGATTGGTGCAAATATTCCCCTGGCGCACAGCAACTTCCCTCGCCGAAGCCTCGACGATCACACTTGCGCCTGACCGGTCGAGCAAAACATAGTTAAAAGAATGCCGATGGGGAAGCTCCTTTAATAAGGCCACCGCCTCTTCTGCTGTGGCACAAGTTTCCAGAACGAGCCGGGCGATCATATTACAGACAAAACCGGTCCCACTATTCCTGCGGTTGACGAAATTATAGCCGATCACCAGTCCCTTCTCGTTCATCCCATCCGTCCTCCCGGTAATTTGCATGGTAGGACCGACCGTTGCATATCCGTCATCATCGGGCTGGAACAAAACGAAGCGACCTTCATAAGAGGTCGGATCATTATCGTAATTGCGAATCATATAATGGGCATCCGTTAATATCGAACACCCGCTCCGGCCGTATTCCAGATAGTATCCACCGAATTGACGAACGGCTTCCTCGAGAGAAATACCCAGGCCATCTTTTAAACCTTCCATTTCTTCCCAGATCTTTGGCGCAATGCTCACAATCGCGGCCTTTACTTCCGAGATATCGATCCGGAAATGGCGGTCACGCATCCCCTCCCATTGTTTTCGACGGTTGGCTAAAATCGGCGAATGACGTAATTGTCGCGCCTGGAATTTACCGAAATCGTAATGATTGCCCCGGAAAGCGAGGACATCACTATAGACTTGAATCATCACTTTGACCTCCTTGAACGTGTAAAAAGGCTTTCACTAGGACGTGCATCTGAGGACTAAAAAAAAACGAGTAGAAACTACTCGTTTTCTCACGTACGTATTCAGCGATTTCTAAAAAACTCCTCTGCCTTTTTCAAATATATTTCGTCTTCTGGACTTAATTCATACTCTTCTACGATCGCATCAACGGGGCAAACCGCAGCGCAGGCGGCACAATCAATGCAGACATCCGGGTTAATGTAATACTGATCGCCGCCATCTTCTATACAATCAACGGGACAAACTTCCACACATTCCGCTGCTTTTTCCGTACTACAAATACCGAGAATCACAAACGCCATGCTTATCCCCTTTCTTTCTATATCCCTTTACCTTTATCATAACAGAACATTGCTCAAAATCTAAATATTTATACCTTATTCTGTAAAAATTTTATCTACTGCGCTATACAACCCGTTTTAAAAAAAGCTTCGTACGCTCATGCCGGGGATTGGTGAAAATGGTAAGGGGGCGACCCATCTCGACGATTTCCCCACCGTCCATGAAGATCACCCGATCGGCAACCTCGCGAGCGAATTCCATTTCGTGAGTAACAACTAACATCGTCATCTGTTCTTTCACGAGAGCCCGCATCACCTGTAAAACTTCTCCTGTCAATTCCGGGTCGAGAGCGGAGGTCGGTTCATCGAACAACATGATTTCCGGCTCCATCATGAGTGCACGGGCGATGGCAACTCGTTGTTTTTGTCCGCCTGATAACTTGCCGGGATAAGCATCGGATTTATCGAGGAGGCCAACTTTTTTCAAGAGCTCTTCACTTTTCCTCGCTACGATCGAGGCGTCCTCCTTCTTCACAATACGCGGGGCAATTTCTAGATTTTCCCGTACGGTCAAATGCGGAAAGAGGTGGAATTGTTGAAACACCATCCCGATTTTCGTCATAAGGCTTTTAACCGTTTTCGAATCGGCATACCGCCCATCTTTTATGAAATATTCTCCATCGATCGCGACCGAACCGGCATCGACGGTCTCAAGCTGAACCATGCTCCGGAGTAAGGTGCTCTTCCCGGAACCGGAAGGACCAATAATCGCGACCACTTCATTTTTTTCCACGGAAAAGGAAATGTTTTTCAGTACGACTTGATTGCCGAACGATTTTTTTAACCCGGAAATCTCGATGAAAGCCATCGTGCCACCCTTCCTATTCAAATTGATACTTCTGTTCAAGCCGTTTTAAAACAATCGTTAAGAAAAAAGTAATGATCAAATAAATGAGACCGGCAAAAAAATAAGGGACAATGGTAAAATCCCGGTTGACCGCAGTTTGGGCAAAATGCAATAGTTCCGGAACCGCCACCGCATAAAGAAGTGACGTATCTTTCACTAAAGTAATCGCTTCATTGGATATCGGTGGCAATGTGACGCGAATCATCTGTGGAATTATAATCACCCTGAGCGTTTGCCAGCGATTCATCCCAAGTACCTGGGCGGCTTCGTACTGTCCTTTATCAATCGCTAGCAAGCCGCCGCGGAAAATTTCGGCAAAATAGGCTGCATAATTGAGTACAAATCCGATACATGCCGCGGTAAATCGAGGTAGGACCAGATATTCGCCGATCCCCGGGATCATCGGTAAGCCAAAACAGATAATGAGTAATTGTAACAATAATGGTGTGCCACGGATCACAAAAATGTATCCGTTTGCCAACCATGATACGATTTTAAACCGGCTTCTTGCCAATAAAGTGATTAAAAAACCGAGCGGAAGGGAGAAAACGATCACGATGGCGAAAAGCAGCAACGTGACCTTCGTCCCTTCCAACATCGGCCGGATGATCATGTTGAAGTAATCAAAAGACATCATTCATCCTCCAGACGAAAAGACTCCCTTTTTATGATCAGTCAAACCGAGCTTATTTAAGTATCTTATCCTCACCGAACCATTTAATAGAAATTTCTGCCGCCGTCCCATCAGCGATCACTTCATCGATCGCCTTTTGCAAGCGTTCCAGCAATTCTTCATTTCCTTTTTTCACACCGACTCCGTATTTTTCCGGCGCTAGTGTTTCAGCGAGGACCCGGTATGTACCCTCTTCTTGTGTCATTAAATAGTTGATGACAACCTCATCGATGACGACCGCATCAATCCGTCCCGCTTTTAAGTCTGTCAAGGCGAGGACATTATCCTTAAATTCCGTGACACTACCAACTATATCTTTGATCGGGCTAGCATTAAAAGCGTCAAGAGCTGATGACTGGGCTTGGA
This sequence comes from uncultured Bacillaceae bacterium, assembly GCA_937983015.1. Classification (GTDB taxonomy): domain Bacteria; phylum Bacillota; class Bacilli; order Bacillales; family Caldibacillaceae; genus CALGAD01. The sequence continues at coordinate 820 of CALKAK010000004.1, read as the reverse complement.
TCCCGATGTTTTTTCCTTCCAAATCTTCTAAACTTTGAATATCCGAATCAATTAAAGTGGCTATGACCTGGGCATTGGCCAGATAAGGCTTTGTAAACAAGACTTTCTCTTCCCGTTCCGGGGTGATCGTATAGCCGTTCCAGATTAAATCGATGCGCCCGCTGTTTAACTCCGCCTCTTTCGTTGACCAATCGATCGGTTGGAAAACAAACTCCACTCCCATTTTTTCGGAAACGGCTTTGGCCAGATCGATATCGAAACCGACGATCTCGTTATTTTCATCGCGGAATCCCATCGGTGGAAAAGCATCGTCGATCCCGATGACGAGTTTTTCTCCATCCCCTGAAGCCGCTTCTTTATTCGCACATGCACTGACAAGTGGTATAAGCATTATAGCTATGAAAACGAGGAATAAACGTTTCATGGAAAATTTCTCCCTTCTCACATTCCTTTAGTCCGCTAATGAATTAGCTAATTAAAACGTTATGAATATATTAACCGAAATAAAAAAGCATGTCAACAACTTTCTTTTAATTTATTACCAAATTAGTAAATTATCAAACTAAAGAATTCATCGCACTAGACAGTTTTTATTCGAACGAATAAAATGGACAAGTCTTGCATTTTTTGGAAATCGGTTACCGCTTTCCGTTTTACGTATTAACTTTCCGTGTTCGGAAGCTGTTGGCAACCCGCCGTCGATCCAGTTGAAAAAGGATGAGTGAATACAGGGAAATTTTCCGGATGAAGTTAGCGGGTTTTTATATATTTGTAATATTTATCCTTTATGATGAAACACAGGAGTTTTTACGAATACTAA
>CALKAK010000003.1 GCA_937983015.1 uncultured Bacillaceae bacterium | reverse complement strand
TAATTCGCATCGTGCGCAGTTCCATGTTGACGGCACTCCAACAAGATTTTATGTTATTGCCGAAAGTTAATGGATTGCCGAAAACTATGGCCTTATTCAAGTACGCCCTTAGGAGTGCATTAATCGCACCGGTGACGACGATTATGTTGCAGCTAGCCGGGTTATTATCAGGAACGGTCCTTGTAGAAAGCGTTTTTTCTCTTCCAGGAATCGGTCGGCTTTTACTCATCGCCGTTGAGCAACGAGATATTTTACTCTTGCAAGGATTGGTGATGTTCATCACCGCGGCGGTTGTTTTTGTCAATTTTCTCGCGGATCTTCTTTACCGTCTCATCAACCCGATGATCCGTCTAGGCGGTGAAGAACGTGCGTGAATTAACAAGGAATCGAACGTTTCTTATTGGTGTCGTACTTGTTACGTTCATCGTTGGTTTATGTCTTGTTTCGTTTTTTTATCTCCCTTATGATCCGAATAAAATGCACACAACGAATCGTTTCCTTTTACCGAATGGTGATTATTTATTGGGAACGGATCAATTCGGCCGTGATATTTTAAGCCGCATCATGGTCTCGACCCGTTATGCCTTGCTGGTGGGGATCGTCTCTGTCACTGCCGGTGCCCTCGTAGGGATTACCGTTGGCGCGGTGGCGGGGATGGCAGGAAGGGTCTTACAAGGGACGATCATGCGGATTATCGATGGGCTGATGGCTTTCCCGGGGATGCTATTGGCATTAATGTTTGTGGCGGTTCTTGGAAAAGGGCTTGTCAATGCTGTATTGGCTATTGCCATTTTCATGATCCCGAGTTTTGCCAGGCTATCCTATTCCCTTGTAATCGACGAGAAAAATGAATTATACGTGAAAGCTGCGAAAAGTCTTGGGGCTAGCCGTTTTTATATCGTACGGAAACATATTTTACCGGCGATCATCCCCCGCTTAATCACCCAATGGAGTTCCAGTATTGGAAGCGCGATCTTACTGGAATCCTCATTATCGTTTCTCGGGCTAGGAGTACAGCCACCGGATGCCAGTCTCGGTTTGATGCTCAGTGAAGCGCAACAATTCGTTTTAACGAACCCTTATATTGCTATACCTCCCGGAATTGTACTCGTGATGGCTATATTGGGATTTAATTTAATCGGCGACGGCTTGAATGATACGATCGTGGAAAGAAGGGCGGTAAAATGAGTGAACCTATTTTATCGATTGAAGATTTGCGAATTCTTGATCCATCTGGTCACGCCCTCGTGGATGGTGTTTCGATCCGATTATACGATAGTGAATTTGTTGGCATCGTCGGTGAGTCGGGTTCCGGGAAATCATTAACGGCTCTGGCTCTCTTGAATGCCGTTCCCGAGGGACTGCAAGTGAACTATAAAGAATATGTTTTGTTCGGGAAAGATTTTACCAGTCTTTCCGACGAAGAAAGGCGGGCGGTGATCGGAAAAAATCTTGGCTATGTGGCCCAGAATACGGTAGCGTTCTTGCATCCCTTTTTGAAAATCAAACGGCAAATCGGTGATGGGTATCGTTATCATTTAAAAAAAACGCAGCATGAAAGCGAACAAAAAGCTGCACGATTGTTAGAACAAGTCGGTATAACCGATTCCGAGCGGGTTTTAAACAGCTATCCGTTTGAATTAAGTGGTGGGATGAAACAGCGGGTTCAGATTGCCGGTGCCCTTATGACAGACCCGGATATCATCATCGCCGATGAACCGACAACCGCCCTCGATACCATCCACCAGCGTCAGGTCATGAACCTTTTTGCCCGATTAAATGAGGAACTGAAAATACCGATTCTATTTATCTCTCATGATCTGCACATCATAAAAAAATATTGTCAGCGCGTTTATGTAATGCATGAAGGTAAAATTGTCGAATCTGGCCCGGTAGAGAAAATATTTACAACTCCCGAACATCCGTATACGAAAAAATTAGTCGACTCCACATTATTTTTAAACGGTTCGGGAAATAACCAGGAACGTGAGGAATCATGACGTTTATATTAGAAGGGAAAAAGATCAGCAAACAATTTAATATAAAAAATAAAGGAAAAACTGTCACCGCCGTAGATGGAGTGACTGTGGGCATCCCAAAGCAGAAAACCGTCGGTATTGTCGGCGAATCCGGTTCGGGAAAATCGACATTGGCCGAAATTGTCGGAGATCTACAACGGCCGACTGCGGGGACCGTTCTTTTTCACGGAAAAGACATCCGGAAAATGAATCGGAAAGAATACCGTCACTACCGGCGCAACGTCCAGTTCATCTTCCAACATGCGAAAGCCTCCTTGAATCCTCATTTTACGATCGAGGAAGTGTTGTTGGAACCGTTATGGCTTTGGGATGAATCGTTCGAACGGGAAAAATGCCGCAAACAGATCAAAAAAATCTTGGAGAAAGTCCGCCTTCCGGAAAACGTATTGCGGAAATACCCGGGAGAGTTAAGCGGTGGACAGGCCCAGCGAGTGGCGATCGCTCGCGGTTTATTGTTACGGCCGGAAGTGATCATTTGCGATGAAGCGGTCTCGGCCCTTGATGCTTCGGTGCAAAAACAAATTCTAGATTTGTTGAAGGAATTACAACGGGAATTTCAAATGAGTTACTTGTTTATTACCCATGATATGGGGGTTGTAAACTACATCGCCGACGAGGTCATCGTGATGAAAAATGGCCGGGTTATCGAAGCAGGTCCAAAGGACCAGGTATTATACGATCCAAAAGAAGAATATACGAAAACTTTAATCGCGAGTTCATTTTTATTTTAAAAGGTGGGTTGTTACCGTTTTTGCATCCAAAATAAAATATGTAAAATGTAAAAGCCCTGCATGATGCTTGTTGTTCACCAATCCTCAACTGCAAGTAAAGTGAAAACAAGCAACTCGTGCAGGTTTTTTTATTCCTTTCTTCTAGATGCGATTAGAAATTCGCCGAAAAAAACTGTTTTGATGGTAGAAAAATAGTATAATAAAATAAATATTTCTAATATTCGGTGTGCCTGCTTGGGGGGATATTTTTTGGAAACGGTTGTGTTTGAGCAGTTGTTGATGGAACTCCGGGCGTTATTGGGTAAGGAAAGGGTTACCCAGAACGATACGGTTCTCGAACAGCATAGTCGCGATGAATCATACCATGAACCGGTTCTTCCTGATGTAGTCGTGTTTCCGAAAACGACCGAAGAAGTAAGTGAAATCATGAAATTAGCGACAAAGTATCGCACTCCGGTCGTCCCGTTTGGTATGGGGTCAAGTCTCGAGGGAAATGCAATTCCAATTCATGGCGGGATTTCTTTGGATTTCACGTTGATGAATGAAATTCTCGAAATCCGTGAGAAAGATTTTCTCGTGAAAGTACAGCCCGGAGTGACGCGGAAGCAGTTGAATCGTGCCTTAAAGCCATATGGATTGTTCTTTCCCGTCGATCCAGGGGCGGATGCGACGATAGGGGGAATGGTCGCAACCGGTGCAAGTGGGACGACTACGGTTAAATATGGAACGATGCGGGAACAGGTTCGCGACCTGGAGGTTGTTCTCGCTGACGGGTCGATCATCCATACCGGGAGCTCGGCGGCCAAATCATCTTCCGGTTATCATCTAAACGGTTTATTCGTCGGTTCGGAAGGTACATTGGGGTGCTTTACGGAGATCACCTTGAGGGTTTACGGGATTCCGGAACATATCCTCGCGGTGAGGGCCGTGTTCGATACAGTAAAGGATGCCGTGAATGCGGTTTTGGATGTGCGCCAGGCCGGGATTCCTGTTGCTCGGATCGAGTTTGTCGATGAACTCGCCTTGAAAGAAATCAATCGCTATAAAGGGACGGACTACGCAGAAAAACCGACGATCTTTTTTGAGTTTCACGGAAATCGTGCCGGGCTGGATGAAGAC
>CALKAK010000002.1 GCA_937983015.1 uncultured Bacillaceae bacterium | reverse complement strand
TGACTACGCAAGTGAGGGACATCCGTAAACAAGTTGGCAAAACGATAAAATCTCATCAAGCGCTGTTCCTCTAAAGAGATCAAAAGTTCCCACGGTACAGTTCGCTCCTTGTTCCTCCCAAAAAAGTAGAGACCGTATAAAATTTGTAACACTAAAACAACCGCACTAAAAAATAGGGCGCCGTCTAAAAATAGATAAAGGGCGACCGCGTTTAAAGCAAAACAAAGAATTCGATCAAATCGAGCGAACGTCGCATCACTTTCATAATACATTTGCCAGCGAATCCATAAGTTAATGAGCTTCAATAGCAAGCTCAGAAATAAAAATAGTAAAAATCCGGGGCCCCGAACCGTTTCCAAATACATAGGTGCTAAAAGCAAACTGATGAGGACGGTGATGAAAGCCTGGGTGACATATGTATAGAGAAACGCTCGTAAAAAATAGGGACGTAACCGGCTTTCCGCAGGAAGAAGAAATATCGTATCCGGTGCTTTTAAAAAGGTCGTTACCTGACCTGTTATCAAAAGCCAGCCGTATAACAGGGCGAAAAATAATCGACCGGGAAACTCCTGCGGCAACAATTGCAAAAAATCTTGATAATAATATGTACCAGCGCCAATTGTTAGAATAAGGATGACCATCAAATGGTCATTGAAGATAAACCGGCCGTAGCGGAGAAACTCCCTTAACCATTCACGGAACCGTCTGTGCCAAAGCGTTACTCCATCCATTACTCTTCATCCTTCACAAGATTTAAATAAATATCATCGAGATCCGCATCTGGCATGTGGAATTGCTGGCGTAACTCCGCCAAATTTCCTTGAGCACGGATCCTGCCTTCATGGATGAGAATAAAGCGATCGCAATATTTTTCCGCTGTCGCCAAGATATGCGTCGACATGAGGATCCCCGCTCCCTGCTTTTGCCGTTCCCGTATGAGCGCCAAGAGGCTGTTGATCGCCAGCGGATCGAGTCCGACGAACGGTTCATCGATAACAATTAGTGGCGCATCCACTAAAAACGCCGCCATGATCATCACTTTCTGTTTCATCCCTTTAGAAAAATGGGCCGGAAACCAGTTGAGCCGTTTTTCCATTCGGAATTCTTTCAATAAGAACGCGAGACGTTCAGAAAATGTTTGTTGATCGAGACCATAAACGCGTGCGGTCAATTCCAGATGTTCCTTGAGTGTCAATTCATCATAAAGAACTGGAGTTTCTGGAATAAATGTAAATTGCTGGCGATATTCGGTAAGATTATCATTTAGTGTCGTTCCATTAATTTTGATCGTTCCCGCTTTCGGCTCCAACAAACCGATGATGTGTTTTAATGTCGTACTTTTTCCCGCACCATTCAAACCGATCAAAGCTACGATCTCACCGCGATCAACGCTGAAAGAAAGATCGTGCAAGACATTGCGGCGTGTATATCCCCCGCTCAAGTTTTTTACTTCCAGTAACTGCATGGCCATTCTCCTTTAACGAATTCGGAAAATCACACTTTCAGTTTAACAAAAAAAGGAGCAAAACAAAAAAGTTCGCTTCATTTTCCGGATATTTTTTTGCCAGCCGTACATAATAACTAGAGAAGGGAAATGAACCACCGAATAAATGGGGTGTTGGCGAAAGACACTTTATTCCCGCAAAACAGGGTAAACCCTGTCCGCGTCTAAAGAGGTAAGCATCATCCGTAATTCATGCGAAGAATGGGGATGATGGGCTTGAACACTTTAGACACCATCGCAACTAGATGAATAAGTGCCACGCTCATTTCCCTTCACAACGGCAAGGCCTATGTAGCGATACATAGGCCTTGTCCTTTTTTATTTGGCGACAGAACTTGACCATCTTTTTTTCTCGTTTCATATTGTGATAAACTTATGAGTAAAAAGATGGAAAGGATGATGGTCGTGAGCGATTGCGTGTTTTGCAAAATTATCAATGGCGAACTTCCTTCTGCCAAAGTTTATGAAGATGAACACGTCTTCGCTTTTCTCGATTTGAGTCAGGTGACGAAAGGACATACCCTCGTCATTCCGAAAGAACACGTTCCGAATGTGTATGAACTTTCAGAAGAAGTGGCAGCTAACCTATTTAAAGCCGTTCCGAAGATCGCCAATGCTGTGAAAAAAGCCTATGAACCGATCGGATTAAACGTATTGAACAATAATGGTGAAGCGGCCGGACAATCGGTATTCCATATCCATCTCCATATCATTCCACGTTACGGAAAAGGGGATGGATTCGGTGCCGTTTGGAAAACCCATAACGATGATTATACTCAGGAAGATTTACAAGAAATCGCCCAAACGATCGCGAAACATTTGTAAAATTAAAAATTCCCTGTTTTAAAATGATCCAAAGTGTGCTATACTTTCATCAATACCCGCTTTTGGCCACAGGGTACAAAAGGGGTTGAATAGTTGAGAAGAGAAGAGGAGAGTTGAGCGATGAACGTGAAAAATCTTGTCGTAATGGCCTTATTCGTTGCCATCGGTGCTGTTCTTCATCTGATCGTGCCGGGGTTTGGCTCAGGAATGAAGCCGGATTTTTCCCTTTTAATGTTGTTTATGGGCATAATCTTTTTCCCGCATAAAAAGCACGTCTTACTTTTAGGACTTGCAACCGGCGTCGTTTCGGGATTGACCACAACCTTCCCTATGGGATTTTTCCCGAATGTGATCGACAAATTCGTAACCGCATTCGCTTTTTACGGATTGCTATTCCTTATCAAACACAGGAAGTCCACCATTGTTTATAGTTTACTTGCTGCGGTGGGAACATTGATTTCCGGTACGGTTTTTCTAACATCGGCGGTTTTACTCGTTGGTTTACCCGCACCATTCCTCCTACTCTTTTTACAAATTGTGATCCCGGCAATGCTTATTAACAGCATCGTCATGGCATTGATTTATCCGGCCATTTATGTCATCGTCAAAAGGACAAAAATCATTAAAGTTGCCTAAAATACCAAAATTTTGTAAAGTTTTGTCAAACGGGAACTTACTTTTTTCATATAGTTCCCGTTTTATTATTCAAAGGCATATTAATTTAAGATATTTTTTTAAAATAAGAAGGATTTTTTAGTTTTTTGTAGAAATAAAAATACTTAACTAATTAACGATAGAAAACTGTAAATTTTTGCACAATTTAAAAATGCGTATTATGCTCGTTCGTTTTCCGTCTGCTTGATTTATTAAAATAATTTTTGAACGAAGAGGGTGAAGCCATGAAAAATGAAAACACGATCGAAGCCCTTGTTTTTGCACAAAAATTGGCCCAGTTGAGCAAAGCATTATGGAAAGCAGCTGAAAAAGACTGGCAACAATGGATCAAACCCTATGACTTGAATATCAATGAGCACCACATCCTCTGGATTGCCTACCATTTAAATGGCGCTTCGATCTCCGATGTTGCGAAATTCGGTGTCATGCATGTTTCGACCGCTTTCAATTTTTCCAAAAAATTAGAAGAACGAGGGCTCCTCACCTTTTCGAAAAAAGTCGATGATAAAAGGAATACGTACATTCAGTTGACAGAGGCTGGGAAAAAGATCGTCCTTGACATATTAAACGATTTCAACCCGAAATCAAACACACTCCTTCAAGGCACCTTGCCCTTAAAAGAATTGTACGGTAAATTTCCAGATATTTTAGAATTGACTGCCATTATTAGGAATATTTACGGCGACGATTTCATGGATATTTTCCATAAATCTTTCCACAATTTGGAACAGCAGTTGATCGAACAAGAAATAAAGGAAAGAGAAGATTTCAAGGAAGAAGCCATTTAATCGTGATAGATCCTGGCCAATTCCACCATTAATTCCGGATAAATACCCTGCAGTAAACAGGCGTGAATCGTGCCTTCTGGATCTAATTTTCGATTTAAATTTTCTCGCCATTTTTTAAGAAGCGGATGAAAGTAGACGAACCCTTCCGCTTTTTGTTCTTGCATTTCCTTGTTCAGTTCATCGCATAACTGGAAAAACCCGCGCACCTCTTCTTCGGATAAATCCTTTAAGATGACGAGTTTCGTAAAAGCATGTATGTCACCGAGGGATTCAGCTAATAACCGCTGGTGAAATCTGAACCGTTCCAGCCTCCGTTCTAACTCTTCCATGCCATCGCTTCCTTTTGCTATGAATTCTATTCGAAAACGCGCTTACGTTATTTTCCTCATCCTGTACATTATAATGGAATCGGGCTCCGAAAAAAACGGGTTAAGCGAACACAAAAATGTCTTGGCACAAATATTCTAAGTAAAATTCCGAAAAACGCACAAGATGGGATTAAGAATACTTTTCTTGGGGACTTTTTTCATGGTGTGGTTGCTCGCATCTCCTATTATTGCAAAAAAGCTCCCCGGTGAACGAGGAGCCATGCCTGTATTATGCATACTTTAATTTGAATATTGGTTTTGTTTACTCTTTTCCGGTTGGTCGGCTAAACGAGTTCGGAAGGCAGTCCCGAATTTCGCAATTTCTTCTTCATCATGGGCCGATTCTTCCCGACTCGTACGAATCGTCATGTAGGCACTGAAGACGATTCCTGCAACGATGAGATATACCCACCATGGAACCATCGTTTCTCCCCCTCTTTTGCCATCGCTTGTTTACTACCAATCTATTCATAGTCTGTCCTACTTATTCGTTCAGGGTGACATCCAGTTGTAAGAACGTTCCCGAGGGTGTGACGACAAAACCTGCTACGTTTTCGGCGAGAGAGAGGATGTAGTCGATGCGCAGTAAACAAAGCATTGGTGCGAGTTCCAAAACGTTCTTGCGCTTTTCAGTGAAGATCTTTACCGACACCGTTTCTAACTGGACATTTTCTTTTGGCCATTCCCGTTCCCGAATCAGAACGGGAAAAAGGACGGATCGTCCTAAAAGGGGATGTTTCATCACCTATCGCTCTACCATCTGGTTGTCGTATCCATACCCGTTGTCCTTTCGTAACGGTTTTATGGCGTAAACAAGAACCTCGGGGCTAGGAGATATTCCTTCCAAGAAGAAAGGACATCTCGCCGTTTGCCATGATCCTAAAACGTTCACACCGCTTGAAGGTTAAACTACTCCTTTTGTAATGTAAAAAAAATCATCCCAAAAACGAGATGATCTTTAATGGAATGCTTAAACTCGTTCTCTTGCGATTCGATATGTACCGGCTTACAAATTGAAAAGATGTATCGATGGATATCCACGACTTTTAGGTCGAAAGGGCCCCATTTTTAAAACCTACCCTTTACCAGGTCCCGCTAACCTTGCGAGGGTCCTTGATTTTGCCGATGAATCATCTAAATCGTAGGCTTGTATAAAGAGCGATTATCCAGGGCAAAGATCCGTTCGGTGAACTGTCCCGGTTTCGTATTTTCCAGCGCACGCTCCATCATATTGATTTTCGCATCAAGATTATCAATATAGTGCAGCACTTCAGCTTCCATAACGAGCGGCGGTTTCGGAGAGCCCCATTCAGCTTTCCCGTGATGACTCAAGACGATATGTTTAAGGAGTGTAATCTCTTCGCCATCGATCCCGAGTTCCTGGGCGGCTTTGCCAATTTCATCCACCATCATCGTGATATGGCCGAGCAAAGTTCCTTCCACCGTGTAACTGGTCGCCACCGGTCCCGACAATTCATGGACTTTGCCGAGATCATGTAAAATGATGCCCGCATAAAGTAAATCCTTATTCAAGCTAGGATATAATTCACAAATTTTTTCCGCCAGTCTTAACATCGAGACGACGTGATAGGCAAGCCCGGACACGAATTCGTGATGGTTGGTTGTCGCCGCCGGATACATGAAAAATTGCTTTTCATATTTTTTCAGTAAATAGCGGGTAATCCGCTGTAGCTTCGGATTATTTATGGCATAAATATATTCCGTAACGATCTCCTGCATTTTTTCAACAGGAACCGGAGCCTTCTCTAAAAAATCTTCGATCTGAACATTATCCTGAGAATTGGCGGGACGGATGCGTTTGATCCGTAATTGTAATTTGCCGCGGTAGTTTTGAATATCTCCGAGCACTTTGATGATCGTCGGTGCCGTATAGATTTTTTCCTGTTCCGGGCTGACATCCCACAATTTGGCCTCGATTTCACCGGTTTTATCTTGTAAAACCAAAGATAAAAACGGTTTTCCGTTACTTGCGACTCCTTTTGTACTACTTTTTATCAAAAGAAATTGTTCTACCTGATCGCCCACGGCATAGGAGCGAATGCCGTTTTTCATCATGTAACCTCCCGTTCATTAACTCCCCAAGTGCATAAACATGTAAAAAGTATACCATATCGCGGGCATATTTACCGCAACGAGGGAATGTTACGTCTCCGGTAAGCGAAGTATCGTCTCCTCAGGGAATTTTTCTACGATCCTCTTGTGACAGGTGAATAAAATGACCTGTTGCTCGGCATTTTTAAGCACACGGATCATTTGATCCAGCCGTTCTTCATCAAAATTGACGAAGCCATCATCGATCAAAATGGGCAGCTGAATTCGTTCATTCATCACGAGAACTAGAGCAAGACGGATGCTGATATATAATTGTTCCTGTGTAGCCTGGCTCAATTCTTGCGGCGCAAACATCATTCCATCTTTTCGTCGGACATAAAACACATCCTGTTCCGGATCGAGGTGAATGTTCCGGTACTCCCCGCCGGTGATCGACTGAAATAGAGACTCCGCCCTTTTAAGCAGTTCCGGTAACCGTTCCTCTTTATAAGTTGCCGTAGTTTTCGCCAGAATATAGGCACTCAAACGATAAACGGCCCATTCTTTAGCCAGTTCATTGAAGTGATGTTTTTCCTGGTAGTACTCATGTAAAAGATCCGTATACGTGCCGCCCTCTTCAATTTGCTGAATCTCATGAATGATGCTTGCGCGCATTCGTTCTAGTTTTTCAATTTCTTTTGTCCGTTTTTCTTTTTCCCGCTCCAGCTCGTAAAAAATGGACTCATCCACCGGCTCCAGTCGTTCATCCGCAGGAGGCCGATAAGGAATTCGCGCGAGCTGTTCTTCGAGCAACTGGAGCCGCTCCAATATTTCCTTGCGCCGTTCGACTTTTTCTGCCCGTTTATAAAATTCTTCCTTCGTTTTAACCCCGGCTTCCTTCAGTAACTGTTCTATTTGCGCGTCAATGATTTGCCGTTCTTCACGGTATTCCGTGATCTCCGCCATCAATTCCCGGTATTTTTCCTGTTTCGCACGTAATTTTTCCTGCTTTTTTTGTTCTCCGGCAAGTATGGTTTTTAAAGTATGAACTTTTTCCGGGAAGTTGGTACCCGCAAGATCTAATGGAAGATGTAATTCATCAAATGCTTTTTCCCTACTTGCTAGACGGTGGTTGACTTCTTTAAGCTGATTGACGAGCTTCCCGAGCTCGATGATCTTATCTTTAATCGCAACGAGTAATTCATAACTTGCTAATAAGTGATTTTTAGCAAGTTGGTTCGGTAATGCAAGGGTTTCGCCAAGGGCGAGAATCTGCTCTTCCACATTTTTGTAATCCCTCTCCCAGCGGGAAAAATTTTGAATGACAACATTAAATTGTTCTTCTAGTTGCCGAAGTTGAATCTGTTCAATTTCTATTCTTTGCGCAAGTTCCCGGTCTGCCTCAAGTTTTTCCCTGGCCATATCTACTTTTTCTTTTAGACCTTGCATCCGTTCCAATTGTTTCGCAATCTCATCACGCCGCCTGGCTAAATCTGCTTCCATTTCTTTATTGAGATGTTGATTTTTCCGCTGGAACATAAAAAAGAATAAAATCATCAAGGGAAAGAAAAGCAAGATCGGAACGAACAGTTCATAAGCTTTGGCGAAAACGAGATAGAAAATCGCACCAAGGAATAATAAAATGTACGCGACCATGGGAAATAGGGGCCTGGCTTTCCGGGCAGACTTTTTCTTTATCTCGTTCCAGCGCGCATCAACCCACTGACGTTCCAGCTCTAATCGTTCCAGCTCTTTGCTGGATGCAATAGCGTTTTCCAGTTCACGCCTTTCTTCATCTTTGATTCTCCTAGTTTGCAATTCTCGTAAAAACTTTTCCACATGCTCCAGCCTCGTTTGCAGATCCCGTTCCGTTTTTTCCAGTTCCTCTTTTTGCCGCAATAAATGGTCCCGCTCCCGTTCTAAATGGAGAATGCGATTCTTCACCGCAAGACCTAGATTTAACGACAGGATCTTTTCTTCTGGTAAACGGAAACCAAGATAATCATAAAACCGGTCTAGATCTTCGCGCACTCCGGCTAAACGGGATTCGATTTGCCGCCGTTGTTCTTCTTCTTGACGGTATGCCGGAAGACCTTCAACGATCGTCGTTATCGCTTCTTCCTGCTTCAAAATCTCTTCCCGTACTTTTATCGCGGCCATCTCTTCCTGTAATCGGGCGGCTTCCTCTTCGCGCCGGGCCAGTCTTTCCTTTACTGCGACCAGCTCATTTTCGAACTGTTCCAACCGTCTGAGTCCATCGCGAGGAAAGGGGGGATTACCGATCGTGCTTAACTCGTTTTCCAGTTCTCGCTTTTCTTTGATATACGGATAGGCACGATTCCAGTCGCTTTTTGCTTGTATGTCGTGGTTGATTTGTTCCACTTCTTTTCGTAACTGATTTATTGCGCGCTCGATTCTCTCCTGTTCTCGGATTAATTCTGTGTAACGATCGTTATTCTGTCTCGCCGCGGTTAATCGCCTATCGATTTCTTGTAACTTTTCAAGTTGGCGGTTCAGTTCCGGTTTTTTACCATAAGGACGAAACAATTGATCCTGTTCTTTTTTTAGCAAGTTCTCTGCTTCCAGCAAGCGATCGGAGCCAACGGCACTTGCGGAAAATAAATACCGGTTCAGGTCTTCCCCTTTCAATTTATGGACTTCTTGGAGACTATGGATATTAAAGGAGTAAATCGCTTGATACGTGGCTTTATCCATTCCCCGTAAAAGTTCCGTTAATAATTCCTCTCCTCCGCGCCTGCCATCAGCGAGGGTGACCGTTACATCGCCACTTGCTTTACCTTTCACCCGTTCGATCGTCACATCGCCGTATTCTTCATCAAATAAGACAATCTGGCCCCCGTATTTGGCATGATTCTTCGGTTCATAACGCAATTCATTTTGTTGACGGGTGGGAAATCCGAATAAAATACTATGGATGAATGACATGATCGTCGTTTTCCCCGCTTCGTTCATGCCATAGATAACCTTTAGCGGTCCGATATCAGTGATACGAAAATTTTCAAATTTCCCGTAGCCGTATATATGAATATCTTTAATGTACACGGTCATCCCCCTCCTGCCCCTGTAAATACCAATAGAGAAGTTGTCTGGCCCGATCCATAATTTCCAACTCTTCTCGTTTCGTTAACGTGTCTAAGAACTTTCTTGCTCGCGGATGAGTATAAAGGGGCGCCAGCGGCTCGCTCAAACCTTGTAATTCTGAAAAAACTTTCTCCATTTCCTGGAAAAAATGATCGTTTGCTACCGCTGCTGCCTGGAAGGTTTCCACGATACCGAAGGAATAAATCCAGGCAAATACCGGTTCTGCTTCCTCACCTTCTTGCAAAATTTCTAAAAGCTCTTCCGAATGAAACCACGGTTCCACATCCGGATGAAGAAACTCCCGGTTCGCTGTAATTTCAAGCAAGGTATGTTTCCCTCTTTGTTTCATTCGCTCTTTTATGGCGAGGCATTCTTCGTACAGATCATCAAAACTTTTAACAGGATTTTTGAGTTCAACCTGCTCCCAAATGACCGGTGCAGTAGCGATGAATTCCGCTTCTGTTCCCGTTTCAGTTAAGGTCACAAAATAACAACCCTTATCCCCCGTTTCTTTCTTATTCCGCCCTTGTATATTACCAGGATAGGCGATCAATGGTTCTTTTGCGAGGATTTGCCGGCGATGAATATGACCGAGCGCCCAATAATCGAACTCTTTTTCCTTCAGCTCCTGTATTGTGAAAGGGGCATACGGATCGTGGAGAACATCATTTGAATCATGTCCATGTAAAATCCCGATGTGAAAATCGGCCCCTTGTTCTTTTTGATAATGACCGATCATCTTTTCCCCGACATGGGCTTTCGGATAGCTGAAACCGTATAGATGGCAGACAACTCCTTTTGATGTGATATACCGTTTTTTTGTAACCTGCTCCGGAAAAATATGCACATTGTCCGGCCATTTCAGTTTCGTCCAGTTCCCTCCCAGGTGATCATGATTGCCGTGCACGACAAAAACCGGTATTTGTTCTTTCCCCAGCCGTTCCATCTGCCGCCGGAAAAAAAGCTGCGCACGAATATTTCGGTCTTCGCCATCATAAAGATCGCCCGCGATGATCATAAAATCGACCCGTTTTTCAATGGCCAGGTCGACGATTTTTGTGAAAGAACGTTCTGTGGCGGAACGAATTTCTTCATAAATTCGTTGTGGTAAATGTCGTATGCCAACGAAGGGAGTACCGAGATGAAGATCGGCACAATGAATGAAACGTATTTGTTTCATGCACGCTCACTCGCTTTTTCCATTCTTCCATCCATTTTACCATCTTTCCATACCGAATGCATGTTCTCATTTATGCTTCGAAAAATCATTACAAAATTTTCCCGATCAGGATCTTCGCCCCTGCAAGGATCATCCCATTAAATCCTAAACTTAGGAAAAACCAAAAAGCAGGGGGAGGATCTTTCCTCCACCTGCCTATTTCTCTTAACTATTTCGTTTTCCTAATTGTAAAGCTGTTTTAATGTCTTTTAAAGAGCTGGTATTCCCATACATAAGGACGCCGCCTTTATACACTCTCGCTGCGAAAATACCGAGAATAACGATACTGATGATCATCAGGGTGATTCCCAGTAGTGGTTCCCAGAACGGCAAGTCTAAAATCCCGACACGCATGAACATGACCATTGGCGTGAAAAAAGGTATATAGGACACAATCGCAAGGAAAGTCGCATCAGGTGAAAAGATCGAGCCAAATGTGGCGAACAGGAACCCGAGTACCACTAACCAGCTCATGGGCGCGATCAACTGGGGGACATCCTCCGTACGACTTGCCAGCGAACCAAACAGTGCGGCCATGGTCGCATAGAGGAAAAAGCCCAATATAAAGAAGATAATCGCATATATAAT
>CALKAK010000001.1 GCA_937983015.1 uncultured Bacillaceae bacterium | reverse complement strand
GAGACAATGTCTGATGGCTTCAGCCACCATAGCTCCATTATGGCCTTGCCTACCAATTATCATGCCTGCCAAAACATGTAAAGCCATGAAAAATGATAGCGATCCACTGGATAAAATACTAAACTATTTGTGTCCAAAATATTGACGTAGGTCCATCCTCTTATTTGCCGTTTGGTTAGACATCTATAGTAAAAAAAGAAATCTCGCGTAGTGATTCTTAATTGGTAGAGAATTCTCTTAATCTTGTTTTCACAAACATAATAAGCGGTAACGGAACAATTAGTGATGAGGTAAACCCAAATATCGGAAAAATACTCTATTGATCATATCAAGACGAGCATGGTAGTTCAGCTGGTTGGAGTGAATGTTTTACCATGCTCGTCTTCACCCCACTGATAAGTTCCACTGCTTTTTCGATCGCGATAACGGGCGATAGAAAATATTCTTAATAACAGGTGATTGCAATTTTATCTAAATTCTGATCAACTGATTTTAAATTTCTAAAAAATGACAGTTAACTTCGATGTGAAAAATTTATCGTGTTGTCTGTAAGCCATCCTCATGAAAACTAGATTATTTTGGGAATCTAACGATATTTATATGAGAAAAGAAAAAACCATATATTTTTTACGCTTCCGTTCAAATCTAAAATTATTTTTTAAAATATTTGTTATAAAAATTTAAGAAAGTAAGTTAGTTTATGCAATAGACAAACTATTGTTATTGTGTTATAATCGAAACAGATATTGAATTTCATACATAATAACTTTTGAAAAGGGAGGATAACCATGGCATTCTTCGAAAACGTTTCCAAAATTAACTATGAAGGGCCAACATCAAAAAATCCGTTTTCATTCAAGTTCTATAATCCCGAGGAAAAAGTCGGCGATCGCACGATGGAAGAGTGGTTGCGCTTTTCTGTAGCTTACTGGCATACCTTTACATTTGACGGTACCGATCCTTTCGGACGCGGGAACATGATCCGTCCCTGGGACCGTTATCAAGGAATGGATCTTGCCAAAGCTCGTGTAGAGGCGGCCTTCGAATTCTTTGAAAAATTGAACGTTCCGTTCTTCTGCTTCCATGATGTGGACATAGCCCCAGAAGGAGATTCATTGAAAGAGTTCTTCAAGAATTTGGACGAAATTGTCGACATGATCGAAGAGTATATGAAAACGAGCAAGACAAAGTTGCTCTGGAATACGGCGAACCTGTTCAGCCACCCTCGTTTCGTCCATGGCGCCGCAACTTCTTGCAACGCTGATGTTTTCGCTACCGCTGCTGCGATCGTGAAAAAGAATTTAGAAATTGCCAAACGGCTCAATGCACAGAACTACGTGTTCTGGGGTGGACGTGAAGGATACGAATCCTTGTTGAATACAGACCTGAAATTTGAACAAGATAATCTTGCCAGATTTTTCCATATGGCTGTAGATTATGCGAAAGAGATTGGCTTTGAAGGACAGTTCTTGATCGAACCGAAGCCGAAAGAACCAACCAAACATCAATATGACTTCGATGTTGCTACAGGTTTAGCATTCTTGCAAAAATATGACCTCGTCGATCATTTCAAATTTAATATCGAAGCGAACCACGCTACATTAGCCGGACATACCTTCGAACATGAATTACGTGTAGCCCGCATCCATGGCATGCTCGGTTCGATCGATGCTAACCAAGGAGATTTGCTCCTCGGCTGGGATACGGACGAGTTCCCGACCAACCTGTACTCAACAACCCTGGCCATGTATGAGGTCATTAAAAACGGTGGATTGGGCAAAGGCGGTTTGAACTTCGATGCCAAAGTACGCCGTGGTTCCTTTGAACCGGAAGATCTATTCCGTGCACATATCGCCGGTATGGATGGTTTTGCGGTCGGCTTGAAAGTTGCACACCGCTTGATTGAAGATGGTGTGATCGACAACTTCATCGCCGAACGTTATAAGAGCTATACAGAAGGTATCGGTAAAGAAATCGTTGAAGGTAAAGCGAATTTCCATACTTTAGAAAAATATGCGTTAGAATTGCCTGAGATCAAAAACGAATCTGGCAAACTAGAAGAATTACGTGCCACCATCAATCAGTATTTGCTAACAACATTCTAATTTCGCTTACCATACCCCCTTTTTATATAGATAGTTCGAAAATAGCTGAACTTCCTTTGTGAGTTCAGCTATTTTCGAAAACAATTATTTTTAGAATGGGAGAATGATACAATGAAATACGTCATTGGCGTGGACCTCGGAACGAGTTCCGTCAAGGTCTTGCTCGTAAGTAAAGCAGGAGATGTGGTCAATGAAGTCTCCAAGCCGTATCCGTTGATCCAAGAAAGATCCGGTTACAATGAACAAAATCCGCACGATTGGGTCGAGCAAACCACAGCTGCGATCAAAGAGCTGATTGCGGATTATGATCCAGAAGATATTGAAGGCATCAGTTTTTCTGGACAAATGCACGGTCTCGTACTCCTGGATGAAAATTACAATGTCTTGCGGAATGCGATCTTATGGAATGATACGCGGACAACGGAACAGTGCAGGCAAATTTATGATATTGTCGGTGAGAAAAAGTTACTTGCGATCACCAAAAATAGGGCTCTGGAAGGATTCACCCTGCCGAAAATCTTGTGGGTGAAACAATATGAACCCGAGATTTTCGCTAAAGCTAAAGTTTTTCTGTTGCCGAAAGACTATGTGCGTTTCGCGATGACAGGACAAATTCATATGGATTATTCCGATGCAGCGGGGACGCTGTTACTCGATATAGCCGCGAAAAAATGGAGCGAAGAACTTTGTGAATTACTTGACATCCCTGTTTCCCTCTGCCCGCCTCTCGTTGAATCAAGTGATTTTGTCGGTACAGTGACGAAGGAATTTGCTGAAAAAACCGGTTTGAGTGAAAAGACGAAAGTGTTCGCCGGTGGGGCGGATAATGCCTGCGGTGCCATCGGTGCAGGGATTCTTTCAGAAGGAAAAACTTTGTGCAGCATAGGAACATCTGGTGTTGTCCTTTCCTATGAACCAACGAGCACGAAGGATTTTCAAGGTAAGGTGCACTATTTTAACCACGCAGAAACCGATGCGTACTACACGATGGGTGTCACGCTTGCTGCTGGTTACAGTTTAAGCTGGTTTAAAGATACTTTTGCGAAAGATTTGGATTTCGATGAATTTCTAGAGGGGATAGAAGAGATTCCGGTAGGTTCATCGGGTCTCTTATTTACTCCGTATATTGTCGGCGAACGTACACCGCATGCGGATTCACAAATACGCGGTAGCTTTATCGGTGTTGATTCGGGTCATACGCTGAAACACTTTGTAAGGGCCGTCATCGAAGGGATCACTTTCTCATTACACGAGTCGATCGAGGTCTTCCGTGAAGCTGGAAAAACTGTGGATACCGTGATTTCCATCGGCGGCGGTGCGAAAAATAAAACTTGGCTGCAGATTCAAGCGGACATCTTCAATGCGAAAGTGTTTAAATTGGCCAGCGAACAAGGACCGGGGCTCGGCGCGGCGATGCTTGCTGCTTACGGTTGTGGATGGTTCAACAGCCTGCAAGAATGCGCTGATCAGTTCATCGATGTTGTTGAGGAATACACCCCGGATCCAGAAAATGTAAAAAAATATCAAGAGTTGTTCAAGATTTATCGTGATATTTATGCGAACACAAAAGAGTTAAACCAACGTTTACATCCTTTTAGAAATTAATAGAAAATAAAATTTCTAGATGAGGTGAGCCAATTTGTTGAAAATCAAAAACCCTATTTTAACCGGTTTTAATCCTGATCCCTCGATTTGTCGGGTAGGAGAAGACTATTATATCGCTGTTTCCACTTTCGAGTGGTTTCCGGGTGTAGGTATTTACCATTCAAAGGATTTAAAAAACTGGCGTTTAGTCTCCAGACCCTTAAATCGTGTGAGCCAATTAGACATGAAAGGAAACCCGAATTCTGGCGGTGTTTGGGCTCCCCAATTATCCTATGCTGACGGGAAATTCTGGTTAATTTACACGGATGTAAAAGTAACTGAGGGTCAGTGGAAAGACTGTCATAACTATCTCGTTACCTGTGAAACCATCGATGGTGAATGGTCAGAGCCGATTTATTTAAACGGCAGTGGATTTGATCCTTCATTATTCCATGATGATGACGGGCGTAAATACTTGGTGAATATGTACTGGGACCACCGGGTCGGGCATCATAATTTCTACGGTATCGTTTTACAAGAATACGATCCGGAAAAACAAAAACTCGTCGGTCCGAAGAAGATCATTTTTAAAGGTACTGATGCGAAACTCACTGAGGCTCCACATCTTTACAAGATCAATGGCTACTATTATCTGATGACCGCAGAAGGTGGAACTCGTTTTGAGCACCAGGTAACTCTCGCCCGTTCGAAAAATATTGATGGACCGTATGAAGTTCACCCTGATAATCCCTTAATCACTTCTTACCCATATCCGCACAATCCACTGCAAAAAGCGGGGCACGCTTCGATGGTGCATACGCATACGGATGAGTGGTTCCTCGTCCACTTAACAGGGCGGCCATTACCTAAGACAGAACATGAACCGCTCCTTCATCCACGTGGTTTCTGTCCGTTAGGAAGAGAAACCGCTATTCAGCGTTTAGAATGGAAAGATGGCTGGCCGTATGTCGTTGGTGGGAATCAACCATCTCTCGTAATTGACGGGCCTAAGATGGCGGAAGTGAAATGGGAACCGGATTATCCGGAAAAAGATGATTTCGATTCCGATCAATTGAACTTGCATTTCCAAACATTACGAATTCCCCTAGGCGAAGACATCATGAGTTTGAATAAAGATCGTCCAGGGCATTTGCGCCTTTACGGTCGTGAATCCTTGACTTCTAAATTCACTCAGGCTTTTGTAGCCCGTCGCTGGCAGCATTTCAATTTCACCGCGGAAACGAAAGTGGCCTTCCGTCCGGAGACATTCCAGCAAGGGGCTGGGCTTGTTAACTATTACAACACAGAAAACTGGACGATCTTACAGATCACCTGGGATGAAGAAAAAGGTCGAATCCTAGACATCATGACTTGCGATAACTTCACATTCGATCAACCGTTAAAAGGGAAGGAAATCGTCGTTCCTGATGATGTGGAATATGTCTACATGCGTGTAGATGTAAAAACCCACACATATCGCTATTCGTATTCCTTTGACGGTGAAGAATGGCATGAAATTCCGATAGATTTCTATTCCTATAAATTATCTGATGACTATATCCGGGGAGGCGGATTCTTCACCGGTGCCTTCGTCGGTATGCACTGCCGCGATACATCTGGTGAAGGACTGCCGGCAGACTTCGATTACTTCATCTACAGAGGGTACGATGATTAGTTTGATTGGAAATTGAATATCAAACAGCCTTGTGAAATTACTTTTCGCAAGGCTGTTTTTGCAATAATTCATACCAGTTCACACTCTCCTGATAAACGAAGGATCGTGAATATATAAATTTGCCGGGAAATCCTTGAGAACCGCTCCAAAATATATTACAATTTAATTAAAGAAATTCATTTTATTTAAATTTTTTTACTATTATTTAACAATTTTATCAAAGTAAAGACACATTTTTATAGTATGATTTAAATAGAAGATTTTTCACTATATTTAAAATGTAAGCGGATTTTATTTACTACTTATTGACATCGGTAAAATTATAAATTATGATGATATCAAGATAGTTTGTCGGATAAACAAACTTTAATAGTTTGTTTATCCGACAAACATGAAAGGCGGTGAGCCTATAGAAAAAAGGGGGCAAGATCTCCAGTTTCTCGTTTGTTTTTGCAAAATTTTCTTTTATTGAAAATGTAAGCGCTATATTTTGGTGTTTGTGAGTTTGTTAGCCTGATAGCTGGAAATGAAAAAATACCAGTTTAAAATGGAGGGAAAAGAATGAAGCGTAAATGGTTACTTGCTTTGATGGCTATTGCTGTTGCACTCGTACTTGCTGCCTGTGGAGGTGGCGGAGGCGATGGTGATGGCGACAGTGCAGATGGTGGTGGCAAAGATGTTTTAGAAGTATGGTCCTTTACGGATGAAGCTGAGAAAATGATCACGGAATATTATCTGAAAGATAATCCGGATCTCCCTTATGAAATAAAAATTGTTCAAACTCCGACTGACCAGTTTGAACAGAAACTCGATCCAATTTTAGGCTCTGATAACGCACCGGATGTTGTATTTCTTGAGCAAATGTTCGTCAAAAAATATGTAGAATCCGGAATGCTTGAAGATTTGAGCCAGTTTGATGCAATTATGAGTAATATCGACCCCACAGTTGATTACGTCGTCCAAGTAGGAACGAATTCCAATGGTGAGTTCGTTGCAAACGCCTGGCAGGCCACACCAGGAGCCTTCTTCTATCGCGATAGCATGGCGAAGGAATATTTAGGTTTAGAAACACCTGAAGAGGTACAGGCAGCGATTAGTGATTGGAATAAGTTCTATGAAACGGCGGTAAAATTAAAAGAAGCCACAAATGGCGAAGTATATATGATTTCCACCATTAACGACTTGTTCTTCCCTCACTACGGAACACGCTCCACAGGTTGGGTTGAAGATGGAAAATTGATGATCGACGAGAGCTTATATGAATTGATGGATCTTGCCAAAACATTTGTCCAAGAAGGTCTAACTCTTGATGCACCTGGTGAAAGTGAAGCGTATTTCGCTGGAATGTCCTCTGATTACATCTTCGGCTACACCTTACCCACATGGGGACTTCACTACTGGTTGAAACCAAACGCTGAAAACGCTGACACCGGTGAAACTACAGCTGGTGACTGGCGGATGGTCATGGGTCCTGCTCCTTACTTCCGTGGCGGAACATGGATCGGTATCACCAAAACATCTGATATGAAAGAAGAAGCCGCCGATCTCATCGCCTACTTGACGGTAAACGAAGACTTCTTGACAAAATGGGCACAAGATACCGGTGACTTTGTCGCCAATATGAATGTAGTCAATGCGATTAAAGATAATTATTCTGAAGAATTCCTTGGCGGTCAAAACCACTATGCTGCCTTTGCTGAGCAAGTACCGAACATTCAGGCCAAGGTCATTACCGAATATGACCAAACCATCAACGGTTTATTTATTGACCACGCTTTAACACCATATTCAAAAGGCGAAGTGGATAAGGATACTGCGATCGAGGACTTTAAAGCCGCAGTTCAAAACGCATATCCGGATATTAGCGTAGATTAATCATTCGCCTGCGAAATTAAATATAGTACTGATATTTGAAAAAACAGGGAGTGTGGGACGAATTGAACAGCCACTAACAGGATTTAAGGAAATCCTGATTCGGACCACACTCTTTCTTTAAATCAATAGATCCTTTTGTTAAAATCCCGAAGAAATTCTTTAAATAAGACAGGCAAAAATAAGAGGTGAAATCAATGACTACAAAGGCGGTCGCCCAACCGGATAAGGGTAGAAAAAAATATAAATTTACAATGTACCACCGTTACGCATATCTATTTATCGCACCCTTTTTTATAGCTTTCATCACCTTTAATTTATACCCGACGCTTTATACCATTCTGTTATCCTTCACGGATTTAAAAGGCTGGGCCACTGAATTTAACTTTGTAGGTCTGGAAAACTATAAAAATATTATTCAGAATCCATTTTTTACGAAATCTGTAGGAAACACCTTCATTCTGTGGACGGTAAACTTTATCCCGCAGATCATTCTCGCTTTCTTTCTCGCCTACACTTTCACGAGTCGACGGCTAAATATGAGGGGAACTGAATTTTTCAAGACCGTCTTCTACTTGCCGAACATTATCACTGCAGCATCCATTGCCGTATTGTACTCTGCTTTATTCAGCTACCCTCAAGGGCCGATTAATTTATTTTTGCAAGATATCGGCTTACTCGAAAAGCCGTTTGACTTCTTCCGTAGTGTTCCGGCCACTCGCTTGATCGTATCGTATATTCAATTCTGGATGTGGTACGGACAAACTACGATCATCATCGTTGCCGCTATTTTGAGTATCGATGAATCATTAATTGAGGCGGCCCGGGTTGATGGCGCTAACGACTGGAAAATTTTCCGGCACATTACTTTACCCTTGATGAAACCGATCACTTTATATATTTTGATCACATCGATGATCGGCGGACTGCAAATGTTCGATATCCCGCTCTTGTTAACAAATGGCCAGCCTGATAACAGTGTCGAGACCATGATGACCTTCATCTACAAACAAGCGTTTACCGGTGGCAGGAGCATGAATGTCGCGGCAACGGCATCCGTTATGTTATTGATCATTTCCATCATCTTGAGCATTCTCGTATATCGAGTACTGAGAGATCGAACCGAGAAAGGAAGTTGATAGAAGATGCCAGGTGCAACATTAGAATTAAAAATACGGAGAATATTGATATATGTTTTCTACGGGTTATTGACATTGTTAAGTATCGTGCCATTTTGGATCGTGCTCGTTAACGCTACCCGTTCTACAGAGCAAATACGGCAAGGCATATCTCTCTTTCCGGGTAAGCACTTAGCGTATAACTGGAATGTCCTCATGGACAGAGGTTTCGATGTATTTGGTGGACTTACCAACAGCTTTATTATTGCGGCTGGTGCAACGATCTTGAGTTTATACTTTTCTTCTTTGACAGCTTATGCTTTTATCGCTTATGAATTTCGTTTTAAGAAATTTTTATTCGCGATCATTCTTGGATTGATCATGATACCGACACAAGTTAGTTTGATCGGATTCTATCAATTCATGAATAAGCTGAACTTGTTGAATAGCTTTATCCCTCTGATCGTACCGGCCATCGCCTCGCCGGCAACGGTGTTTTTCATGAGGCAATACCTAGAGACGATTTACCATCCAGATTTGCCGGACTCGGCCCGAATCGACGGTGCAGGTGAATTGAAAATTTTCCATCGGATCATCTTACCCCAAATGCAACCGGCACTTGCCACAATGGGAATCTTTAGTTTTGTAGCATCATGGAACAACTTCATCATGCCTTTGATTCTATTAACCGAAAAGGAATTGTACACATTACCGATGCTCGTCCAGCTATTGAAAACGGACTTCTATCGAACCGAGTTTGGAAGCATGTATTTGGGGATCGCATTAACGATCGCTCCGTTGCTACTCATCTACATTTTCCTATCCCGCTACATCGTTGGCGGCATCACAGCTGGCAGTATCAAACAGTAATGTGACTTTTCAAATACCCCCTGTTTTTCCTCAGGGGGTATCACTATTTTCAAGATGTAATTTTTTGGATCTAAAATTTTTGGTGTTGGTGACTAAAAACCGACAACATTTTTAACAAAAAAATAAGAGACAAGTGACAATACTCTGGTAAAATGTAATCGC